>JAPXLT010000026.1:0-26552 GCA_033809415.1 Lentisphaeria bacterium
CAGGGACAGGAATGGACATCATGGACACGAATGGACGCGATGGACTTGACGTTTAATGGACGAATGGACAGGCACAAAAAATGTCACCTGCTGTACGTGTCCATTCCTGTCCATTGTCCATTTCTGTCCATTGTCCATTGTCCATTCAGCAGTCCATTCTTGTCCATTCCGTCCATCGTGTCCATTCTTGTCCATGTCCCTTGTCCATACAAAATCCTACAATTCCTAATCCTGAAAATCGCTGCCCATCTGAGTAATCCGCGGATAAAATGGGCGCGGAACGAGGTACCGACGGCACACCAGCACCAGCCGCGCCTAATCTGAGTAATCTGTAGATAAAATGGGCGCGGAACCCTTTTTGAACGTGAACCATTTAGGAAGCTTCTTATGTTGAAAACGATGCAATTAACCAAAGCAGGCTGCGAACTGGAGGAGTTGCTCTGCGCCTGGCGCCTGAAGCTGGGGCTGCCGCCGGAACCCCAGGTCACGATAGGTCCGGAGGACATGTATTCAGTGGAAATGACCTCGCCGAATCCCCACGAGCGAGTCTTCCGCTGGCAGGGACATGATCTGGCTGGAGCGGAGTTTGCGGTTACGGTGACTTGGAAACTCGATGGCCAGCGCTTGGTTGGGTACCTAGCCTTCTCAGGCAATTCATCCTCGCTTTTTATCGAGGAAATGCATTTTCCGGTTGTGCGTTTTCCGGTTACACGGTCGAGCCGGATTTTGTCTCCGTTCAACATGGGGGAAGTGACCTGGGTGCTTGATCCGGGACTGAAGGATTATCCCATGGGGAAGTTTCGCTCTTTTCAGTTTTGCGCTTGTTATCAGGAAGATGGCAGCCGATGCATCTATTTTGATCATCGGGACCCGGAACGCCTCAATAAAGAATTCAGTTTCAGCATCGATGAAGAAAATCGCTTGACCTACCACCCCGTGCATTTTTTGCCGTTGATACCTGAAAACCGTGAGGCCTTCCAGCTGCCTTTCGAGAATAGCATCGTCATTTGCCAGGGAGGCTGGTTTGAAGCCGCCTCGATTTACCGGGAATGGGCCGAAAAACAGACTTGGTTTCTGCAGGCAAAAAAACGCTCGATGCCGCTACGTGATCTTGCGCTCTGGGTCTGGAATCGCGGCTCGAGCACCAATGTGGTGCCTCCGATGGAGACCCTCCGCCAACGCCTGGGATTGCCGGTGGCATTGGACTGGTATTGGTGGCATAAAATCCCCTATGACACGGATTATCCGGAGTTCTGGCCGCCACGCGAAGGAGAGCAGGTTTTCCGGGCAGCTTTGCAGAAGCTTGCCGAGCAGGGGATTTTCACGCAAGTCTATACCAACGGGATGTCCTGGGATACAAAGACAGCGAGCTGGGAGGACGGTGGTCGCGAATCCGCGATTGTCCAGCGCGATGGGGAAGTGTTGGCTTTGGCCTATAATTCTTACAATGGGCGCTGGCTGGGTTCGATGTGCGGCATGGGTATTCCTTTCCGGCAGAAAATGCGTCAGCTAGTTCATACCCTGCATCAGGCTGGTCTGCCCGGGGTTTATCTGGACATGATTGGTTGCGGCACCTATTACAACTGTTACAATCCGCAACATGAACATGCGCCCGGTGGCGGCAACTACCAAGTGCAAGGCTATCGTCAAATGCTGCAAGAGATGCTGAAAGACAATCCAGGCATCTCCCTTTCAACGGAAAGCGGGGTGGAAGCCTATTTGGACTTGTTCGAATCCTGCATCATTCTGGCACCAAGCTATGAACGTATCGGAGGGCGCTTCGAGGTCGTTCCGGCCTATTCCGTCGTTTACCATGGAGCGATTGCCATCTTCGGCAATTTTGCTCATCCGGACAGCATTGTTCCCTTCGATCCCAACTGGCCGGAAGAGTGGCGTTGGAAAGAAGAAAAAGCCTGGCACCGCTTGTATCCCTTGCAATTTTTTGCCGAATTTGCCCGGACGATCATTTGGGGGATGCAGCCGACTGTCTGCAATCTCAAAGCGGAGCACGCCAGCGATCCGGAATTCCAAGAGATTTATGAATACATCCTGCAATCCTCCCGCTTTTATTATCAGAATCGGCACTTTTTGTTTGACGGACGCATGCTCGATCCCCACAAGTTGCAGTGTAATTCCGTGCAAGTTGAATTCATGCAACGCACCCTTTTCACTCCGGAAAATCAGCTAAAAACTCGGGTTCACGAATTGCCTGCCGTCTTCCATTCCTGCTGGCAGAATCCTGCCGATGGACAAAAAGCCCTGATTTTGGCAAACTACACTGCTCAGCCCCAAGCCTGGCAGTGGCAGTCGTACAGCGGTGAATTGGCACCACGCGCCTGGCAATGCATCCTTCTCCCGGATCAGGATTAAAGATTTTTTAGCAACGAAAAGACTTGGCGTGGGCTGACGCCTACAACCCACACGGACTTTACACGGACTTTACACGGACTTTACACGGACGGGATACGGACAGCTGGTCGGTCGGATTGGTCGGATCGGTACAATACTTTGCGCCGTAGGTGCTTAACCATGCTTAACCCCTGGCTTCAGCCTGGGGTGAGGAACCCACCCAAGGGCAGTGCCTTGTAAAGGCACCACAATCAGACGGATCAGCTTGACAAGTTATTGTGTGCCAATGACTTGGATATTGATTTTCTGAAAAATCTTGCACAAAAAAGAAGAAGTTGGGCAATAGTATCACGAAAACTTTTTAAGGAGTAAAGATATCTCATGAACATGAAATTTGTGCTTGTACCCGTGATCTTGTCGTTTTTGCTGGGGCATGCCTTTGCTGCGGAATACCAGGGGCGTTTCGAGTCCGAGAGGACCGTCGTCTATTTTGTCCATAAAGGCGGTCCGCTCGAATTTAATATCCGCATCGCCAAAGTTGCGGAGGGGTTTCGCGGCTCTCCCCCACTGAGAGTCACCGAATCCGCGTTGTTTACCTTGTCTGATCCGGAAGAGAAAGTCATTGAAAAAGAATATTGGCGGAAGGTGCCCGGTGAGGATGGGAAAACCTGGACATTCCGTTATGAGCATGCGGCGCCCGGCGTCTGGCAATTGCGGACAACCCTTTCAAGCAACAGCAATCTGGCATTGGAATTCGGCACGACACCGGCTTTAGCCTATGGTACAATGTTCTCCCGATGCAGAATTTATGCCTCTGATTTCAAGCAATTCAACAATCATTACTTTCTTGTGCCGCCTCCGCTCGCAATTCTCGGTGGGGCTGCTGAAAAAGTTCCCCTGTTGCGCCTGACTTCTCGCGGTATTCAGACAGATGTTTTTGATGCGGAAGGGCGTCCCTTGCTGTCCTGTGACATTTTTCAGATCAGCGGAGCACGGTCTGAAATTCACGGAAATTCAGATATTGACCTGCCCTTTGGCGCAGTCGAAGTATCCCGCGATACCGAAGGCGCCACGCTGGTATTGAACAATGCAAAGAAACAGCGAATCCTCGAACTGGCGCCGGATAATTCTGTGGACCTGCATCTTCAGGCAGGCGAAACTTATCAGCTGAAGATTTCCGGAGCAGCGAAAGGCTGGATCACTATCGAGGGGCTCCCGGCAATTCTTTGCCCGGACTTGGAAACGCTGAACCAGATTGGAGGGAGCGTTCATCGCGACGAAGACGGGAAAGCCTATCCGCATAAATTTCAGCTTGAAATCAAACGCTGGATGCGTTCTTTGACGGAATCAGACTTTGCGGTGGAAGCGGTTCCGCTGACTCGCTATAAGGAGCACTGGCTTGCTGACCCGGCCAATAAACCGTTGATCCTGCCCTTTGCCTACGCAGGGCACCTGTTCAAAGTCCAAAGCACTTCTCTTCCCGAAGCAATCAAGCATAATGATGCGCCGGTCAACCTGGATGCACTCATCCTTTTCTACACGCTCGATAAACCTTTCAATCCCTATTTCAAAAATCCGGCAGTCATGAATAGAATGTATCATCACTATTTGAAAAAATGGCTTTGCTTGACCGAATCCGGCTTCATGTGGGATGATCCACGGGGATATTATTGCGGGGGAACGGAATGGAGCGGCGCGGAAGGGATGCTTTTCTGCAAGGAAAGCCTGGCTCTCATGATGGGTGCGCCCTATGCGGATAAAAAGCTGACGGAGCTTCTCATGGCTGGTTTGGCGCTCAATCTGCATTGTCTCTGGAATGCGCGCCTGACCTGTGAAAACCAATCGTTGCACTGGCCCCTGAAAACCTATGCGCTATGGAGAGTCACTGGCGAGAAAATCTATCTCGATATGGCTCGTGACTATCTTGCTGATGTCGCTGATCCGGCGTTGAGCCGAGGGATAAAAGCGGGTTATCTGACCGAGGCGCTTGGTGCAGACTGCACCTATTCCGGCATATCTACCTCTCTGCTTGCGCTGGCGGCACGGCTTTCGGGGGACGATGCGGCTTTACCCCTGCTGGAACTCGTTTTTGAATTGATGAGTTATACCATCACCCGGGAGCCGGACGGTTCGCTTTCAGGAGTGAATGGATTTGCCCACCGCACCCTTGGCACATGGCTCAATCGCCAGTATGACGGCGGCGCCGAACTGCTTTCCGATAAATTTGAATCCGCAGCGCTAGTGAATAAAAGGACTGATCCGGACCGCGCTGAACTGGAAAAGGAATTTGCTACTTATTCATCGGTTTCGGTGCCCGAAGACATCAAGCCGTGGATACCTGGCGGTGAAAACATGTTCCGCTACTCGTTTACGTCCTTTGACCGCATCTGGCGAAACTCACTGATCAAACTTGACAAAGACATTGCCAATCCGAAAACCCCGGCTGAGCAATCGACTTCTTTCGAGCGGCACTTCAGTGACGAGTTTGTGGCAAAGCGGACGCCTGCCTACTACGCCTTCTTTTATACCGGGAATCCGGACTGGCGCAGTCGGCATTGGCGAAGCATTCAGTCACCTTTCCCGGAGGGATCGGAACTGGAAAATGGCCAGATTCATTCGAAAGAAGCATCTCGTCCATGGATGCCGATGCAGGGAATGAATATCTTCTGGACGCCTGCTTTCGGGAAATTTGTCAGCGCCCATAACTGGACGATGTATTCCCAGAATCTAGTGCGGCTCGAGCGGGCGGGAAAAGTGGTCGATTTCCCGACTTGTTATTCTGCCGAGTCCAGGAATCAGCATGGTCGCATTGATTTCAAGCATGCAAGTAAATTCGAGGGGCTGCGCTTCCGGCGCGGCATCGAGCCGACCACGCATTCTGTGAAGGTCGAAATCAACGTCTCTGCACCCGGAGCCATTCGCCCTTGTCAGTTGATCGAGCAGATTCCTTACTTGCTGAAACGAAACCTTGCCTTTTCCAGCATGGACGGAAAAGTCCGCTCGTTGCGTGCGTCTCTCCCATCCGGCGCCGGTGTCTTGCTCGAGTTCGACCGCCCGGTGACGATCCGGCAGGGACCGGTCTCGACTGCAACATTCAATTCTCCGGATATGAGGATTGGACTGCTTGAAATCGTCTTCGAGCAAAACTTTGATGGGTCTGCCGAGAGTCAGCTGAACTATGAAATCAAGGCTGATGACAAATAAACGCCCACAACCTATTTTTTAACAACGAAAAGACACGAAAAGGCACGAAAATTTTTTATAGGGGTTGTTGCTTCGACGGATGGGAGGGCATGCGGTTTAAAAAGTAGCGCAACCGTCCCGGTTGTGATTGATGTTTGCCTTTCGATGCCCGAATGCTCTCCGCTGCAAGAGGCAGGATGCAGGATCGGTCAGATCGGCACCCTGAAAGGCGCGACATAATCTCTGTTCATCGTCCATCGTCCATTGTCCATTGTCCATTCAGCAGTCCATTTTTGTCCATTCCGTCCATCCTGTCCATTCCTGTCCCTGTCCATCGTCCATAAAAAATCTTTCTCAAAAAAGAAGATTTTGGGCGATAGTAGCACGAAAATTTATAGGGGTTGTTGCTTCGACGGATGGGATTGCACGCGAATTTGCGGTCTGGTTGGTTGTTTTATCTGACAGATCGGCGGATTGGCGTAACGCATTACGCCGTAGTCGTTTACCTAAGCTTAACCCCTGTCCTGGAGTGGGAAATCCCCCCAAACACAGTGCCTTGTAAAGGCACGACAACATTAGGGAACCGCCAAGATGCCAAGGGTGAAAAAGGTGGGGAACTGCAATGAGTGGATGGCAACCATGGTAAAGAAAAAACGGACAGCTGACATCGTCCGCAGCTCGATGGCGGAATACCTGACCTTCGTGGCCTCTGTCGGCGATCAGGCAGACAGTCTCGAGTTGCGCTACGAGGATGAGAATATCTGGCTCACCCAGCGCCTGCTGGCCGTACTGTATGATGTGGAAGTCAATACTATCAATTATCACATCAAGAAGATATTCGAAAGCCTCGAATTGCTGCCAGAAGCAACTATTCGAAAATTTCGAATAGTTCAGCAGGAAGGTGGACGCCAAGTCACACGTTCGCTGGACCACTACAATCTCCAGATGATCATCGCCGTCGGCTTCAAGGTCAATAACGAGCGCGCAGTCCAGTTCCGCAAATGGGCAAACCACATTGTAAAGGAATATACGATCAAAGGCTGGGTGATGGACGATGAACGCTTGAAAAATGGCGGTGCCCTCACCGACAAGTACTTCGAGGAACAGTTGGAGCGCATCCGCGAAATCCGCGCCAGCGAACGGAAATTCTACCAGAAAATAACCGATATTTATGCCACAGCGGTTGACTATGACCGTGACAGCCTGATCACGCGGCGCTTCTTTGCCACAGTCCAGAACAAGATACATTTTGCGGTACACGGGCATACGACAGCTGAACTGATTGTCGAACGCGCCAATGCGGAAAAGCCGCACATGGGGCTGACAACATGGGAAGATTCCCCCAGTGGAAAAATCATGAAAAGTGATGTCAATGTCGCCAAGAACTATCTTTCCGAACCTGAAATGCAACAGTTGAACCGCCTAGTCACAGCTTATCTGGATTATGCAGAGAACATGGCGATACGCAAAATTCCAGTAACCATGCAGGACTGGGAAACCCGCCTGAATAGCTTTATCCGGATTTTCGAGTATGGATTACTTCAGGACGCTGGCAAGGTGACTGCCGAAATTGCCAAACTCCATGCGGAAAGTGAGTTTGAAAAATACCGCATCATTCAAGACAAACTCTTCCTGTCAGATTACGACCTCTTCATCTTGCAACTGCAAGAGGTAAGCAATGATGTAAAGAAAGCACACAACAAGTCGAACAATGGCGAAAAGCAATTTTGCGGAAATAAATTCAGATAACTTAATCTCTGTGAAATTGCACTGGCACTGTTTTTGTTTTTGAGATGATTCATTCAAGGTCTGCTGATACTTATCCGGGCAGTTTTTCCGGCGCGAAGCGCCACTTTAGCTTAGCTTTTTCAAAGAGAAAGAGAAAGAGAAAGAGAAAGAGAAAATTTAGAAAAAATTGCAAGCTGTCTTGAAAAACGATGTTTTTGTGATTATAATAGCTGCATTACATGAAATTTTCATATGACTTTTTAATGCAGGTTTTTTTAGGATCATGGCTAGCAAGTTACGTATGATTTCGGATCAACTGGGGATTTCTCAGTCATCTGTTTCTCAGATTTTGAACCGGAAGGCTTGCGATTTCAGTTCGGAGCGTACCCGTGCCAAGGTTTTTGCTTTAGCTCGTCAATTGGGTTACAAGCAGCGTTTTGCGGACAAGGTTTTGCGTGACGAGCCGACCCGGACAGTAGCTGTTTTGGTATCGATGCACCGGGTTTTGATCGAGTCTCATATTCAGGCTTTGATTTTATTTTTGCTGGATCTTTTTGCCAGGGGCGGCTATGAGTTTTACCTGCGTATCATTTCAGGAGATGAGGAAACGAATCTTCAGGTTGTCAACGATTTGTTGTCCCGCGGAGTTGACCGCTTCGTCTGCATTGGTTGCCCGACAGGATTGACAAAGATCGAGGACCTGGTTCGGGAACGGGGGCGTCATTTAGTTGGATATGGCGAAATTTTCCGGCGACGGGTTACCAGTTCGCTTGGTTGTTTCATTGCGGCGACGATCCGCATGTTTCTGCAGAACGGGCGTAAGAATTTCTGTTATCTTCTCAGCAATTCGCGGCAGGTCAACCGGATCGAGGTCGTTCGTAATCTGTTTCCGGAAATGACAACTGACGAAGTCCTGCGCAAGCATATCCGTTTTTTGGATTTCGAGGAGGAATTTCCTATTTTAGGTGATGCGCTGCTATGTGGGATCGACCAGTTGGTGCAACGTGGTTACGAGCGGACAAAAAGTTTGCTGGAGGAACGTCCTGAAACTGACGCTATCTTTTATCTGTCAGACTATTACATGCTTGGAGGGGTGCAATATCTGACGGAGTGCGGGGTGAAGATCGGGCGGGATATTCTGCTCTGCGGCAGCAACAACATTGATGCGGTGCGCAATCACATCGTTCCACTTGCTTCTTGGCAGTTCGATCTCGAGCAAATTGCCAGAATCCTGTACGAACGTTCCGGAGATGATGAATCGTTTGCTGATACTGTGCCACGGAAATTTTCCCCAAATAGAGTTGCCTTGCGCGAAGAAATTTTCAAAGGTTATGTTCTTGAACAGGTATAAAAATAAAAAGAGGAGAGAAGAAAAAATGAACAGGCGATTTACTTTGATTGAACTGCTTGTAGTTATCGCGATCATTGCGATTCTGGCGTCGATGTTGCTGCCGGCTTTGTCAAAAGCCCGGGAGAAGGCACGTTCCAGTTCGTGTCAGTCGAATCTGAAGCAATTTGGCACAGCGAATCTGATGTATAACATGGATCATGACGACTTCAATTGCTATTCTTATGAAGATCACACTGGGCAGACAGAACGTTTCCGCACTTCCTGGTATACGTTGTCGGTTTATATGGGCAAGCAGCTCCCCTATCGCAGTCAGGGATCGAGCAGCACTGCCATCGCACCCGTCAAAATTTTTCTCTGCCCTGCGTCCATTCTCGAGCAAATTGCCTATCGTTCGGATTACCGTTGCAGTTATATTGTCAACGGCTCCGGGAAATCCGGCGGTACTACTGCCGGTGTGCGGGTTTTCGGTATCATCGATCCCGGTTCATCCATGGCCAGACCTGCAAAAACTACTGGCGAACTGAAATTCCCGGCAAAGATTATGGGCTTTGTCGATTGTGGTCACCGTTCCCCCAACGGGCAGACCAATGTCAGCTTATGGGCATGGGATTCCGACAAGGTTGGAGCTGATATTGATCCCTTGATCGCGCAGCGACACGGCGGCACCTGCAATATGTCATTTCTTGACGGACATGTCGAAAATCGCAATTTCCGGCAGCGCCTGAAGGTGTCTGAAGAATTCTGGGGCAAAAATTTCTTCCGTTGAGGAAATATTTATGAACAACTGCTCTGAAGCTGGAATTTTGGTCATGCTGCTGTTGACACTGGGCTTTCTCTGGGCCGGTCCAGTCAGCCACTGGAGTAATGCGGAAAAGCGCACGGTTTGCAGCAGTCATCTGCAACAATTATATCAGGTCATGGAACAATATCTGGCGGATTCCGACGATTGGTATCCTCCTTCCATCATCCGCAAGAGCACTTGGGTCTATTGGCCGGAATTGCTAAAGCCCTATTACAAAGATTTTCAGCAACTCTCCTGCCCAGCCAATCCCAGGGGGGAGGCTGCCTTTGACAGTGACGATCTGTTGCCGTCCCTGTTTTCCTTGAGCTTGGTCAGTTATGGGATGAATTACTATCTCAGTCCATCCGGGGAACCTTCGCACAGCAGTTGGGTTTGCCGTCGTTCATTGCTTGCTGACCCGACTTATGTGATTATCCTTGGAGATGCACAGGGCAAAGGCATGCAATTGCGCCCGACCAGCTGCTGGCTGCAAGACTGGGCGCCGTTTCACGAGCAGGGGGCCAATTTTCTGCTCGCTGACGGACATGTCGAATGGCATAATCAGCAAAGTCTGGGGTTGCATAGCCCCCCGAAAGGCTGGAAAAAAGATATCAAACGCTGGCGTAACTGGAAAACAGAAAAATGAATAAGAAAATTGGAATTTTACTGATGATGAGCCTGGGCACTCTGCGGCTTTCCGGCATGCCTCTGCAGACTCCGACGTTTGCTCTGAGGGAATCTGAGGGTCAGCTCCAACTGCAGAATTGTTTAAATCCGGAAGTCTGGAAGAACGCACTTTTAGGCTTCAGCTTGTATGACGGCAGGAAAAAAGCTCCTGTGCTCCTGCCGAATCCAGGGTATCAGTATAAGGACGCCCTTCTGCAAGTGAATCATCGCGGTGCTGGATGGGAATGGAAAACAAGCTTTGAAGTCCGTGCGCGCCTACTGCTGGCCAGCAGCATTATTGTCAATTCCGGGGAAGAAGACCTCTGGCTGGAAGCAGGAATATTTTTGCAGCCCGACGGCAGTGCCCCCGCGCTTTCCTTTTGGGAGGGAAGCAATCATATTGAACCGTTGGACAACCGTCCGGTGGCACGCAATGGCGTACGCGGAAAACTGCTTAAACATCTCAACACGCCTAGCTACGTCTTCTCCGCATCCGGTGTGGCTTTTCAGGACAGCAGCCTTTTCCTCGGTCATGTAACCTTCGATCCGGTTAGTTACAGCGCCGCTTCCTATGATCCCGGCACTCGTCGATACGCATTTTCGCAACGCATTGTTGTCAGCCCAGGGCAATCGGTTCCGATACGTTTTGTAATCGGTGTGGCGACAAATCGTTACGGCATTGCCGAAGGGATCGTGCAACAATATTTTGATTCCCTGCCGGAATGCTGGGCGGTATCAGGAGGTCAGGAGAATCCTTACGTATGGGGCAATATGGCACATTATCAAAACTGGTGGGGCGTTCCGAAGCCGGAAGAAAGCCGCCGTCTGCGCTATTCCATCGACTGGTGTTACTGCCCATATAAACGTTCCGGAGATATAGCCGTACGCCCGGAGTTCTGGGACTACACGCCCCATAATCCCTATGGCACTAACTATTCGCCAAAGTTCGGCGGCGAAAAAATTTATTTTGACAGCATTACCCGCGATGAATTGCTGGCTATCAGGAAAGAACGCTTCTTGCAATATGGGCGCCGTTACGGCTGGATGTTTTACAATTCCTGTGCAGGCACTTGGTGTGAATTCAATCTGGCTCGGGAACACTACGCAGATTCCATCAACACCGATACGAGCGCACCGCAGATCTTGAATTCTTGGAGCACGGGACATGACCGGGAAATCCGTGTTTTCCCGATGGGTACCAGCTTTGCGAAAGCGCTCGAGGAAGATATGGTTGCCTTGAGCCGGGAGCTGGACCTGCCGGGTTTTGCCCTTGACTGCGGCTCTGGTGGTGTATATTTCCGGGGTGAGGCCTGCAAGAAACCTTTGCCTGGCCGTGCTTGGGATGACGATGGTGTTTTCATTGATCAGGGGGTGGCGGTTAACCACCAAGTCGATTTTATTCACTCCATCAATCCCGACAAGCCCCTGACAGTTTTCACGAACGGGTACCTCAAGGGTGATCTGCTGATGCTTGAAGTCCCCTATGTCAACAAAGCCAGACTCAAGGATCTACTGCCGCTGTACCGGTGGTATATTGGGACACGGCCAGGATGCGTTCATGGACATGGTTTCCTTTTTGAGGACATGGTGCCAGGCTGGCGCAACCGTACTCGGGAAGAATTTCTGGACATCATGGGCAAGCTGTCCGATTACATTATTCTGAATCAATTCAAATATGGACTCACTAATAGCTATGTCACTTTCTTCGGCTGCCCGCAACAAGTTTATATCCTGCCGGAGGCACTGGAGATGGCTCGATGCGGATGGCAGGCGGAAATCCCCATGCGACTTTCGCCTGAACTCTACGCACCCTACCGGGCACGTTATGGAAAAGCTGAACATACTTTCCTCTTCCTGGGCAATTCGCGTCCGGCACCTAGTTCCGGCCTGGTGTCGATTGACAACAAAGCCTTGTCCCCGCTTGACTCCCAACGGCATGTTTATCTCCGTAAAATGCGGGATCAGGCCTGTCTGATGAATCAGCTCGAGGGTAGCTGGACGCATGTCAAAATCGATCTTCCATCGCGAATGCCAGTTCTTTTGGAAACCGTATGCGGACTGGAAACAGACCCCGCAATCAATTTTTCTGCGGAGGCTGCGAGCTGCAAGAATCTGCAGGAACAACGCTATACAGTACGTTTTCAGCAGTTGCCAGGTACGATCAATGCTCGCCTTCGGGTACGCAATATTCATGGCTTCGAACTGGCTGCCATCCTGCTGAATGGGAAACCGCTGGAATTCAAGTATGAAGGCACTTGGACACAACAAGCGGTGAAGCCGTTGCTGCTTGACAATCATTCTGAACTTGAAATCGTCTATCGTTCAAAGGATTATGCTGTTTCCACCGAAACGATCACTTCGTTTCCGTTTACAGATGATAAAGGCAAGTTGACATTCAGTGTACATATGGAAACTGATGATCCGGCTGCCCGACAGTTGGCTCAGCTGCGTTTTGCCGAATATTTCGATTTCTGCCGGGAAAAGAAATTGTTGCCGGAAGGAGATGCCGTTGAATTCAGGGATAGCCTTGACGGAAAACAAATTCAGATCGCAGTGTATTCCGGTGCCCGGAATCGGATGACGATGACCGAAAATGGCAACCTTCGCCTGGATGCGGAAAATCCGGAGAAGCTCCATCATTTGCTGGACGCGCTGTTTCTGGTCATGGATCAACGTTTTGAATATATCTATCCATTCCGCTGGGTAATGGGCTTGCCTATCAAAGTCCTCAATCAATTCAAAATGGCCGGCAAATATCTTCCTTACGACAAATATTTCGAGGAGGCAAAACCATGAAATGGGTGCTCACATTGGCTCTGTTGTTTTCCTGCAACGGCATTTGCAAAGCCGTTGATATCATCGAGTATAAAGACAAGGCGGGGCAACAGCGCATCGTTATCCGGAATCAATGGCTTGCCGCTGAATTTCTTCCGGATGCCTCAGCGCTCTTTTCGAGTTTGCAATTTCTGCCGGAAAAGCGTTCGCTGATTGATCCGGTTGAAACGTCAGCCTCGATAGACGATCTGCTGCCTTCTATTCTATATACCAATTCCTGCGGAGGACGGGAATTGCTCTGGGGGAAAAAACATTTTGCCAATGTTCCATTTCCAGTTACAAAGCAGGAAGTAACGCCTGAATCCGGCCATATTGTTTTCAGTAATCGCTACCTGCTCAATGAAAATCTGGAGGCAACGAAAAAAGTCATCCTGTCCACCGATTCCCTGTCAGTTCGAATCTGTTTTACCTTGAAAAATCACGAAAAGCAGGCCAAGACATTGCGATTCTGGGCGAATTTCATTCCCCAATTGAGTCCTGACGGGCACTTGGATACTGTCCTTCTTCCGGCACGCGGTGGAGTCCGCCGAGTTAAAGAACGCGGAGTGACTTTTTTTGAACGCGATTGCATTTATGAAGACAGGGAATTTTCGAATAAGGAAGTGTTTGTTGCCCCAGCGTTGCCTTGGATAGGCCGAAATAGTGAAAAGCTGCCGGGAGTTTTGGTAATGCGTTGCGACGCTGATGCGTTGGGTGATTCTGGTTTTCTCTATTCGTACAAGCGTGGTCCGCATTCCCCGACGCATACAATGGAAATAGTTTTTGCACCTGTCGAAATCAATTCTGGTGATAGTGCGGATTTCAATGTAGATTATCTGTTTTTCCCACATCTGAACAATATTTCCGGCGTCTGTGGCGATATCGGCATGGAAATTCGGGATCAGCATTTATTCCTGGAAGCTGCTTCGCCGAGCAAAGGGGGGCGTCTTGCACTTGAATATCGAAATGCAGCAGCAGCGGTTTTGGGCAAGGTCGAATTGCAGATCAGCGCTTTGCCGACCGGGATTCTGCAACAGCATCTGATTCGTCTGCCGGCAGAAACCAGTCATGTTTCAGGAACTTTTGAGGACGGGCGGATATTCACCCTGCTACTGAAATAAGCGAGCATGGAATTTTCGTACTATTTAGACTCCATCCAAAAAGGATTTTTTAACCACGAACCACACGAAAAGGCACGAAAATTTTTTCTATGGTTGCTGCTTTGAGTGATGGGATTGCACGCGAGTTTGTGATCTGGTCTATTGTTTTCTCCGACTGATCCGTCGGATTTGTTGTCCGTGTCCCGTCCGTGTAAAGTCCGTGTCCCGTCCGTGTAAAGTCCGTGTCCCGTCCGTGTAAAGTCCGTGTCCCGTCCGTGTAAAGTCCGTGTGGGTTGTGGGCGGCGCCCACGCCAAGCCTGTTCGTGTGGTTCGTGGTTAAAAATTATAGTTCTTGGCGGATGAGTTTCTTATATGCTTCTTCACCGACTGCTTGGCGGAAGGTCAAGAATGCTCCGAGCATTGTTCCCAGGATTCCGGGCATGATTGCGTGGTGTCCCAGTGCGTAGCAGTTTTGCACCGGCAGTCTTCCGGCCAGTCTTGATTCGGCGATCTTGATTTTCAGTCCGTAGGCGCTGCCACGTGGCGGGGAATAACGCTGATAGGTATATGGTGTGGCGGAATCAAGGATGTTCAGGCGGTTCGCATAGTGCGGATAAACTTTCAGGACATCCTGATATATTTCTTCGCTGGTTCTGCGTTTGAAATCGAGATAGCGCTGTTTGCCGGCACGGGTAGTCAAGTCCGTGCCGCATTTTTCTGTCACTTCGGAGAGATGCATATTTCGAAAAGCAGTAAAAGTTTTCTGCTCACGGCCTCGGTGATCCGTTTCAACATTAGTCACCATTCCGATGCCATAGACATCACTATCGGGCGATAACAGCTTATTAAGGTTGTTCCGGCTGACAAATTGCAGCAATTCCGGCTCGATGGTCAAATCATCATCCAGAGCAGCATAAATCGAGAAAAAGCTGCAAGTATCCTGAGATTTGTTGTAACGGCGCCGAAGGCTGATAGTGAGCAGTTCCTCCGGGAATAGCTGCAAGTACACCTCCGGGTGCACCGCGAAGAAGATATCCTCGACCTCGAGCGTCTCACCAGTATCGAGTAACACTTCCTGGCATTCCTGACTGGAAGAAAAACGCAGCATTTTTTTGATGCTGGTGCCAGTGCGGATATTGACCTGGTAGCGTTTCAGTTCGCGTCTGAAGCCTTTGAGAAAAGCATCGCCACCATGTTCCACTCTGGCCAGGTGTTTGTCCAGGCCGCAGCTGATACGGCAATGCTGCGCGAGAGGTATCTCGTCGGGCGGGGTCCCATGGCAGAAAGCCATGATTCCCAGGACGGTTTCCACTTCCGGTGAAGAAAAGTGCTGCTGGAAATATTCCTGCAAAGTAATGACATCATAGGGCGAGAGTTGCGGAGCAATCGGCTGCCCGGTATCGCTCAAATCGAAAAGGGCTGTATTGTCCACAATTTCCTGTTCGAGGCGGAAATACTCGCGAATGGCCTGCGCATCTTTAGGGAAAACACCAGAAAGATATTCAGCGAGATCATCGAGGCCGCTGCCAGGCAATGTCAGCAGGCGCTGCGTTTCCTCGAGGTAAATCCTGAGATGCAGTTTTGCTTCCTTGATATCATTCTCGAGATTAAGGACTCTCAGAATCTGCGGTAGAGTATCGCCGAAGCCGCCAGTGAAATGGAAACCCGTGTCAAAGCGCAGCCCTTGACGGGAAAAGCGGCGCAGATATCCGCCGATGCCAGCCTGAGTTTCGATCAGTGAGACCTTCCTGCCGACTTTTGCCAGCAGCAGGGCGATCGTAAGCCCTGCCGCACCGGCGCCGACCACCAAGGTCTCTTTTGGGGAAGTGGATGGCATCGTCGAGCTATTCTTTCAGATAATCAAGCCGCCATTGACCGCGAGAACCTGCCCGTGTATATACGTGCTGTCAGGACCGGCTAAAAAGCTGACTGCGCCGGCTACCTCGACGGCTTCCCCGATCCGGTTGAGGGGGATCAGCGGTAAAATGCGCTCGAGGGGCAGGTTTTCAGTCATAACGGTGCTGATCACACCAGGGGCGACGGCATTGACTAGGATGCCCTTGCGTCCGACTTCGCGTGCCAATGCTTTAACAGCGCCAATCAGGGCAGCCTTCGAGGCGGAATAATTGACCTGACCGGCCTGCCCCGATTGCCCTGATGCAGAACTGACCACAATGATGCGCCCGCGTTTCCTTGCCAGCAACCCGAAAACAAACGGCTGCACCGTATTATAGAAGCCATCGAGATTAGTTTTGATGACTGCCTGCCACTCTTCGGGGGTCATAAAAGCGAAGAGGTTGTCCCGGGCAATGCCTGCATTATAGACAATGACCTCAGGAAGATTTTTGCCTTCGAGATACGGAAGGAGAGCCTGCTTGCTGCCTTCCCGATCACAAACATCGAGAGGCAGCAGGGTGAAGTCCCGTCCGTGCTGGCGCACGAGCCGTTCCGTTTCCAAGGCATCATCGGTTCCAGCCTGCCGACTGCTTGCAATGATATTGAAGCCATCGCGTGCCAGTCTGGCGGCGATAGCCCGTCCAATTCCCTTGCAGCCACCGATAATCAGGGCTGAACCTGTTGCGCCGTTTCCTTGTTGCATATTCATTTCTTATTGGGCTGGCGGCGTCGAGACAGCATTCAAATAAAGCGGATGCTTGTTAGCGTTAACCATGCGGTTGCGGGTTTCTCCAAAATATGGCAGGAAAGACGCCACTAGCCCTGGGAACCAGTAATTGCTTATTTCGGAGGCACGCCCAGAGCAAGAGCTAGTGATAGTCCAGATAGGCTTGCCTTTTTCAGATGCCGTAAGCATATAGCTGACGGTTTTTCTTTCCCGGTACGGATTCTGCGAGACGACATTCATATGGCTGTCGGCCAGCTGGACGGCAATTACCAGGTCACTCTTGGCCTTTTCCTTGAAGCCGAGATAATTCAAGGCATTGACGGTATAAAACTTGATTTCATTCTGATAAACTTCCGGTACTTTGCTGAGATCGAGGGCATATTCTTTCTTTTCCGAGTGCTTGATGAAATTCATTTTAAGCGAACAGACTCCGACCCGGTTGCCCTGTGGAGGGGTCATGGATATTGGAGTCAAAGTCACCGGCGCAATGTTGCGTGCGCAACCGCACAGAAAGCCCATGGTACAGACAATCGCGAGAACAGAAAGGAAGTGCTTTTGCATGTTGAAACTCCGTGTTTGGTGTGAAAGGACGATTAGATACCCCCGAAACATTTATTACTAAACATTCGCTTTGGAATTTTGCAAATTATCCCCGGGAAAAACAAACGGCAATGGGAATTCTTTTTTTAACCACGAAAAGCACGAAAAGACACGAAAAAATCATGGGAAGCATTTCTGATGTCTGTCAGATTGGCTTTGCCGGGGCGATGGTGATTGGGGACTGGTCGCAGGGGTCTGCCAGTTGCCGGATTGTTTCCGGGGTCAGTCCCAGGGTGCAGGTGTCCGGGTGTTGTGCTGTGCCGGCGTTCCTGTCCAGGTGCAGTATCCGTTCTTCTGGTTTTTCCTGTGGCAGGGTTAGCAGCATTGCGCAGACGATCTCTTCCGGTTCATTAGTAAAGCGTTCCGGTGCCAGTTCAGGGGCGGCGGCGGTCAACATTCCGCGTTCTTCGATGCCGATCAACAGCACCTGCGGGCACATTTTCGCGTGCAGCAAGGTATGGACAAGCTGCAATGCCTCGAACAAGGGCGAGTCGAAACCGGTTACGGCATACGCCGGGCCGGTGATTTTCAGGATACTGCTCAGATAGGCAGCGGCGGCATTGTGCACAGAATGGGAAAACCGTACCGGCAGAATCATATCTTCGGGATAATCGAGGATGTCATCCAAGGTTGCGAAAACCGTTTTATGCGGTCCAAATGCACTGACGGTAACCAAACCAGTATCGCAGGGGAAAGAGTTCGGGAAAGGCGCACCCCCGCTGCCCAGCACGGCTGCTGCTGCCAAGGCGGTATATCGGTCCGCTCGACGCAACGAATAAGCGGTCCGGACAGCTTTGATATCCTCATCGTTCAGCGGAATGGTCAACTTGCAGAAGATACGAGCATTTCGAAGGCAGAGTGTATTCATTTTCATAGCCTCCTGATTACCAAAGCAGTATTGGAACCGCCAAAGGCCAATGAGGTGGACAGAGCGTATTCGGCGGCATTGACTGCAATGGGGCTATCGAGCGGTGCCAGCGGCATATCAGATGCCAGGCTTTCAAATCGCGTACTGGCCGGAACAGATTTCCGTTCGAGCATCAGCATGCAGATAATGCATTCGATTGCTCCTGCTGCTCCGAGGGTATGCCCAGTCAAGGCTTTGGTGGAAATGAAACGCGCAGAATCCTGAAATACTCGATGGAAGACGATTGATTCGACACGATCATTGACACTTGTGCCGGTGCCGTGGGCATTGATAAAGGCGATATCAGCCGGGCTGATGCCGTCTGCACTTTGCAAGCTGGCTCGGATGGCACGCTCGAGGCCCTTTCCTTCGGGGTCAGGCTGGGTGATATGGAAAGCATCGCTGCTGTTGCCGTAGCCGGCAATGGCAAAGGCAGGTGCTGACGGAGCCGTCTTCCGGGCAGACAAGATGACGATGCCGGCGCCTTCACCTAGGTTCAGCCCTGCCCGATTAGCATCAAATGGACGGCAGGGTTCCGGCGAGCAGACTCCAAGGGCATTGAATCCATCCAGGGGCACCTTGTTGATTTCATCCGTGCCGCCGCAGATGACCAGATCGCAAAGTCCCTGCTGGACCCACAGCATCGCAATACCGATGGCATCCGCTCCGGAAGAACAGGCGTTGGACACGGTCAAGGCTGGGCCATTCAGGGCGAATTCCCGGCGAATCCATTCAGCCGGGTTGCCGGTGATATAGTCGCGGAATGGTGCTGCCGGGGGTGTATTGCCGCTGCGCAAAGTACTGTAGAAAGGGATATTGTTCAGTTGGCAGGCTACGGTGGTGCCAATGCATACGCCGACACGCTGGCGGGCAAGGTCCCGCGCATTCAGCCTCGCATCAGCCAGCGCTTCCTGCAAAGCGCAGCGTAGCATCTGCATGCTGAATCCGCCGGGAATACTCGAGTCGGGTTCCATGTCCGGTATTTCGAAGACCGGCAGTTTCAGAGCCGTCTCCACCTTTCTGGGGAGCACCGGCAACCTCGGATGCCGGGCGTACAGCGCGGCTGCGGTACTAGGAATATCCGGCCCGAGGGCGGATATCATGCCTTTGCCGCTAACATATACAGTGTTTTGAGAATTCATAATTTTAACAACGAAAAGACACGAAAAGACACGAAAAATTTCCGTGCTTTCCGTGGACAAAAAATAGGTTATGGACGTTAGTTCGCGCCGTGATTCTTCGGGTAGTTCTGCACGAAGTCGCTGAGGGTGGCGAAAGTCGTAAAGATTTCGCGTTTCTGATCGACGGCATTCTGCGGAATGCCGTATTCGCGTTTCAGAGCGATGACAATTTCCACTGCATCGAGCGAATCGAGGCCGAGGCCGGTTCCGAACAGCGCTTCATCGTCCTTGATATCCTCCGGTTGTTTGTCTTCCAGTTGCAGCCAGCTGATCAGCTTCTGCTTGAATTCCTGTCTGAATTTAACGGTTGCTTCATCCATTGTCTATCTCCTGAATCGGGTGATTTGTCGAAGAGGTATCATAATGAAAAATCTGATATGGAAAAGAAACGGCAATTTTTTCCAGTTCCAAAGCATATTGTTTGACAAACGGCTCGAAGTCGCTGGCTGTTGGTTTGACGGGCAGGTCATAGTCGATGTTTATCGGTTCGGCGAAATAGAAGTCTATGCTTCTGGCCAATCCGCGCATCAGGGTGAAAATCGGTATAATGGCACATTGGCAGCGGGCTGCCAGAAGCCACGGCGACAGCGGAATCATAATCGAGCGTTCGAGCAACTGCATTTCGACGGCGCTTTCGGTCTCTCCTGCCTGGCGGTCGCCCATGATGCAGACGATCTCGCCGCGTTCGATTGCAGCGATGCACTCGAGGAGTCCGCCAAATGGGCTGCTGTTATCCACGATCTTGAAATGCTTTCCGGAGAACATCCTGGCGACACTGGTGTTAGTATTCATCTGTATGAGCAGATTCACCGGGCGCTGGTAGATTTCCAGATAAGTCAGGGCGGCCTGCCAGCAGCCAACATGGCTGATCAGCAGGATCAAGCCGCGTTCTTTTGCCAGCAGGAGTTCCCGCAGGCGTTCAGGATGTTCTTCCCGGATCGGCACCTGATGCCCAGTGCGCAGCCAATGGGCCAGGATCATGACTTGTCCCTGGCAAACGATCAGCCGGTAAAAATGCCACCATGCCTGCATCCTGCTGCTGTTAGGGAAACGGCTTTCCAGGTACGGTCTGGCGGCTCGGCGTGCGGTACGGTCGAAGACGGCGTAAAAGAAGGCGATTACCCAGACAAAGCTGCAAGTGCAAGTCCGCCCGAGGATTTTCAGCATTACCTGGAAGAAGAAAATCCCCAGGGTATTTCCTCGATTGTCACTAAGATTTTTCCGTTCAGCGGGCATTTGCAGTTTCCTCGTTGGCCTTTTGCAAGCGTTTGGCCACAGCATATACTATAAAACCGACTGCAATTGCCGCAACAGGCGCGATGATCAAGCTGCCCAGAAGCCATTCCCAAAAGCGCAGATGGAGTTCGTAGACGACCGTCTGCATGCTGAGTTCGCGCAGAAATTCGCCATGTCGCAAGTAGTATCCCAGCTCGATGCAAAGGAATGGGGTCAAAGGTGGCATAAACAGGTTCTGGATAGACAGAGCCATGACTTTGTTCAGGCGCAAACGGCAGCTGACATACAGGATTACCAGCATGTGGCAGGAAATCAGTGGCAATATGGCCAAAAAGGTACTCACGCCAGCGGAGATGCCAAGCAGCGGCGGAGTGGCATTTTCCCGCAACAGAAAAAGAAAAAATTGCTTGGGTTCCCGCCATAGTGAGGGGATGGTGCTTTTTTCGGGCGTGGTATCCACGATACGCCGGTGGGGCAGAAAGAGCAGCCTGCGAGTCACCAGTGACGCATGCAGCAAAGACAGGCGCAGATTGTCCAGAAAGGGACGAAAATGGGAAATCCGTTTCTCCGGCGGTTCATAGATGACCCGGATGGGGATTTCCTTGAGCCGCACGCCGCCCCAGAGGCATCGCACTAAAACCTCGATTTCGAAATTATAGCGTGTGCAATGCAATTCGAGGCGGTTCACGGCTTGCACCGGATAGGCTCTGAAACCGCTTTGGGTATCACTGCAATCGTGGCCGGTCTCGAGCTTGACCCAGAAATTGGAGAATTTGCGTCCGAAGCGGCTTGAGCCCGGAACATTCGGTGCATTGAAATCGCGTGCGCCGATCAGCAACAGGTCCCCTGCCTGCCCGTCTCTGGTTAGCACTTTCAGGAAAGCCGGCAGGTCCTGCGGCAAATGCTGCCCGTCGGCATCGATCGTGATCATATAATCGGTTTGGAGTTCGGCGAGATAAGCCAATGCAGTTTTCAGCGCTGCGCCCTTGCCTTGGTTTGTACTGTGCCGGAGCAGTTCGACGCCCAGTGCCCGCACGGAAGCGGCAAAATCCTCCGGTAGGTCCGAGCTGCCGTCATCGACGATGATGACCCGGGAAAGGTATTCTCGGCAGCCTGCGGCCACCGTCAGCACTGTACGGGCATTGTTATAAAGCGGAATGACACAAGCAATATCCATCTGCCTTATTTTCTCCTGCGTGCCTGTGCCAGCCCCATCGCTTTGAGCTTGGCATACCCGTATTTATGCAGCATTCGGAAATCGTCGCTTCGGCTGGCGGGGGGATAGACACAGTGCGGACAGTCGCGGAATCCATCCAGCAGCATCTGATGCAGTCTTTCCGGCTCGATGCCGGGAGTATAATAATACAGCGGTGTCGTATCGTCCCAGTCCGGTGCGATAACGCCCTGCTGCCTGGCGGTCTGGATCAGCGGTGCGCCGCTGAGCAGTCTGATACCGGAAAAGATGATCGAGTAAACCGGTGCCAGGTTGCGCATATTGCTGATTCCTTCCTGCACCGTTTCCCAGGTCTCTCCCGGGCCGCCGAACATTGCGTTGGCATTCACACTAATATTCCGTTCCAGCAATTGCTTGCAGCATTTTTTGACCTGCTCGAAAGTGAAGCTCTTGCCCAGTCCTTTCAGGGTTTGATCGGTGCTCCCATCTACGCCCAGGTCGGCGCAGATCAATCCGGAGGCGGCCATCAGATCGATATCTTCGGCACTCAAGGCATGCGGCGTTATGAAGCCCGTCCAGGGCATGACCAGATCACGTTCGACCATCCCCCGCAGGATTTTTTCATAATGGCGGGTAGGATCATTGAAGATCGAGTCGGTGAAATAGAGCATGGCGTCGGGGTAATTTTCTTTCACGAAAGCGATATCATGCAGCACCTCGTCTATCGGGCGCAAGCGCAGCGTGTGTCCTTCCAGGCTGGGATAGGTGCAATATACGCATTGGAACGGGCAGCCGCGTTTAGTCTGAATGGGAATATTATGCGTCTCGCAGTTGTAGTATTCCGCAATGGTGCGGGAATAACTCGCACCGGAAATTTTCGTGACTTCCCTACGAATGATGCTGCCGTGCGGCGGCGGATTGCCGGCAGTCAGCGCGGAAACCAGCTCGAGGATGGCGTCTTCGCCTTCGCCAGCGACTCCATAATCCGCGCCGGTATGCTTCATTACGGCCACGGGATTCATCGAAAATCCGGAGCCGCCAAGAATAATCGGGCCGGAGAAAACCTTTTTCCAGTTTTCGATGACCGAGCAGACCTCCTGGAAGTAGGCATTGTTGGCACTCTGGCTGTCGGCCACATCGAGATTGCGGATGCTGATGCAGAGCAGTTCCGGCTGGAACTCGAGACAGAGTTTTTCCGCCTCGGCGGGGTATTTATCTACTCCGTAAACCATTGGGTCGAACTGCCGCACCGTATGTCCGGCAGCGCGGAGCACCCCGGCAATAACGCTCATGCCGAGAGGATACACCGGCAGGGGTTCAATGCAGAAATTAGCGGCAGAAATGACAATCCGCATTTTACCGTCCCCATTTGCGGTTAGTGGGATGCAGCGATTCGGTCAGCGTCGCTTTTTCTTTTTTCAGGACATCCAGGTACAGCCTGGCCATTTTGAATTCTTTCGATTCGTCCTGGTAGAATGTATCCCATGCGTATTGATAGGCCCATTGCAGTTCATCGACGCTCATTTTTGCCGGTTTGAACACCACTTCACCGGCAGTGTATCTGATCCAGTCGCGATGCAATATCCGCCCCTGCTTGTCCAAGTCCTCGCAGATGGCGGAATGCGGAAACGGTGTCAGTACCGTAAATTCGGCCAGATCGAGGTCGATTTCCAGCAGGAATTCCACCAGGCGCTTGATATCATCCAGGGATTGGTCATCGGTTCCCAGAATGATCGTTCCTTCCACTCCAATGCCATGATCCTTGTAGCGCTTGATTCTGTTCCGGATGAAATCCGAAGTGTCGAAGATGGCCTGATACACATACCAGGCGCCTGCATCGCGAGCCAGGCGCAAGATCTCTTCGTCATCTTTGATGGGGTGCGAAATCCATTTTTTGCCCAGCGGCGCCATGGCCCGGAACAAGTCTTTCTCCCACTGGTCATCTTGTGCCAGGGAGTTATCTACGATAAACAGCCGGTTATTTGGAATGCCGGCCATTTCCTCGATGACCTTGTCAATCGGGCGTGGGCGGAATTTTCGTCCACCCAGGAATGGCGTGCAGCATGGGAAGCAGTTGAAGCGACAGCCTCGCGATGCATGCACAAGGTCAACCATCTGCACTCCGCGATAATTATACAAATCGCGCTTCAGAATATCACGGCGGGCGGAGCCAATCAGGGTCGTATCGGGGAAATTGCCGAGAAAATTATAGACTTTCTGCAGACGTCCTTCGGCAAAATCCTGCAGGACGGATTCCGTGCGTCCTTCGCATTCTCCCAGGAAGATACTGTCAGCATGCTGAACCGCTTCCTCCTGATGCAGCATAATGGCAATGCCGCCCATCATGACTGTCTTGCCTGCTTCCCGCAGTTCGTCGGCGATCTGATACGCCCGCGGTGTCTGGCAAGTCAGCATGCAGGAAATCGCATAGAGGTCGAAATTGTCTTTCAAGTCCAGCGGCTCGACATTCTCATCGCAGAAATCGACTTCGACGTAATCAGGCAGGGTTGCGGCAAAAGTTACTGGCCCCATCGGCGGCAGGTTGAATTCGGGCTGATTAGGGAGCTTTGGCCATTTAGGATAAATCAGTTTTAATTTCATGATAACTGGGAGTCGCTAAGTTTTTTTAACAACGAAATGCACGAACGGACTTGGCGTGGGCTGACGCCCACAACCCACACGGACTTTACACGGACTTTACACGGACGGGACACGGACTTTACACGGACGGGACACGGACAGCTGGTCAGTCGGATCGGCGATGCTGGAATTAGCCCTGAAGGGGCGCGACATACCAGCCCAGGGCAACGCCCTGGGTCAGGGATCACACCATCGGCAAAGCCCTGTAAGGGCGTGACATAATCTTTGCCCATCGTCCATTGTCCATTGTCCATTCAGCAGTCCATTCTTGTCCATTCAGTCCATCGTGTCCATTCCTGTCCCTGTCCATCGTCCATAAAAAATCTTTTACAAAAAACAAGATTTTGGGTGATAGTAGCACGAAAACAGTGCTAACGCAATTTTACGCAGATTCAGTTTTCTGAAGATGGAAAAACAGTTCTTTTAACGTTGAGAAGGTGGGCAGAGGCGTTATCGAGGGGCGCCAGAGCAGCAGGCAGGCCGCTTCTGCGTAAATTTCAGCAATGAGCACTTGCCGGATTGCGGGGTTTCCCTCGAGCAAGTCCTCCAATGCGGTAAAAAGCATCCGAGTATCACTGTCAGTCGAGAAATACCATACTGGTCCATGGATTTTCAGGGTGATTGCCACTTCGCAAACAGGAATCGAGGGCAGCGTTGGAACGAAAAGCGTTCCCCGGGCGGTCTCGCGGCCATGTTCGAGGAAGTCATCCCAGTAAGTGCGGTTGGCCTGTGTGCAGCCTGTACCGTTCCAGCCGATGCAGGCGGTATCGGCAGCGGACCAGTCCGGACATTCCGAGGCGGTCAGGATGGCGCCCAGCTGCGCCAGGCGCACCGCATTGCCTGCCCGCCGGAAGTCCTCGAGGTCACCAGCGACGAAACTCGAGGGGGCGGCAGTAATCATCCGCTTAAGTTCGCTGAGGTCATTGTATTCGAGGCACTGTCGGTGCAACAGCAGTGCTTTTTGAAAATCCAGGAAAGTTCCGGCGACGATCATGGTTGTGCCTCCAAAAGCAATGCACTGTTCAGTCCGCCAAAGCCGACATTGAGGGATAGCAGGTAGGGTGTACGCAACTTCTGGGCTTTAGGGGAGACGAATGCTTCCGCGTCCGCAGCAGGATTTCGCAGACCTGCTTGAGGCGGCAGCAGGGCACGTTGCAGGAAAGACAGTCCATAAACGATCTGCAATACTCCCGATGCTGCCAGGGTGTGGCCGATATTGCCCTTGATGGAAACCAGCGGCGGTGCGGCAGCCTCGCGCCCGAAAACCTTGCTGATGGCGGCAATTTCGGATTGGTCATTGTACAATGTGCCCGTGCCGTGTCCGATGATGCCACCGATGTCTTTCGGAGCAATTCCTGCTTCCCGGAGTGTGTCAATGATCAGTGCCGAGAGTTGCTCGCCCGAGAGATCCGGGGCAGTGATATGGGCTGCATCGCAGGACTCCCGGGCAGCCAGCAACCTGCCGAGGGTATTCTGGGACGATTCCAAGCTTAGCAGAAGTGTTCCTGCACCCTCGCCCAGCAGCATCCCGTCACGGAGTTCGTCGTAGGGGCGGGTTATGGTACGCGAGACCGCACCAAGAGACATGAACCCGGCAGTCACAAATTCACTGGTGATATCCAAGCCGACAACCAATGCGAAACGGCAGCGGTTCCTGCGCAGTGCCCGCATTGCGCAGGCGGTGGCGACTTGTCCAGAAGCACAGGCAGCGGAAATCATGGTGACTTGACACTGTGGGAAGTGTTGCTTCACTGTGTCAAGGAGGATTCCTGGACAGTCGGGAGCAATCCCGGGCGGGGCTTGCTCGAGGCAATCGATGGCGCCGACGGTGGTTGCCAGGTAGATGGCGGTGTCGTCCGGGAGATCGGGCAAGCGTTCCGCTAGACGTTTGAACAAGGTGACGGCCCGTGATTCCCCAGACGGCGGGTGCAACTCGGGGCAGAGGCCGTGCTTGATCGCGTGAGCATCGAAATGCTCCGGCAGGGCAAATGCCTGCCGCCCGGCAAAAAACGTCTGTTCTGCTTTCGAGCAGGTGTCCCCGGCAGCAGAGATTGCATCGGCAAAAAGAATGTTCGTGAAGGGTTCAGTCATACTGAAATGGACGAGGGACAAACGATCCGACCGGTTGTAGTGCCTTTACAAGGCACTGTCTTTGGGGGATTTCCCACCCCAGGTTAAAACCTGGGGTTAAGCATGGTTAAGCGCCTACGGCGCAAAGC
>JAPXLT010000027.1:0-26453 GCA_033809415.1 Lentisphaeria bacterium
GACTTGGCGTGGGCTGACGCCCACAACCCATTTTTTGTCCACGGAAAGCACGGAAAACTCGGAAAATTTGTAGGAGCGCTGCTTCGACGGATGGAATGGCGCACGAATTTGTGATCTGGCCTATTGGTTTCTCCGACTGATCAGTCGGATCGGACGGATCAAGTAGATCGGTCGGATCGGTCGGATCGGCATAACAATTTGCGCCGTAGGCGCTTAACCATGCTTAACTCCAGGCCTGGGATGGGAAATCCCCCCAAAGACAGTGCCTTGTAAAGGCACCACAATCAGACGGAGAAGTGCTTATATGCCAATGACTGAAGCTTTCTTTCCAGAAAAATCTTTCGCAAAAACAATTTTGGGCGCACGTAGTACGAAAAAATGTTAAGTTGAGAGTATTGCCCTGCACCCTGCACCCTGCCAAGACCATGAAAAAATTCCTTATTTCCCTTCTGCTTATTTCCGCCACGCTCTCATCCCAGAACCTGCGCGAATATCATTTTCGTGCAGGGGACAAGGAACCGCGCCTGACGCTCCACAACGGAGCCGAATTGACGCCTGAAGGCTATCTTCGCCTGAATGGACTAGGCGCATACGCCGAACTCACTGAAACAAAAGACTTGGTCTTAAGCGACCGGGGGCTGACCATCATCGCCATCATCAGACCTGCCGCCTGGAAAGACAGTGTCATTCTGTCGCAGGCAGAGTCGTATTCGCTGGCCACAACTGCTACGGGACGATACACGCTGTCAACTCACTGGGCACAAAATCCCAGTGCCGGATTTGTCAGCGGCAAGCCATCCGGAACAGGACGTAACTGGGATTTCCTGGTTGCCTCCATCGAACGCAATCTCAACACAGCCGATGGCATCAACGGCTACCGCTTCACCCTGGCAGTCAACGGCGAATACATTGCACAGCGTGAAATCAACAACCTCGCTGTCACCATGAGAGGTGATCCCATCCTCCTGGGAAAAGGCAAGATTCCTTTTGCAGGCGATATCGCAGGGCTTCACATCTATCGCCGCCAGGTACCGGAAAGTGAAATTCAGAAACTGATTCAGGACTGCGGTGTCACCATCACGCAGACAGCGGACGGAAACAGACGAAATGCGGCTGCTTTGGCGCCCATGTTCACAGAATTGGCAGCAAAAACAACGTTGCCGGAAGCCAAATGGCTCCTTGACAGCCTGAAGGACTACGCTGCCAATGAAACCAGCGCTGATGAATTCGGCAAATTCCTGGAAAAATCCAAATCGGCCTTTGAAGCTAAAAATGCACCTGACATGGTCAAGAGCTGGAATCAGGATTCCCGTGACATTCGCATCTTGGAAACACCGCAGATTCTTATGCTCCTCAGACTGCACGGCACCGGAACTCCTTTCCTTGGCGCATTCAACCGTACAACAGGCACGGTATTGTTCCCCTACGACGGTTTCAGCTGGGGAATGGAATTCGAGAATATGCAGGGCGAATCATTCCTCCTTTCTCCACTAACCGGCGAGTTTGCATACGACATCAGGCAGGACAAGCATTCAGACAGTAGCGACGAATTCACTGTAACCTGGAAACGCCCCGAATTCACCGTCACCATGCCGGTCAAATTAGCTGGCGCCCGTCTCGAGGCATCGCTAAAAGTCGTTAACCACTCGGGCGAGCAGCTTCTCACAAATATCATTTTTCCAAGAACAAGCTTTCTGCGTCTGCCAGGAAAAAACGACGGGCTGGTCATACCACGTTTCAGCGGCTGCAAACTGGACAACCCAACAAACGACTTGCTGGCTAAACGATGGGGCTACCCACGCGCCTCGGTCACCATGCAGATGACCACATACTACGATGACCAAGAAAACGGCATTTACCTCGCAATCGAAGACCCGCTGACAAAAACCAAATTCTATTCTGTCCGCGGAAGCTCCGGACGCTTGAGTCAGGAATGGCTCCTGCCTGTCCCATTTATGCCGGATGCTAAATCCGGCGGCAACAGCTTTGACGGTGGAGATGCCAAGGCAATCGTGGAAATCTACCGCGGCGACTGGTATGAAGCCGGTCAAATTTACAAGCGTTTCCTGACCACCACTCCATTCTGGATTCCTGACATCCCCCGCACGAGCACTCCCGAATGGTTTCGCAACAACGCATTATGGGTCATGGGCTTCGATCCGTCTTCCGGCACCATGCCTATCGAAGGCTACCGCTATCTGAATGAATATTTTGAATTGCCCGTCTCCCACGTGTCCGGCATCCTGAGTGCCGCAGGCGGCAGGTGGCGTTTCGGTCCCGATTTCATCCCGCGCAAAGACGCTGATCTGCCCAATACCCTGAAGAAAATCCATGAAATGGGAAGTCATGTCCTCCCCTATTTTAATTGCCGCCTCTGGTACTGCGGCGATACCGCCGAAGACGAGAACCAGTGGAGCAAACGAGGCAAACCCTGGGCAGTCCATCAACGGGACGGAAGCGTTGTCACGGAAAACTACGGCGCAACTGGCATCCATGCTGTCATGTGCCCCTCGACAAAAGCATGGAGCGACAAAATCATGGAGAATGTGATAATGATCGCTGAGGCTGGTATCGACGGCGTATACCATGACCAGCTCCCTTGCGCCAACCCGAACCTCTGCTTCTCCACAGACCACGGACATCTCCCCGGAGACCCCGCCGCCTGGTGTTCACAGGGACACTGGATAACCTACGAACAAAGAATCCAAGAAGAGCTTAGGAAAAAATATCCGGACTTCGTCCATACCGGTGAAGAAGGTTCCGACCCGTATCTGAAATGCCTTGACGGCTATATGACTTGGCGCTTCGGGCATGCAGGGCATATTCCCCTGTTCCAGTCGATTTATGTACCCCGCATCCAGTTCGTGGGACGCGGATGTTTTACCCACACAAGCCGTCCTTGCAGCTATGAGTCATTCTACCCAAAATACGGCGAACAGCTGATTTTCGGCGAACAGATCGGCTGGGTGCAGATCAACAGCCTGCGCTATCCCTCCCCTATGCGTGCCTGGTTGAAAAAACTGGCGTTGCTGCGTCAGGCGCTTGCACCTTTCATGAACAGTTCAGAAATGCAGAAAATGCTGAAGTTCCAGGAGCCGCCGGAGCAGTTGACAACGCATTGGGGCGTCGTACCATGGGAAAATGTCAACACCACCGACAAAATCCTGCATTCCGTTTGGAAGCATTCCGATGGGCGCGTTCTCGTTATGTTCCTCAATACTGTCGCCGAAGACCAGACCGTTAAGCCCATCGGCAACATCGCCGATGAAAAATATCTGACCGTTCTCTCCGAAGGACAAGATCCCTATACTCTGCAACCGGACAGCCCGCTTCCGCCCGTAACCTTGAAGCCGTACGAATTCCGTATGTGGCTGTTAAGCAAGCAGCCCCCGAAAGAATGGGCGGAATCACTGCTCCCTGTGATGAAGAAAATTGCAACCGTCATGGACGATCTGGGGCTGTATCTCAATCAGCCGGTTGATTTCACAGCACGCAAGGAACTCGATGCATCCAAACACGAATTCATCCGCATCAAGGATGCATCCTGGCTCCTGGGAGCTAACCGCTTCGTGGCAACCAACCTGGATTTCGACCCCAAGGCTAAACCCGACAACTGGGCCGTCGCCACGCCCGACTCCGTCATCTACTTCGGTTCCGTCAATTTCGGGGAACATGCCGCGGTACTTGAAGGAGAATTCGCAGCTTATAAGCCCGGTGTAACCGTAGAAGTCGTCAATCTGACTCGAGACCAGCCACACGAAATCATCGCCACATTCCAGCTGACACCAGGCGGATGGTATGAATACAAGACTGTACTTGCAAATACAATTCGCCCACTGCACGGAAAACTCGATATCATATTCCGCGTCAAAGGAGGAAACTGCAATTTCAAAGGATGGAGAATCAAAGAATAAATTGCGTAGGCGAGCAAAATCCATCTTTGTCCATGTCCCTCGTCTATTCCTGCTCATTTTTGCGCCTTTATCATGTTTTTTTGCGTTTTTGTACAATCTTATTAGGAGGTAGTATGTTATATTTTTAAATAAGTGCTTGTAACAAAACTTTGTAAACTGTCTTTAGATGTTGAAAATTAGGAGGATAATACCATGAAAAAGTTGTATCGTATGTTTACTCTCATTGAGTTGCTGGTCGTTATTGCCATTATTGCGATCCTGGCTTCGATGTTACTGCCCGCTTTAGGCAAGGCCCGGGAAAGGGCACGAGGCATTCAATGCACGAGCAACCAAAAGCAATGTGCTCTCGCCGTATTTCTCTATTGTGACGATTACAACCAGATATGGCTGCCGAAAAATCACGACAACAACGTCAATTATTTTCTCTTCAGTACGATGACGACCTATGACCAGTTCGATGGCTTGCATAATAAAGCTCCCAAATACCTGAACAGTTACGAAGCAGCTCGTTGCCCCAGCAGCACCATACCCATACCTGTATCCAACATCGGCACTTATGATTTTCATTATGCAGTTCCATACCAGGCATACAATGATGGAAGTAATATCTTTCATCCCAACATCACATATGAAACGGTCGGAATCAAAAGTTTGCACCCGGTCGGCATAAAATATCATTACAAGATGGATGCAATGAAAAAACCCTCTGAACTGGTTTGTTTCGCTGATAACTGGAAAGTTGCGGCTAGTAATACCTATCGCAATTTCGATCCCGGTTCTGGCGCTCCTCTCAGTTTTCACCACAACAACAAGTGCAACATCGTCTTTGGTGACGGGCATGTGGAAGCAAAAGATACGGCGTGGCTGAGAAATCTCAAATACGAAGGAAAATATACACGCAATGGCGGAGCATACTATTGCGTCGGCACGGGGCATGTCTTAACTGCCTATTAAAACACAGTCATCACATAGACACAATAATTTTTACGAGTGGCTGTTCTGACAGATAAGATTGCAGGCAAATTTGTAATCCGGTCTGTTGATTTCTCTGACTGATCGGTCCGATCGGTCCGATCGGTCGGAGAAAAAAGTCAGACCATGACGGTATTTTGGAAGAAATGACATATTACGCTCTGCGCAAAAAACCATTCAATCAAAATTACGGATATCCAGGATAACAAAATGACAACTGAAAATTTCTGTTTCATCTGCCGATTACTCCTTGTTTTGGCCTTGTTCATTGCATTGCCCCTGCCGGCGGCGGATTTCACGGCTCCTGCAGTCTTAAGTTATATTGCAGATCGCGACCATGGAAAAGGCTTGAACATCCAAGGCAATGTGCAGGTCACACCGGAGGGATATTTGCATTTTGATGGCAAAGAGGGATTTGCCACCTTCCCTAACAGCGGAAAATACAATATTACCACAAAAGGGTATGCCGTCCTGATGACCTGTAGATTACCTGCAGACTTGGGAGATGAAGCCCTGCTCGCGATGGTCAACAAAATCCACTGTTTTCGAGCAAACCGCCTGCGTAAAAACGGCTTCTATGTGACCTTTACACCAGGCAAAGAAGGCAAGCTTGACGAAGGCTCAGAAATCACTTTGCGCGGTGGAAAATCACTGCCCCGCGGCGAATGGATGCACCTCGCTATCACGGCAGAATACATCAATGAACGTGAACAAGGCAATGTTGGCTTCAGTTTCCGTTATTTTGTCAACGGCGAACTCATTGCCGAAAAAATGGCCCCTTGGTTTGTACCGTTTCAAAGCGGTTCGGACGTTGCCATTGGCCTGGATAATAACGGTTCGGGACCATACCTTGGCGACGTTGCTGCCGTTGAAGTCTATGATCGTTTCGTTTCCGAAGCTGAAATTGTAAATAAAATCACTTCGGATTCTCGTTTGAAACTTTATATTCCGGCCGGCTTCCGGGCGGCAAACAACCGCGTTGTCCAACAGGTTGCCAAGATTCGTGGAATGGCTCTTTCTGATTATCAGTCCTGGCTGGTCGATGCTTTCGAGCGTGCTGATATCATGGAAGGAAATGCCGATTCGATTGTAACAGCCCTGGAGACGGCTGAGCAATGCTTCAAGTCCAATCAATCCCCGGAGCAATTTTCAGCAGAATTCAACCATGCCCAAACAGCCTTTCGGCTGATTGCCACTCCTCAAGCCTTATTACTGATCGCCAACCAGCCCGGAAGCACGAATCCTCCTGTCATTGATCTGTATCATCGGGCAGCTAAATGCGGCACCTTTGCCGGGCGCTGCTTTGCCTGGCAACTGAAAGTCGGCGGCAGCGAATACTTTGACCATACGCCCGGAATCAGCTACCAGATGAAAAATTTTACCGAACACCCTGATGGAGCTGATTTCACTGTTGTCTGGACACTGGATCAACTGACGGTCAATGCACAATTCCAATTGCGTGGCGCCCGGTTAACCGCCAAGCTGTCCGGTTCTTCCGCCACCCTGCCGATTACAGATTATCTTTTCCCGAAATTAGTGCTGAACAAGTTGCCAGGGCAAAAGGATACAGCGGTCCTCCCTCATTTCTGCGGCACCTTGTTTCCCTTGATCTCAAGAGGCGGTTCACATCGTGGCCTCTACCCTGACGCTGAAATGACGCTGGCATGCCTGGGCTATTACGATGAATTGGAAAATGGTGTTTATATGGCATGGGAAGACCCCAGCTGCTGCGTAAAAGAGTTTCTCATGTCCGGAAAGCAGCAAAAAGTCGAAGTAGCTTTCAGCAGCTTTGTCGGAATCAACGATTTCAAACAGGGAAACACGTTTACCATGCCGGGTGAATTCGTCCTCGAATTCTATCGCGGCGACTGGTTTGATGTCGGCCAGATTTACAAGAAATTTCTCAAGACCACAAACTGGTATCCTGAGCATCCCCGCCTCGATTCCCCAGAATGGTATCGGAATAGTGTCCTCAACATTTCTAATTCCAGAGATAACCAGCATTATCCTTATTTACGGGAATATTTCGGTCTTCCCTTCGTCGTCGTATGTTCCTCGCCGCCTCCGCACTTCGACAAACTTCGCCAGCAGGATGTCCGGATCAAATGCTATACTAACATCCGCCTGTGGAAATATTATTCACCGATTTCAAGCAACTCCCCGAAAGATCAATTTGACAAATATATGGGATATCAGATGTCACCCGAATCCCAGAACAGCGCCATTCGTCTGGCAGATGGCTCCGTCTGCAGGGAGTTCTATAGCAAATTCCCCTGGAACGTCGGCTGCCCCAGCTCAACCATTTGGCAAAACCAGCTCCGCCAAACTGTTTTGGAATATGCAAACAAGGGCGTTTGGAGTGCGATTTATCACGACCAGTTGAACTCTTCCCCGAAACGCTGCTATAATCCCGACCATGGACACCTGCTGTCAGACCCCCACTGCTGGATCAAAGGATACCGCGATTTTTTAAGCTGGTTTGCGGATCAACGAAAGCAATACCCCGAACTCGCACAAGATGGTGAAGATTTTTCTGAAGCCTATGCCCGTTGGACAGATGGCTATATGGTCTGGCGCTTCGTCCAGCCAAATCAGGTTCCCTTGGTGCAAAGCCTCTACTCTGGCGGGCGAGTCCAATTCACCGGGCGCAGCTTCAACGATTCCTTCGCCAGCAGCGATGAAGGATGGTTATGCAAAATTGCCACTCAACTAGTTTATGGCGAACAACTCGGATGGTTCTCCGTCAATGACATCTTCCCCGACACCTACCGCCGCATCTTTGTCAAAAAGCTGATGCATCTGCGCTATGAATTGTTGAGTTATTTCAATGATTCCGACATGCTCCCGTTCCTGAAATTCAAACAGGATGTCCCGGTCATGCGTTCCTTGTGGGGCGGTTTGGCTGGTGGAGCCAAATACGTGGAAACTCCTCAGGTGCTCCATACCGTCTGGCAGCGCAGCGATGGCAATGTGATGATCATCTTCCTCAATACCGCCAACTCCGAAATCAGCCTTGCCCCAAACTTGCCCATGGCAGGAAAACTGGCCATCTGCCGAGAAGGAAAAGCGGAAGTGGACATCCCCGCAGTGCAAGCACCCACACATCTCCAGCTGAACCTCGCACCCTACGCCAGCGAAGTATGGTTTATCGGAAATGACAACGAAACACCGGCTAAACTCGCCCGGAAAATGGCGGAATTTCCTACTTATACCACCGGAAAGAAACTCATCGGGAGAAACTCGAAATAACCAAACAGGCTTGACTTGGCGTAGATACTGACGCCCGCAACCCATTTTTTGTCCACGGAAAGCACGGAAAGCGCGGAAAATTTGCAGGGTTGTTGCTTCGAGTAATGGGATTGCCTGCGGATTTGCGGTCTGGCTGGTTGTTTTATCTGACAGATCGGATGGTCTGCATAACGCATTGCGCCGTAGGTGCTTAAGCATCCTTAACCCCAGACCTGAGCGTAGACTGACACCTATAACCCACACATAGACGGAAAGTCCCTCGTCCATAGAAACGTTCATATGCCGCTATGCTGGCGGTATGCGTGGGGTGTCTTGCCATATTTCCGTTTGAATAACTTGCAGAGAAAGTTACTGTCACAGAAACCGGACTCCGTTGCGATCTCTTTGATCGTCTTTTCGCTTAATAGCAGTTGCTGGGCAGCGTGATGAAGCCTAAGATCATTGATATACTGCGCCGGAGTCGTTCCTATCAACCGTTTGAAAACCCGGAAAAAATTCCGTTTAGACATGTTCGCTCTGGAACATAATTGATCGATAGAAATATTGTGATGGAAGCTTTTGTTGAGATAGAGGATCACCTCCCCAAGGTGGAAATCCTTTTTTCTGTCGCTGTCCTCTCGAAGACTGCAAGCGGCTAAAAGCTGAAGCAGGTTGCAGAATCCGGATATGCATGCAAGGGCTGAACCAGGCATCGGCTTGGATATGGTTTCTTTAAGTTGGGAAATGATATCCATGTATGCATTCCGATTCCCCATGTCCAGATGATACATCGGTGCAGGATTATATTTGCCATGCTCGTCTACCGGATTGAAAAACTGCCGGTATTCAGGTAGAATATCTTGCCCCAGCAGCTTTTCCGGTTGGCAAAGCAAATTGAGCACCATCATGCTTTCAGCGTCCAGATAGTTGTGCTCGACGCCGGGGGGAATGATGACGACATCTCCGGGCACCAGTGGCACGGTGTTGCCATTGCAGTTGTGCACCGCTGCCCCTTCCAAGATCAACGCAATTTCCGTACAGTCATGCTCGTGGAGGGCGTGTTGGCGATGGGCACCCCGGGGAGGATAAACAATCGCAATCGAAAGCTCCTTGCGCAAGGTGAATTCGGACAAACTGACGTATCGTGTTTTAAAGGCTCTCATAGACATTCTAAACATTTTTTCATGCTACCATCGGTACAGAAGACACTCTGATAAGCATACTGTAACATGGAAAAGAAAACATACCAACATACATACACCTTGCTGCCATGCAGAATACATGACTTCCCATTAGTCATTATAGAAAATATCCGGATGAAACAGGCTATAGAAAGGCTCCAAACCATGCATAAAACCGTCATCATGCTGCTGTTTTCAGCGCTGCTGCCTCTCCTGTCAGCCGCCGAAATCCATTTTCAGGCAGGCCAAGGCGACCCTCCATTCAAACTGCAAAATGGCGCGGAAATCACCCAGGAAGGCTATCTGCGCCTGAACGGAAACGGCGCTTGCGCCGAACTACTGGCCGACAAGGAGGCCTACCTGAGCAGCAGCCGCGGCACGACCATCATCGCCATCCTCAAACCTGTCGAATACCGCGACTGCGCCTTACTGGAGAGGGCAGATTCCTTCCGCCTGGGGCTGACATCCGGCCGTCGCTATAATCTTTCCACAGCCTGGGATCAAGCTCCCAAGGCCGCTTTCGTCAGCGGCATGCCTGTCACTCCTGGCGAGGGCTGGGATATCGTGGCCGCTCACGTGGAGCGACATGTGGACACCGCCAATGGTATCAATGCCGTGCGCCTGACACTTTTCGTCAATGGTCAGCAAATGGCACAGCGTGAAGTCAATAATGTAGAGACCTTCGGCGGCAACCTGCCGTTTTTCGTCGGCAAAGGACAACAGTCATTCTTTGGCGACATTGCTGCGCTTCACCTCTTCCAAAGAATCCTGTCCGAAGATGAAATCGAGAAAATCGCCCAAGAAAGCGGTGTCCCGGTTCGCTTGTCACGCAGCCAGAACCAGAACGCAGCCCTGACGCGTCTGCTCGAGGAAGCAGAATCCAAAGCCACCCTGCCCGAAGCCAAATGGATGCTTGCTTGCCTGAAAGATTATGCTAATCTGGGCACTGATACGCAAACCCTGCTACAAACTCTGCAGACTGCCACTGTTGCCTTGCAAGCGCAGAACACAGACACCCTGATGCAGGCTTGGAATCGCCAGTTCCCGGCTCTGCCTTTGCTGTCCACACCTGATTTGCTGTTGCTGCTCGCCAGCAAAGGCAGCGTCACTGCCTTCCTGGGCGCTTACAACCGCCAGGCCACTTGCCCGCTCTTCGGAACAGATGGCTTCAGCTGGAGCCTGGAATACGAGGATATGCAGCAGGAAGTCTTCCGACTCGCCCCCGCTGATGGCACGATGCCTTTCCAGACCAGCATCGACGGCGGAAACTTCTCGGTCACTTGGCACAGCGCCGATTTCACCGTCTCGGTCAAAGGCAATCTAGCCGGCGCCCGCCTGGCTGCCAAAATCGACGTCGAAAACCACAATCCCAATCTGCTGCTGACAAAAGTCTTCTTCCCCATCTACACCCTCCAGAAACTACCCGGGCAGGATTTCTTCCTGCTGCCCAAGGACAGCGGCGCTATCTTCGACAACCCCACCGGCGATTTCCGCATTCCCTTCTGGGAATATCCAATGTTCGGCGTTACCATGCAGCTGACTGCTTACTACAATGCAAGCGGCAACGGCATCTATCTGGCCATGGAAGACCCGAAAACCAAGATCAAAAGTTTGGGAATCCGCGGTCGCCAAGGACGCCTGACCGAACAGTGGCGCATGCCTGTCCCCTTCCAACCAGACGCCAAGAGCGGCGGCAACAGTTTCGCCTCCGACGGCGCCGTGGCAGCTCTGGAATTATACCGCGGCGACTGGTTCGAGGCCTGCCAGATCTACAAGAAATTCCTGGCCACCACAAGCTGGGGAACCTGTCAGATTCCCAGGCAAGATACGCCCAAATGGTTCCGCGACAACTGTGTCTGGGTCCAGGGATTGGACGCCAACGATGCCGACACTCCCTTCCCCCTCGAGGGTTTTCGCTATTTCCAGGATTACTTTGAAGTTCCCACCGCCTTTGTCTCCGGCATCCTCTATACGCCTAACGGACCTCAGCGCTTCGGCCCCGATTTCCATGTCTGGAACACGGTGAAAGAAGGGATGAAAGAAGCCAACAAACTGGGGCTGAAGATTCTCCCCTATTATAACAGCCGCATCTGGTACTGTGGTGAAGGCGCTGAAAAACAGAATAAATTCGAGTCCGAAGGCAAAGATTATGTCATCCGGGAGCGTAGCGGAAAACCCCGCATCGAAAACTACGGACAGCCTATGGGCATCCACGCCGTAATGTGCCAGGGCACCAAGGTCTGGCGGGAGAAAATTTGGGCTAATGCCGAGCGGATTGCCGAAGGCGGCATCAGCGGCGTCTATCACGACCAACTTTCCTGCGCACCGCCCTTCCTCTGCTTCTGTACCAACCATGAACACCTGCCGGGCGATCCAGCCGTATGGACTGCTGCCCATCGCCAAATCTACAACGAAGGCATCATGGGGCCGATCCGCCAAAAATATCCCGAACTGGCCCACACCTGCGAGGAAGGTGCGGAGCCGTATCTCCTGTCCGTTGATGGCTTCGTCGCCTGGCGCTACGGCCAGACAGGGCATGTCCCCGCATTCCAGGCCATCTTCTCACCGAGAATCCAATTCGTGGGACGCGGTGACTTCGCGCATAACGCCGGGGACAAAATGCCATACGAGCACTATTTCCCCAAGTTTGCGGAGCAACTGGTCTATGGCGAGCAGATCGGCTGGGTTTCAGTAAACACCGTTCGCTTCCCTTCTCCCCTCCGTTCCTGGCTGAAGAAACTCGCCTTTGTCCGTCATGGCCTGGCTGATTTCCTTAATGCTTCCGAAATGCAGAAACCGATTGCCTTCACGGAAAAACTCCCCCAATACACCTCCGAATGGGGAGTCGTCGGCTGGGAAAACCAAGTGACAGTCGATAAAATCCTCCACGGTGTCTGGAAACACCAAGACGGACGCGTAGTCGTACTCTTCGTCAACACCGATACTCGCGAGACTCTGACCGCCAAGGTGCCCGCCGACTACAACATCGGACGAAATCTGGCCGTGCTCGCCGAAGGACAACCGCCCCGCTTCCTCGATGCCAACACACCCGCCCCCACCGTCACCCTGCAACCTCTGGAAATCCAATTGTGGCTTCTTTCGGAGGGTATGTTGCATGCCTGGGCGCAGAACTTCACTGCCCTGCAACAGCGTCTGCCAGGCTTGATGGACGACCTCGGAGTCTTCGTCAATCAGCGTCCTGATTTCAGCAAATGCCTCAAGCTTGATGCCTCCAAGCATGAGTATATCCGCCTGAAAGATGCCTCCTGGCTACTGGGCGCTAACCGCTTTACCGGAGGTAATCTGGGCTATCATTCCACGCGCATGCCCGACAACTGGGCCGTTGCCACCCCCGGAGCGGAAATCTACTTTGGTGACGTGGATTTCGGCCAGGATGCCAAAGTTCTGGAGGCAGAATGTTCCGCCTTCCGGCCAGGCGTGACCATCGAAGTACTGGACCTGACCTTCAACCATCCCCTCACTGTCCTAGCCACCTTCGAGCTTCCCATCACCAAAGGCTGGTATGACTACGAAACGGTTACCGCCAACCTGAAGCGCCCCGTCTCCGGACACCGGAATATCCTTTTCCGGGTCAAAGGCGGCAACTGCAATCTCAAAGGCTGGAGAGTCGCCGAGTAACCCAACGAACCCTAACGCCGTATTCTTCGAAATGAAATAAGCATTTGTCTCCATCATCCCTCTGTCTGATGGACACCGGTCTCTGTAAATCACGAAAGGAAACGAACCATGCGCAAATACCTCTTACTGGCAGTAGCCTTGATGCTTTACCTGGAAACACTTGTCGTAGCCGGAGTGGCTATCAGCGACAAAGGATATACCTTCTCCTTCCAGATAAATTCGGAGACTGCCGATGGAGTCTTGGCGGAGAAGCCTGGCGTCTGGCGCCTGGAAAAGCAAGAGCGGATACTAACCGCCCAGCTGCTGGACAAGGAAGGTCAACAAGTTCTGACGATGCCAGTCTACTGCGGCCCTGCCATGAATGGAAAGTATGCAGTGGCATGGATGCTCGAACGGGTATTCGAGCAAGCACAGGGACGTGACGGTTACAGGGCCATCCTGGCCATCAACGGGCGTCGCCTGGCAGAAAAGGTGATCAGCCCGCTGGCACTGAACACTACCGATGCAGAGCCGTCCGGCAAACTGGAAGCGGCCAAGGAGCATGGCCGAGTACTGAAGACGGTGGAGGTGAAGCGTCTGTGCGGACAGTCTTTCTGCCTGCCCTGGCCTTCTACGGAAAAAGAGGTTCTACGTGTGGAAAACCCGGCAGTTGTGCTGATTCTGCGGAAGGGAAGCGGCAAAGGCTCACCGTTGCTGGGCTGCTTCAACCGAGCCATCAACGCTCCGGCATTTACTGGTAACGGCTTCGACTGGGAACTGGAATTAACCCAAGATGGCATCAACACCCGCCTGACCGCCGATGAATTCGAGTATGATCCCATCTCCGTGCAGGACATCGAGGGCGGACAGCAATTCACGGTACGCTGGAAACATCCGCATTTCGCAGTTACCGGCAACTTCACACTGCGGGGTTCCCGCCTGGAAAGTCAACTGGCCGTGGAGGTTCTCGAAGAGCAGGGAATCCTGCAGCGAATCACCTTCCCGATCTGGCGGTTGCACAAAATGCCCGGCAAGAACACGGCGGTACTGCCTTTGTTCTCCGGCGTCGAATTTGCCAACCCCACGGACAATCTGTCTCAAAGCGCCATCTGGCCAAACGGACATTCCTCTATGCAATTTGCGGCGCTGTACAACGACGAAGGACAGGGAGTTTACCTTGGTCGAGAGGATGCTTCCGGAGAGACCAAGGAGCAAACCTTCACCGGCTGCGGCGGCATTCTGGAAGCTCTTTGGAAAGTCGGAGTAGCCCGGGGGCAGACCAAGATCGAGTTGCCAGGCAAGGCGGTGCTCGAATTCTATCAGGGCAACTGGTTTGAAGCCGGACAAATCTACAAGCGTTTTGCCGCAACAACCCCCTGGTGGGTCGCTGAAATACCCCGCAAGGGAACACCCCAGTGGTTTATGGAAAACCCCATGTGGATCTGTGGCATCCCCATTGACACGGGACTGCCAACCTATCGCTGGTGCCAGGAGTATTTCGAGACGCCCGTGGCCATCATTGCCGGCCTCTTGCTTACCAAACACGGAAACTGGCGTTACGGCCCGGAGTATGTAGTCAAGGATTTTGCCCTCCCAAGCCTGAAGCAAATGCAGGAGGAAGGAATTCGTGTCTTCACCTACTTTAACGGACGCCTCTGCTTCGCCGACAAAACAGCCGACGAGGAGAACAACTACACTGAAAAGTGGCTGCCGCACACGGCAAAAAACGAGGATGGCAAGCCATACGGCGCCGTCTATGGTGCCCAAGGCTACCACACTGTTATGTGCCCAGGAAGTCCTGTCTGGCAGGAACATCTGCTGAAGAACATGGAGATGTTTGCCGCTGCGAAGATGGCGGGTGTCTATCACGACCAGCTGCCTTGTTCTACCGCCTACAGCTGCTTTGATGAAAACCACGGACATCCGGTGAACGATCCGCAGTCATGGGTAACCAAAGGGCATTGGAAAACTTACGGCAAAATCATGGGTGAGTTCAGAAAGCAACATCCCGAGCTCGCGCATACTGGAGAGGATGCCTCGGATGCCTTTTTGAGCTGTCTGGACGGCTTTATGGTCTGGCGTTTCGGCCGAGCCGGGCATGTGCCTCTCTTCCAGTCAATCTATGCTCCGCGAATCCAGTTCGTAGGTCGCGGCGGTGATGTCCACGCCCTGCAAGGCACCTATGAGGCCTTTTTCCCCAAGTATGGCGAACAGCTGATCTTCGGTGAGCAGATCGGCTGGAATGGCCTCGAGGAAATCCGCTATCCCTCGCCCCGCCGTTCCTTCCTGAAGAAGCTGTCGCTGCTGCGCTACGCCATAGCCTCTTTTATGAATGCCGCGGAAATGCAAAAGCCTTTGACCTTTGCCGAACCACCGGAAACCATGACCACCATGTGGGGAGTGGATGATATCCACAAATGTACCACCGACAAGATTCTGCACAGTGTCTGGAAGCATAAGGATGGGCGCAGGCTGGTAATGTTTCTGAATACTGTGGCTGAAGAACAGACCGTTCGCCCGCAGCTGTCCCTGAAATCCAGTCAATTGGTAGTTCTGCGGGAGGGGGCTACGTCTCCGCAAATTCGGAAAGATGTTCCCACGCAGGTGAGCCTGCCTGCCTATGGAGCGGAATTCTGGCTGCTGACAGATAGTGACGGCACGACCGATGAACTGGTCGGCCGAGTCTTCCATGCCATGCAGAAGAGTGTCCGGGTCTTTGAGGACAATCAGGGACTGCTGATCAATCAGTCCCCTGATTTCAGCAAATCCGAAATGCTGAATGCAGTGAAGGCGCCGCTATATGCCCGTGATGCCTGCTGGCTGCTCCGGGCTTTCCGGGCAACCGGCGGCAACTTGGGTTACCACCCTAATCCCGGCCGGAAGATGAATGAAAACTGGATTGCGGCGCGCGACGGCGCGGTAGTCTATTTCGGCAAAGCGTATGTCGGCACCGCCCCAGACAGCGTGGAGTTTGAACTGGCTACTGATCAGAAGGGAGTCGTAGTGCAGTTAATAGATATCACGGAAAATGCCCCTGACGCAGTTTTGGCGGAAGTGCGCCCGGACCCCGGCCCCTGGTTCGAGTTCCGCAAGTTCCGGGTGCCTTTCCTGCGAAATGTGGATGGGCATCGAGCGGTCATCATGCAGTTTTCCGGAGGCAATTGCAACCTCCGTTCATGGCAAGTCATCCAAAAGCCAGACACACAATAACAACGTCAATATAAAAAATTTTCGTACTACTATCACCCAGAATCTTGTTTTTTGTGAAAGATTTTCAAAAAACTGATGCACGAGTTACTGGCTTTGAGGGGCTTTCTCATTTTTGAGAATTTTTTTGAACTTTTTGATTTTTCAGTGATGAGAGAGGGAAACCGGCTTCATGCCGGCGAGCCGCCGGCGCTCCATATCGCCTCCGACTGAAAAAGTAAAGCCGACCTTGTCACATGGCGATCCGTCCGATCTGTCGTCCGTGTAAAGTCCGTGTCCCGTCCGTGTAAAGTCCGTGTCCCGTCCGTGTAAAGTCCGTGTCCCGTCCGTGTAAAGTCCGTGTGGGTTGTGGGCGGCAGCCCACGCCAAGTCTTTTCGTGTGGTTCGTGGTTAAATCTCTCACAGTTCCTGATAATAGGTAACATACTGCAAAGAGCGGTCGAAACCTGCCCGCTCGTAGGCTTTGCGGGCACGTGCATGCCCCTCATCGAGGCCAGTCGTAACCTTGACGAATTTCAGCCCCTTCTGCCGGAAATATTCGAGCACAGCTTTGTACATCTGCTGGCCTATCCCCTTGATCCCGCAGTCCGGATCAGCGGCATTATTCAGAATTTCCCCGCCCTGGTGCTGCTCATCAATGGCAAAGGTAATAAAGCCCACCACCTTGCCATCCTCTTCGCATACCCAAAAATGCTCCGGATCAGCCAGCGCCTGCCTGCGGATTTCCTCGCCCTTGCTGAGTTCGTCCCCAAGTGGCCGCAGCAAATCCGAAATCCGATCCCCCAACGCCTCCCGGGAAATCTTGCGGATCTGACGCCAGACCCGGTTGGCAATATCCATAACCACTGGCAAATCTTCCGCACAATACGCTCGAATCATTCTTGGCACTCCTGTTCAATTTTTTTAATGACCGCCAGACAGGCTCAAAGCCCCCGTCCGGAAGCCACTGCCAGAGCCGCATAATCGCCTATCGCCTCCCCTAGACCAGCAGGAACAATCTGGCAACAGGCGGAAGACAGCGGCAGAGCTTCCCGCTGCAATGACTGTTCCATCGGCAGACGCAAAAGCTCCTCCGTCCTGGCAAAGATACTGCCGAGGATGACGCGTTCCGGGTTAAGCAGATCAATCAGCACGGCCAGACCGCGTCCGAGATATTCGCCGCAAAGAGCAAACACGTCCAAAGCCGCCTTGTCTCCCTTTTTAGCCCAGGCCGCAAGCTCGGCGGCATTCACAGCAGGCAAATCCTCGGGTTCCGGGCACCAGTCCGGCGGTGTTCCGGCCTGTAGAAGTTCGCGCGCTTTCATCTGACCAAGTTGGGCAAGCCCGCCACCGGAACAAAACCCCTCGAACGATCCAGCCTTGCCATAGCCGACCGGACCGAAGTCTGCCAGTCGCAGATGCCCGCACTCTCCGGCCATATCGCTGCTGCCGCTGTAAAGCTGTCCGTTCAGGATCAATCCGGCGCCCAGGCCGGTGCCAAAAGTCAGAAAAATCATGTTGCGGCAATTGCGCCCTGCCCCCCAGTTCCATTCTGCCAAGGCACCAGCATTGGCATCATTCTGCAAGCGAACCGGAACCGAAAATTCCGCCTCGAGCATTTCGATGATCGGCACCCGATCCCAGCCGGGTAGGTTCGGAGGCGAGAGGATCAGCCCCTTCCGGCTATCCAAAGGACCTCCGCAGCTGACGCCAACCCCGGCCAGATCACCGGAAGAACATCCTGAATCCTGCAAGAGCGCCTTGATCTCTGCCCGTAAATACGGGAAAAATTGCGCCGGTGATGGGAAATCGGTCGTGGCAAACTTCCGCTTCTGCAAGCATTGCATGGTTTGCGAATCGCTGCCCTGCTGTCCCAGCAACACTGCGCTTTTGCTGCCGCCAATATCAATCCCCAGGAAACGTTCGCTCATTTTAGTTGCCTCGCCTGGGTTTTTGTTTCAGTGCTGTGGCCTTGTAGGTCAGATGCCACTGTGAACTGGTAATCTCCGCCCAAATATCCACCAGATTACGTATGCTGACATTGAGAACCAGTCCACTGCAAGCCAGAAGAATCATCATGCTCGAACCGCCATAACTTAAAAAAGGCGCCGTCACGCCTGTCGTCGGGCACCACCCGCTGACCACTCCGATATTAACCAAAGCCTGCATGCAGATCAGGGTGCCAATGCCTAGACATAACAGCATTTCCGGGCGCCTGCGGCATTGCCGGGCAATGAACAAAATGCTGGTAAACATCGTCAAATACAGGAAAAAAACCAGCGAAACTCCAAGGAATCCCAGTTCTTCGCCAATCACCGCCACAATAAAGTCCGTATGTGCTTCCGGAAGAAAGGTTTTTATTACCCCTTTGGAAAACCCGCGCCCCTTCAGTCCACCACCTCCCATGCCTAATTGCGAACGCCATAATTGAAAAGCGTCACCGAGCTGCTCGGCCTCCGGATTCTTATAGGATGTTATTCGGCTGATGCGTTCCGGACTCAGGCGAATGGCCAGGTATCCCGCCGCCATGCCGACAATCATGATGATCACCAGATAGCGTATTCGCACACCGGCAAAAAACATGATGGCAAAACACGAAGCGCCGGTAATGACCGTCGTGCTCAAGTCCTTGCCCAGCAAAATCAACAGTAAGATCACACCGACTGTCAACCCCGGCAATAAAATCCCTGGAACCAACTTCCGGATGGAATCCCGATCGAGAGTCCCATAGTAAGAGGCTAGAAACAAGATCAGTACGATTTTTGCAAACTCGGATGGCTGTATCTGAATATTCACGGAACCAACCGAGATTCGCAGCCAGCGTATAGCACCTTTAATCTCGCAGACCAGCGGGAAAAAATGCACTGCCCCAGGACTGAGTTTATTGCAAATAGAAGCCAGGGCAAGATATAAAAGCAACACTCCGACCAGGACTACCCCCCAGAATGAATAGCGTATCATATAGCGCATCGGCAGCAAGGTCAGCACAAAGGCCACAACCAGCCCCAGCCCCAGCCAGACAACTTGGTTCCAGAACAATCGCGCTCCGACGCTGTGAACCGTCGCCGAATAAACCATCGGAAGCCCAAGGCCGATCAAAGCTAACAGGGAAACCATGAAGATAATCGGCCAAAACCGGGCACTGAATAAATTCTGAACACCCTGCGCCGACGGGTCAGCCTCAGACCATACAGACTCGCTCTCGATAACCGATGCCATATTAAATCATATCCTGTTGACTCTGCCACGGAAATTCCAATACACCTCCCTTAATATGATACCATCCCAGATTTTTTCCTGAAACCATTTGCAAAATCTGAAAGCTGAAAGTCATAACCGATAATAAAAAGACGGGAAAAAGTTTTCCACGAATAAATTGCCGGAACGGGCGTCGGCGACAAAAATTTGGGAGCGAGAAGTCATACGGCTTGAAAACAAAAAAATCACTGATAGAGTAAAGTTGTGTGCGGAAGAGCCTGACTAATGATTGCCCTTAATAATTTTAGAAATCGAGCTGGCTTTTTAATTTTCTTCTCAAAGATGACGTTGTAGTTATTGGCAAACGATGCAGGAATTGTTGACAAAGCTGACGGTCGCGCGCATTGCATCAGCACCTGTGCGATTCTGGATCTTATGAAAGTGTCAGCCTAGTTCCGTTTCCGGTCTGAAGAGAAGGTAAAATACCAACAATGTCCGATCTGGACATGGAGGAAGAAATCATATGGAAGCGCTTGGGCACGTTGAAATACATATTCAGGATTACGCCAATCCCGGGAAATTGAAGACAGACACATTCGATATTGCGGAACTTCGCGAGACGTTGACATGTGTTGAAGAAATGCTGTTCCCTGACAAAAAGCAAGAACGTCCCATGATCACCTTGCAAATCTTGAACGGCTCGGTCATCGAGAGGTTTACGACTTCACTGACTGCCGTTGCACGGTTTTCAGGCATCCTTGCGCTTGTAATCAATCTCCAAGAGCTGCATGGACTGGATAAAAAGACTGCGGAATCTTTTATGAAACTGCAAGCGTATTCGGTTAAAAACAATCGTTCTATTGCATTGAGTACATCTGAGAATCAATCCAAACTGAAAATCACTCCGGAATCAAAATATGATCATTACGATGATGGGGCATGGACGGAAACGGAATTCTTTTTTTATGGGGAAATAGTTGATGCCGGCGGAAAAAGCAATCCAAACATTCATCTGGACGTGCCTGAAAAAGGTGTGTTGACAATATCGACGAAGAAAGAGATTCTCAGCGATCAAAAGGAAAATCTTCTTTACAAAACAGTAGGCGTGCATGCGAAAGGAAAGAAAAACATCATCAGTGGTGATATCGATGTTGGCAGTCTTTCTCTGATAAAATTCATTGACTATGTTCCTGCCTGGGATGAAAACTATATCAATGGGCTTATTGAAAAGGGAAGTAAAGTTTGGAGTGGCATTGATGTCGATACTTGGCTTGATGAGATCAGGGGGCGTGAATGAAAAAGGAACAACTCTCTGCACTCCTTGATACCAGCTTTTTTATTCGATTGCTTAATAAAGAGGATGCTCTTCACCAGCGCACACAAGAGTTTCTCAAGTATTATGCTGGATCAAAATTATGTTTTGAAGATTTCAACGATAGCTATGGCGGAGTATTGTGTCAGGGGGAAAATGGAAGAGCTTCCATTACGCTATCTGCAAGTTCTGCCATTTACAGATGAACATGTACGTACTGCTGCGGAATATGCAAAATTTGTCTTCGCAGAAAGAATACCAACAGACATTGTCCGCCGTGTGGTAATACCAAATGACACCATGATGTTTGCCCAAGCAGAAGTGGATAACGCCAATTACTATATTACGGCTGACAGTGAATCACTAAAGGTGTACAATCTTTTATTATCGCATGAAGATATGCCGCGTTTCAAAGTCGTGGATATTCGCTCCCAAGATTACCGTCAAGCTTTTTCAGCACTTTTTTGATGCAAAATTGAATTCAATCAATCCCACTAAATGCCCACCGGACAGGGGTATGCCATGATATTTATCCCCCTTTTTATACACTTATCCGGTATAAAAACATGATACATTTGCAACCCGAAACGGCACAAAAAAAGGGCTTGTGGAAAGTCACAAGCCCTTGATTTCGAGGTGGTACCGGAGGTGGGAGTCGAACCCACACACCCTTGCGGATACCAGATTTTGAGTCTAGCGCGTCTGCCATTCCGCCACTCCGGCATTTGAACTGGATATACTATAAACTTTCATCTGCATTTTGCAATCTGATCACGTTTTTTTACGTAATGGGTCTGCTGTGTGCGGTAATGCGTCAGTAAAACTGGGTGACAGGGGCTTTTTTACAACTAAAAACACTAATGGACACGAAAAAAATTCATGGGAAATACGACGCACTTTAGTACGCAAAACCGTTGAGAAGGCAACTGGCAGGATTTTTGAAGAAGAACTTATTAAAGCCAATCATGCCAGAGTTATGTATGATCCTGCATTCATACCGGAGGACAAACGGGTCATAAACAAGAAGCCGGATTCGTAAATAGCCATCAGGCATTGCATGGCAGATTGGGCTGGCAGGGAAATTATGCACAGGAAAGTATGTTGACCGAAAAAACAAAAGGAGAAGAATTTTATGAACTCACAATGCTATGCAAACAACAACTGTAATGATGGGTCCTCTTCATCCGGATGCCTCACAGGCAGATGAAGCAGCATTTTTGAAACTCGAAGAGTCGATCGGTTCTTTCAGCTTTTCCGTCAAAAATAACAAGTGAGGTAAAGAATGAGCTGGAAAAATGAAATGATTGGATGGACAAGGTGCCGTCGTTTCCGGGGGAGCGAACCCCGTTTCCTTGAATATCTGAAAAACTACAAAATCGCCATACCGCATTGGATCCCCAATGCCGTCATTGCGCCCGATGAGACCGATTTCCGCGGCGGCTTTGCCATTGACCGCAAAGCGTTTCCGGATCCCGAAGAGGATTGCTCGATAGTGTCTATGATCATCTGGAGCGGTTCCGCATGGTGAAACTTGCGCTTTAAGAGCGCTTTCCATCAGCAGTTCCGGCTGTGCCGCTGGGGAACAGAATTCCGCCTTTTTCCGCTCGCACTGATTTCCAACATCATTGGCAAATCAGCTCATGATGGTAACGTCCTATCCAATTCGTCGGACGGAGCTATCTGTAGAAGGTATATTTAGCGCCGATTGTACATTCTTCCAGTCTGAACTCCGGCATTACAGCGCAGGGGATAATAACTTGGAATGCAGATACTTATAAGCTTCAGGCGGTCTGGCAGAAATAATTCTGCCGGAAAGATTCCCCTGCCCTGACCGGGCAGAACCTTGGTCATCCCAATAAGGAGCGAGCTCCGCCTCGATCTGGAGACCGTGCTTAGTCCAATTCGATTTGGAAAACTGCGCCACCTGGCTTCACCGGCAAGGAAATCTCACGCACACCAGCAGCGGAACGGACCTTGACCACTGCATTGCCGCAAGAATGAAGGCTGAATTCTGCGGAATTGCCATGGACGCCGCAAAATTCCAGATAATTTTCCGGAGCCGTCTCCAAAACCTGCGAACCGGCCACTGTCAGCATGGCAGGCACACGCTCAATTACCTCGTAATCGAAACACAAAGCTCCGACATGAACCGCAACCGGTTTGCGGTTGCCCGGCAGAGTCCAGTCGGTATTGAGCATGAAAAGCTGTCCGCAACGGGCATCGTCGAAACGGCGCACGGTCCAGAAGACTTCTTTGGAAGGGTCCTTTACGAACCATTCACCCCGATGCTCGCGGGCGAGTTTATTGATCCATGCCGCGGCAAAACGCTGCAAAGCTTCATGCCCCGGATAAGCCCAGGCGGTAATGACATAAGCCACGCCTTTGCCATAACGGTAACGTGTAAGCAGAGGCAAAGCCGTAACGGCATCCCAGGCAACGATTTCCGCACCGGCCAATTCCACAGCGGCAAGTCGGCAGGGACCATCCTCACCAGTGAAATCGCTTGGCATGGCGCTCAATTCCACTTCGGGAATCACCTCTCGACCGGCACAGTTCCACTGTCCACTAAATTCATGACTGGTAGGACCGAACACTTTGATTCCGCACAATTCGGAAAGATCGCCAGAGCGGAACAGCCGGAAATCGGTGAAATCACGTTTCTCCTGAGTACCGAATTGAGGCAAACCGGAGAAGAATGTGCCACCCTCACGGACAAAATCACGTAATTTGTCATAATCTTCCGGAATCAGCGTATTCCATCCGAGGTTGAGCAGAAGTTTATAGCGATGGAAAAATCCGCTGTCCGACTCCACCGGAACTTCATCAAAATCACCATATGGAGTGCCGGCAAAAAAGTGCCGCTGTTTTTCATATTTCTGTCGTAGCGGATGAGTGAGACAGCCGGGCATCAGCACATCCAGCAGCTGACGGCATTTTTCGGGCTGGGCATGCCCCCATTCGGGAAGATTCCGTCCGAACTGTCCCCAGACTGAATAATGGGGATCCTGTTCGCCGCCGCAGACAAAGCCGTTGAATGGCGCCGCATAGCGTCCCTCCAGGAAGGCGATCGGGCGACAGGAATGTCCCTGTCGGGGATGGGTCATCACAAAGTGGTAGAACTCCCGGAGCATCTGACGTTTGCCGCTCGTCAGGGCATCGTCCCAGCACTGCCGTTCCTCCTTCCACATCACGAAAAGGCTGTCCTCTTCGTAAAACATGTTTGCGCCCATCATCCAGCTCTGATAGAGCGAGAGGAAGAAAAGCCCCAGCTGATTGGCGAAATACGGCTGCATGGCGTGCTGGGTGGCGATATGCACGCCCCAGGTGCCATCGGACATTGCTTCGCTGGCGGTGCGCGCCAATGAACACAGATGCATAGTATTGGGAACCATGGTTTCGGCCCGGATGTAATCGATTCCGGCCTGATAGCAGTAACGCTGACCGCCGGAAGCATCGCCGAAGCTGACCAGGCGCACCGAACGGTGAATCCTGTCGGCTTTTTCACGCAGGAATGCCACATAATTTTCCGCCGCTTCGCGCATGGATTCCGGACGGATTTCATGATCGGGATCGACCGCATACAGCACGCCGGTCAGTTCATGGTATCCGGCCGCGTGCATCATGTTTCCGGCGGCCCGGGCTAACGCGCCACTCTCAAAATCGGTTGCCGCTTCCACATGGATACCATGTTCCAAACAGTATTTTCCCCATTTTTCCAGCAGCGCGTCATCGACTTTCCGGTGTTGATGGCCATCATAATCCTGATAGAGATGACTGCGGATGACGATCAGGTTACCCATCCTCGTGCGATTCATATAATCCAGCAGCCATTCCATTTCGCCGCTGTCGTCATGGGGCACGGAAGTGAGGTCGGCGCCGACCATCAGCGGATGTTTTTCCGCAGGGACTTTCCACACTTCGGCGACCGTTCCGCGAAGGTTGGTGTCGGTGACGAATTCCACATTCAAGCCGGGTTCGGACAGAATGAACGGGAATTCATTCCATCCCGGATTCAGTTGGAGTTTCTGCGACATGCCGGCATAGTGCACGACACAGGAACAAGGTGCGCCGGAATGATGAATGCGTCCGTATGCTTGCTCTCCGGTGATCACCCAGCGTGGCAGTACCAGTTCCTCCGCCGGCGCAGCGGATGGCAGGAAACTGATCCGGTTAATGAGCAGGAAGAAACGCGGATTGAGGTTGACCAGTTCAAATTCATGCGTCCCGGCGGCTGCCTTGAAACGGGTCCACACATCTTCCAGAATCTGCACGACATAATGTTTGCGGAAATAATGTTTGAATTCGGCGACAGGAACCCCGTCACACTTCAGGATCATGGGGAAGGTGTCGCAAACCTGATTTTCCACCTCCGGATCGAAGTATTTCGCGGCCATGGCAATGAGATGAAAAATCTGTTCGCCGCTCTGCGTCAGATGGGCAGAGAATCGCACCGCATCTCCGGGCGCCAGCCAGGCGGAACGCATCCGCGCCCACTCATGCACGGGCAAAGGGAGTTCATCGGCATCCAAAGCAGCTTCCCCCGCCCGTAGCGGTGGTCTGAACCAGAGAAAACCGGTGCGAATCACCGAAACATGGCAATAGCCGTATTTGGGTCCGACTTCGAATACGATCCGCCCTTCTTGGGCGATTTGCTGCGCCGTGAAGTCAAACGTGCCGCTGGCGGTCACCAAATGAAAAACCGCATCGGGTTCGACTTCGGCAATCACATGCAGGCCGGAAAGCGCCCGTCGGGTGGTCTCCTGCCATGAATTGCCGGTTAATGGAATTTCCTTTGGACAACTGGTCGGACCGGAAATGCAGCGTGGATAATGATAAAGGCTCAGACTCTCAAGATGACCGTTTTCACATTCCAGATGTCCATCCCAGATATATTGAGGATGATAATGGCGACGGGAATAAAGAAACTGATATCCCCACTCAATACGGAAGTCTATCTTCATGCTGACTCACCCTATACCTGAATCCATGAAGCAAAAAACGCATCGTTATTTTTACGGATTCAGGAACTCTGATTTTGAAAAAATGACGATTTTTCAACCGGCTGCACTCGCAGCCTGGTTATATTTCTTCGAAAAACATGCCTCTATGGACTCATTTGACCTCCCTTCGATGTTTTTTGTGCGAAAAACACATGTCATGGGCGCAAGCGTCCCTTTCGTGTCGCCTTGCAACACTACTGGCTGGAATGACTACTGGCGGACTCAGTTCAGCATCGCGCATAAATCTCCTTCATTATAAAGAAGTTATGGCAGTTCTTCCCGAACTTCTGGAAGAGCTGGTTGGCGTGCCTGACGATCTTGCAGCCGACCTTGATGAAGTCAAGCAGCACTGTGCGGAGGCGGTAGCGCAACTGGGCGGGTTCTTCATCGTCCACAGGAGGCATTGCAATCTCCAGCGCCGCCTGGCCTATGAAGCGGAGGCAGTTGAAAGCCATGGTCGCCAGGGCGTTTGTCTTCAGGTTCCCGCTGGGGAGAAGCTCAATTCCCATGTCGCTCTTGAGTTCGCTGTGGAACTGCTCGCTGGCGCCGTGGTCGCGGTACAGGGCGGCGCACTGGCGCACGGAATACTGCAGGCTGGTCCACCAGCTGCTGAGTTCAATGGAGGGTATCAGCAGCGCCTGCCCGTCGGCAAGGACGGTGCGCTCAACGGCCTCCACAACCATGAAGCCGCTGTATCCGGGGAAGCCGGCAGGGGGGCCTGTCGCTTCTGACGCCGCGGTAGATGACCTTCCCGGGGCGCACCTGCTCGGGAGTCTCGTCGTAGCGGATGCTGTCAAGAAGCTGCTCCAGGCTTTCCTTGCGCGGATTGCGCTTGACCAGGTAC
>JAPXLT010000028.1:0-7738 GCA_033809415.1 Lentisphaeria bacterium
GCCGTGGACATTGTGGACATTGTGGACATTGTGGACATTGTGGACATTGTGGACATTGTGGACATTGTGGACATTGTGGACATTGTGGACAGGCGTTCTGTCCGACGTGTCCGACCCTGCGCTACGCAACCGGGACGGTCGCGCCACTCTTTAAATCCGCGCCCCGGCGGTCCAAGCTGCCAGACGGCTATCAAGGATATCGCCCTGGTCGATTTGACTTTGCAGGAAATTATTCAGCTCGGTTCGTGGGACTGCGAAGACTTCAATTTCTTCACCATCTTGCAGATCAGGCAAAGGGTGCTGATTTTGCGGCAAGGTGGTATCGACGCTCATAAAGACTAGGATAAGCAGTTCGCCGGTGAGTCCGGCGGAGCTGGCGGTTCCGGGAGTGATCGAGTCAATCGTTCCTTCGTATCCTGTTTCCTCGCGCAGCTCACGTATGGCGGCTTCGGTGGCACTTTCGCCGGGGTCGATTAAGCCTGCCGGAAATTCGATGACATAATGATCGAGTGGTGGGCGGTATTGGCGTATCAGCAGGATTTTGTCATCGGGTTTCAGGGTGGCAATGATGACTGCTGCATTGGCATTGCCGGTTCTCTGCACCGCTTCCCATTTGCGTTCGGTTTGGGTGTGATCCCGGTAATGCAGCAACTCGAGGCTGATAAAACGCCCCGACGCCAAGGTTTCCTTATGGGTAATATGAGGTTTCATTGTTTTAGTTAGGGGACAGGGTGCAGGGTGCGGGGTGCGGGGTGCAGGGGGCAGGGGGCAGGGGTATAGGAGATGATCGTTTTCCGTCCACCCTGTCCACAACGCACCTTCCTGTTTGGATGGAAGGCTACTTAATTGTCCTTGCTTGGCAAGTCATCCTGCCAGGAAGTGATTTTTAGCCGCGATTTTTCTTTGGCTTTCCGGGCAAGCAAGCAGATGCCCCAGATACAGACGACGACCACTATTTGCGCGAGGATCAGTAATGCAAGCAGAGAAAAAACTTGCTGGAACGTGACCGCTTCCTCGAGTGCTTCCTCCGGCAGTTCGGTGCTGGTGATCGGATTGGCCAGTAAAATGCCGGATTGCAGAAAAAAGAACAGGAACGTATGCATTGACGGGTTTTACTCGAGGGTTTTGAGAATCAGCTGCTGATAATCAGGATGCCAAAGGTTGCCAAGGTGCCCGCCCTGTGGAAAAAGCCGTACCCGGTCAGCAAGGGTCTTCCGGAGCCAGTCCAGATGTTTTTCACGGATCAGAAAATCATTTTTATTTTGAAAAACCCAGACTTTGGGATTCTTAGCGAGTGATTTCTCGAGGGCAAAGAGCTTGCTTTGTTCGGCCAGCCAAGAGGGATTCGAGTGTTTGGATTCAGGAAATTGATCCTGGTAATAGGGAATGACGGATTTGTTCATGTAATCGGTGAAGCTCAGCGAAAGCGCTTCCGCCCAAAGGGCATTTTTTTTGAAAGCGCCTGGATCATTCTTCATAAAACCTTGATTGTTCTGTTTTTGCGAAGCGAGAATGGCTTCCGCAAGATTGAGGCGCATATTCAGGCCAATCAAAAAGCGGGATTCTTCGAGGGAGATCGGCAAGCTTCCGGAAACTTGCGCTGCTTCACTGCGATCCATCAGGCTGGCAGCGAATTTCAGAAAGAGTTCCCGACAACGTTGCTCGCGCTCGTTTTCAGGCCAGGTTTCGGGGATCGCGAAGTATTCGTCGATGCGGTCGAGAGCCTCGATCACATCAACCGGGGGATTGATAGCCAGATAGCGTTCAATGGTAAGGCCGTCTGCCTTGCCTTCCGCTTCAAGTCGGGACAGGAAAAGGGCATTGAGAGCACCCAGCGAGAATCCCAAAACGGAACAATTTTGACCCTCGAGTTTGTATTGCTGACGCATGTCTTCCACTGTATACCGGATGACTAAGGCGAGCTGCTTGACGTCTTCCGCGAAAAAACCGGGAGGAGCCGATACGGGAAGGTTCAAAAAATAATCCGGATTCATGCTCGAACTCAAAGCCAGTACCGACCAGTTGGCGGAATTCAGCAGCTCCGCGAGGCCTGCGACGCCAGTGGAAAGGCGATGACCGCCAAGCCCGGGAAGGATGACGATGATGCCCCTGGAATTTTCAGCTGGCCAGCAGGTGTAGGGCATTTTGCTTTGGCTGCCAGGAAGCAATATACTGCGATGCTTGGCCTTGAGGAAAAAGTCCTTGTCGTTTGGTCGTAGGAGCAGATATCCGAGCGATTGATCTGGATCGCCTGATGTATCCGGTACCTGGTAATCTTGGTTGAGGACTTCCCGATGCAGGCTATAGAAGGCCTTGGACAAGAGATAGCTGTCATAATTGGATGAAAAAAAGCGATTTAAAGGTTCTGCATGGGCAGCGGCCTGGTTGAATCCTTGGATTCCAGAAAAAGCCCAGGATGCATCACCCTGAAGGAGCCAGAAATGGATCGAGCAGGGGATCCCCAGCAGCATTCCAACCGCATCTCGTCCATTGCTGGGACCGAGGAAGGGGAGATTAAGGAAGCAGCCGTCCTGGATTTGATAGTATGCCATAGTTTGCCCGAAATCCTCCCTTTGCATCGGGATATTCCAACGGCTGGCTTGATCCCGGATGCCTAGAATTCCAACCGTGGAATTGATTCCGAAGCGTTTTGTTTCCAACCAGATACCATCATATTTTTGTTGCAGCAGGCAATTGACAGCACGTAGGGGATAGAACAGGTTTTGCCCCACATTATAGATTCCATCGCGTGCAAGTTCCGGGATGATGAAATTATAAACTTGGCTGACTGGACGGATGAGGTGCCGGTTCAAGTTTTCATTAAAAACGTGAACAGAACGGTTACAGCCCTCGAATGGGTCATCTACCGGATTAAGCAGAAGCTCCGTTCCGGCTGGACAAACCTCCGGCTTGGTGCTGACACAACCGGCACAAAGGAGAAAAAGCACGGAGAGAGTTAACAGAAAAAACAAGTTGCAAAAAAAACGTGCAGGCTTCATTCGACTTCCTTAATAAATCACATAATTTGAAAAAAATGATTGTGTCATAGGCAAAATATAGTTTCGGATTTGTGCTTTGCTTGCAAAGTATCGGGTTGAAAATGCAAAGTCCGGGTATAAAGTAATCTTTCAGCGAAATTATTTTGAGTGTAGTTTTTTGACGAAGGAGTATAGATCATGCAGGCTACCATCGAGTTGCTTTCCGAATTAATCCGCTGCCGACCTGTTACCAGTGATATTGCAGCGGTGAATCGTGCGATGCAAGTGATGCATCGCTATTTGCAGGAAAAAGGCGTTTTCTGCGTTATCGAGGAGGTGAATGGCCGCCAGGTGCTGTTTGCATCTACCGCGCCAGGTAAAGTGCATGACCTGCTTCTGAATGCCCATATCGATGTTGTGCCGGCTGATCCTGAGCTTTTCGAGCCGCGCCTCGAGGGCGACCGCCTTTACGGACGCGGCGCTTCGGATGACCTGAGCAATGCGGTTTGTATCGCACATGTATTGTGCCGGCAGCTGGGGAAGGCTTCTGTCGGCGCGATTTTTACTGCTGATGAAGAGATTGGCGGCAGCACAACGGCGGCAATGATTCAACGTGGTTATGTCGGACGGAAGTTTGCCATCGTGATGGATGGGCCGAATGGGCGTATTGCAATTGCCCAGAAGGGTATTCAGATCGTGAAATTGATTGCAAAAGGGCGTGGAGGGCACGCTTCAGCACCCTGGAGTTTTGACAATCCCATTGACAAATTGATTGACGGCTATTTACGGCTCCGCCAGCAGTGGCCGGAAGTCACTGCGGAGCAGCAATGGCAGAATACGATGGCACCTTGTATGCTCGAGGCTGGTTTTGCTGGAAACCAGATTCCGGATGAAGCCTCGATGGTGATCAACATTCGTTATATCCAACATTCCGACCGGGAAAAAATACTGGCGCAGATCAAGGACTTGACTGGACTGGAACTCGAGACGGACCGTCATTGCGATCCGGTAGTGTCGGATGAAAATGCGCCGGAGCTGCACTTGCTATCCAGAGCCATACAAAAATATATGCCGGAATATCCGTCTGATTTTGTTCGCATGAATGGCGCTACGGATGCCCGTCACATGCTGTCGATGGGGGTGCCCATCGCCATCACTTCGGTTGTCGGCCAAGGTGCTCATAGCCGTTGCGAATGGGCTGAGTTGCCAAGCATTGACAAGTATGTCCAGATTCTTGAAGAAGTCATTGCTGAACTTTAACCCTAAAAAAAGCAGTTGACTTTTTCCATTGATCGGCAATCAGAATCTTTTTTTGTCCACGGAAAACTCGGAAAACTCGGAAAATTTGTAGGGTTGCTGATTTGACAGATGAGCCTGCTCGGCGAAATTCTTGTGTGCCAAGGCCGGCTTTACGCAATTGCGTCGGAGGCGATATGGAGCGCCGGCGGCTCGCCGGCATGAAGCCGGCTTCCCTCTCCCACCACCGAAAAATCAAAAAACTCCCTCACAAAGGCACAGAGGAGAGGCACGGAGGGAAAGGTAACGGGATGGATGGAAGTGGATGGCATTGATTGTGCCCAGGGTGGACCAACAGATGACTTTGTGTGACCAGTTGGAGTGCCGCCACCTCCGTGTCTCCGTGAGAAAAAAGAGAAGCCCTTGGTGTGAGTTGACGTCCACAACTCAAAAAGTTTCTCAAAAATGAGAAAAGGCTTTTATGCCAGGAACTTGTGCGTTTGGTTTTTGAAAAAATCTTTCACAAAAAAGAAGATTTTGAGGGAAAGTAGTACTGATTTGCCGAGGAAAATGATGCAGCCTGAAAAAGGGAATCCTGAAATTATAGTTGATGAGGCGATGGTTTGCGAAGCCTTTCATCGGGCAGGCGTCGTTTCGGGAGATACGGTACTTTTCCATGGTTCCTTGAGCAGTATGGGCTGGGTGCAGGGCGGACCAACCTGCATCTTTAATGGAATTCTGATGGCGACAGCGCCGGGCGGAACAGTGGCCATGCCGACTTTGTGGTATGACGGCACGGAGGAGCGGGCGCACCCGGAACTTTTCAATGTCCAAAACAGCCCAGCATTCAACGGGGCGCTGGCAGATGGAATGCGCAAAGACAGCCGCAGTGTCCGAAGCCTGCACTTTTCCCATTCCATCAGCGCAATTGGTGCGCGTGCGGAGGAACTGACCGTAGGGCATGATGTTTGCAAGCCTGCGCCAAGCCCATGGAGTGAAACCGCCTTTGGGGTGGGGTCGCCCTGGCAGCGGTTGTATGAATGGAACGCATTGTATGCATTGATTGGAGTGGATTTTACGGTATGTACGATAAAGCATCTCATTGAATCCAGAATGGTGATGCGACTGCTGTCCATGCTGCCAACGCAAGCGGAAAGACAGGCACGCCGCGCGGAATTAAGCAAAGACCGCAAACATGGTCTCTGGCCATATTTAACTGGCGCTCGTATCGAGGAGGTGCTTTCCCAACAGGGCGTGTTGAAAAAGACGATGCTGGGCAGTGCAACCCTTCGTTCAGTGCGCACCCGCCCTCTGCTGGAAGTGATCGGACAGGATATCTGGCAGCAACCCGAAGCATGGTTTGCGGAAGAATTTCTGCACTGGAGGAAACGCGTAGTAACGCAAGGCACCGGAGACTGCCATGAGTGAATTTCTTTATGGAATCAATCCTGCTTTTGAAGCGATCCGCGCCGGACGCCGCCAGATGATCCGGCTCTATGTCAGTCAAGGCAGCGGGCAAAATCCCCGTCTGAAGAAGCTGGTTCAAGTGGCGGAAAAATATCAGGTTCCTGTGGAAGCAGTTGATAGAAGCCGTCTCTTTGATCTTTGCCAAACCCGGGAACATCAAGGTTGCGTTCTGGAGACCGGTCCCTTCCCTTATACTCCTTTTGCTGAAATGCTAGGCGAGAAGCGCCTGGTTCTGCTGGACAATATCGAGGATCCGCACAATGTCGGTGCGATTGCTCGTACTGCTGAGGCGCTGGGCTGGCGAAATCTGCTGCTGCCGCGACGTGGTTGCCCATTGCTTCTGCCGTCGGTGGTCAAGGCGTCAGCGGGTGCCTGCGAGTTTTTGCAGGTGGCGGTTAACTGTGCCGGCAACCAGTATGTCAAGATCGCCTTGGAAGAAGGATATACGGTAGTTTCGCTGGATGGTTCCGGCTCGATCACCCTCGAAGACGTGCGTGCCTTGCAACTGGAAAAGATATTGCTTGTAGTTGGCGGTGAAAACGCAGGTGTCAGCCAATTCATCCTGAATAACTCGACACATATTGCCGCTATACGGCAAACCGGCAAAATCAATTCCCTGAATGCCTCTGTGGCAGCCGCATTGGCACTCTATCTCTTGGCATGAATTAGGGTGCAGGGTGCAGGGTGCAGGGTGCAGGGTGCAGGGTGCAGGGCAATACTCTTAACTTAACGCTTTGCAACCACACAGACGACTCAACTCCATAAAGCCGACCTTGGCGTCCTTGGCGTCTTGGCGGTTCAATAACGAGGAACCAACCGCCAAGGAAGCCAAGCAATTGGAGGAAACAACAAACCAGACCGAAATTCCGCTTGCAAGCTCATTTGTCAAAGCAACAACCCTACAAATTTTCCGCGCCTTCCGTGTTTTCCGTGGACAAAAAATTTTAAGTAACGAGTATTGCCCTGCCCCCTGCCCCCTTTACTATGGATAATGAACTTCTTTTTCCCTGCTCTGAAGAGACTATTTCTGTAGGGGCTTTCCGTTTTACCCTATGCATGATCCGGAGTCTGGACGATGCCTTGGATCATTATGTTCGAGTATCTCCCAGTGATACGGACCGCATTCCCTATTTTACGCGGCTTTGGGAATCAGCGGAGGCTTTAGCGGGGTATATCTCAGAACACCACGAATTATTTATCGGCAAGCGTGTTCTCGAACTGGGTTGCGGCCTGGGGTTGCCATCACTGTGCGCTGCCCGCTGTGGAGCACAGGTGACAGCGTCGGATTTCCATCCCGACAACCGTGCTTTCTTTCTGCGCAATGCCCAACTCAATGCCTTGGAGGATATTGCCTATCATACAATGGACTGGCGCCGACCGGACCTGACTGGCACCTTTGATGTCCTGCTGGGAAGTGACCTGATCTATGAAAAAGAAATGGTGCCCCACCTAGTAAAATGCGTTAAACAATATTTCGCACCAAGTGGCACTTTTTTATATGCGGACCCAGGGCGTTCCGCATTACAGAATTTTACCAGCGCACTGGAACAAAACGGCCTGACTTGGGAACTGATCCCAGTCGATAATATCTATCTGCAACGCTGGACGGCACGCTAAATAGACCGCGTCCAAAAAGGATTTTTTGTCCACGGAAAGCACGGAAAACCCGGAAAATTTGTAGGGGTGCTGCTCTGGCGGATGAGTCTGCATGCGGTTTAAAAAGTAGCGCAACCGTCCCTGTTGTGAAGGTGCCTTCGTCTTTTCCTGCTAAATAACAGAGGCGTGGTGCGTGGTGCGGGGTGCGTGGTGCTGGGCGTCTGTGTTCTGTCCACAAAGTCCACAAAGTCCACAAAGTCCACAAAGTCCACAAAGTCCACAAAGTCCACAAAGTCCACTCCGCGCGCCCCGTCTGCCCCGTCTGCCCCGTCCGACGGCTGCTTCGCGCGCGCGTACCTTAATAAGGGTGGGTTGCCCCCTGGGTGGGTGGGGCTAGATGATGTCTGAACCACGCAGAAAACATAGTGCCGGGAAAACGGAATTTCAAGAAAAATCATGCG
>JAPXLT010000028.1:7748-25684 GCA_033809415.1 Lentisphaeria bacterium
AGTCATAGCAATTCCTAATCCTGGGAATCGGCGTCCATCTGCGGAATCAGCGGACAAAATGGGTGCGGAACCCTTTTTGGACGCGATCTAAATACACAAAAAAAGCCCCGTTTGCGCAACGGGGCTTTTTTTCTTTCAAGCTGTCTTAGTCCAGTGATTTTTTCGCATCATCCATAGCTTTGGAAGCGTCTTTTTTTGCTTCTTTGGCGGCTTTTTCTGCATCTTTGGACATCTGTTTCACAGAGTCGCCCAGTTTTTCAGAAGCACTTTTCTCTTTGCATCCGGTGAATGCAAACACCATGGAGGCAGCGGCCAACATCATCAGGAACTTTTTCATCGCGTTTTCCTTTCCTTTTTTCTAATCACTCCCTACTCTGCCTCAAGGTCAGAGCATCGAGTGAACTTTATCAGAATAAACAATTAATGTATATCCTCACGACAGTATGTCAAGCGTAATCTCTGCAATTTTAAAAAGGTAGCGCAACCGTCCCGGTTGTGATGGATCAGTTTGTTTCCTCTTCGGGTGCATTGTCCTCGCCTGCTTCGGCTGTCTCTTCAGTGTTTTCGTCGCTTTGTGCCTGGATGTTGGCAAGGAACTCCGCCTCGAGTGCGGCCATGTCGGCATTTTCTTCTTCCTTTGCCTGGTTGGCGGCGATTTCCTCTTCGCTGAGTTCATCAACGATCGTGGCGGTAGCAACGCGGTCGCCTTCGCTGAGGCGCATGACGATGACGCCGTAGGCCGCACGACCAGTCTGACGGACATCCTGGACACGCAGGCGGACTGTCTGCCCCTCGACCGAAATCAGGATCAGTTCCTGATTCGAGTTGGCGGGTACTTGGAGTGCGGCGACAACGCTGTCACCCTCGCGCAGTTTCATGCTGATGACGCCTTTGGCGCCACGGCGTGTGCGGCGGTAACGCCTGCTCGAGGATTCCTCCGGAGCAGACGTTTCCGCATCTCCATTTTCCAGCGTTTCGCTGGCTTCGTCTTCCTCGATGTCGATGTCCGAATCCGAGTTGTCATCATCTGCGGAGGAGTCATTTGTGCTGATGGGGGTTGGGTCCGCCGAGCCGATGGGGGTTCGTTTACCCATGCCTTGAGCGCTGATGACTAGCAGTTCGTCATCGGGATTGACAACAGCCATTGCGACCAGTTCCGAGACCAATTCGCCGTTTTTGTCGCGCAGCTGCATGCCTCGTACGCCGATGGAATTCCGACCCGTGCTGCGGATATCGCTTTCGCAGAAGCGGCAGGCCATCCCATTGGCTGCGGAGAGCAGAATGTCCTGGGTTCCATCGGTGAGTTTGGCGTCAATCAGATCATTGCCTTCTTCAAGGTTGATGGCAATGATCCCTCGCCTGCGCAGATTCTTGAAAGCTGACAGCGGAGTCTTCTTGACAATCCCGTTGCGGGTGGCCATGACCACGTAACAATCCGGCTGATCCATTGTCTCGACCGGGATCATCGCACGAACGCGCTCGCCTTCGGCGAGATCGAGCAGGTTGATCAGTGCCTTGCCCTGGCTGTCGCGGGCACCTTCAGGAATTTCGTAGGCTTTCAGCCAGCGCATCTGCCCCTTGTTGGTAAAGAACAGGATGATGTCATGGGTGCAGCAGGTCAGCAGCAGATCGACATAATCTTCTTCTTTGGTCTTCATGCCGCGCACCCCCTTGCCGCCACGGTTCTGGGCTTCATAGAGGCTGGCAGGGACGCGTTTGATATAACCGGTGGCGGAGAGGGGAATGACACAGATATCACGGGCGATCAGGTCTTCCAAGTCGATCTCGTGTTCACCGGGAACGATCATCGTGCGGCGAGGATCGGCGTATTTGCTGCGCACCTCGAGCAATTCCGTCTTGACTACATCCATGATTTTCAAACGCGAAGAAAGGATATCTTTCAGGCGGTCGATTTCTTGCAGCAAGGTTGCATGCTCGTTTTGCAGTTCATCAACCGCCAAGTTGGTCAATTGATACAAGCGCATCTCGAGGATGGCCTTGGTCTGCCGTTCGGAAAGCAGGAAGCGCTCCATCAGGCGTTGGGCGGCTTCCTCCCGGTTCGCAGCCTCGCGAATAATATTGACCACTTCAGTGATATTGGCCTGGGCAATCAACAGTCCTTGGACGATATGATCGCGCTCTTCAGCCTTGCGCAATTCGAAACGGCAACGCCGGGTGATGACTTCCTCACGGTGATCAATGTAAGCCTCGAGAATCTGCTTCAGATTCATCGTCCGCGGGCGATTGCGGTCAACTACCAGGAGCTGCGCACCCCAGACACTTTCCAGGGGCGTCATCGCGTACAACTGATTCAGAACAACATTGCCGATAAAGCCGCGCTTGATCTCGATTTCAATCTTGATCCCGGCGCGGGACGAGGACAAGTCCTCGAGGGCGGATATGCCGGGGATTTTGCCATCGTTGACCAGCTCCGCGATTTTCAACACCATATTTTCTTTGTTAACACCATACGGAATTTCGCTGATGGTGATTTTTTCCCGGCCATTTTTCTCCTCGATGGTGGCTTTTCCGCGCAATCTGACGGAGCCACGCCCGGTTTCGTAGAGGGAGATGATCGAGCGTATTCCCTGGATGATTCCGCCGGTGGGGTAGTCCGGCCCGGGAATAATGCGCATTAATTCCCGGATGGTGATGCGTGGATTGTCGATGACGGCGATGGTGGCATCGATGACTTCGCCGAGATTGTGGGTGGGGATGTTGGTAGCCATGCCGACGCCGATGCCCTGGGCACCATTGACCAGCAGATTTGGGAAACGGGCTGGCAATACGCTGGGTTCCAAGTCCTTTTCGTCAAAGGTCGGGCGCATGTCAACGGTATCTTTTTCCAAGTCGGCAAGGAGTTCTTCAGCCAGGCGTTCCATGCGGCATTCGGTATAGCGGTATGCCGCTGCGGAGTCCCCGTCGATCGAGCCGAAGTTGCCCTGTCCGTCAATCAAGGGATAGCGCATCGAGAAGTCCTGGGCCATGCGCACCATCGTTTCATAGACGGCGGAGTCCCCATGGGGGTGGTAGTTACCGATGACTTCGCCGACGACTTTGGCGCATTTGGTATATGGGCTGCTTTTTCCGAAGCCGCGCTGGCGCATGGCGTAGAGGATGCGGCGGCTGCCCGGTTTCATGCCGTCGCGCACATCCGGAATGGCGCGTCCGACGTTGGCGCTGACTGAGTACTGCAAGTATGCAGTATGCATGATGTCTTCAATCGGATAGGGGACGTCGTTCTTGCCAATGGGAACGGCAGTGTTTTCTGGATCGTTCGGAAGGTTGGTGTTTTCGTCGCTCATAAGAATTATCTGTCTTTCAATTTATCCCGGCTGGTTCTCGCCAGCCGGAGGTTTGCTGGTTGACATCGTTTCTGGAGAACTCAAATATCCAGGTCTTTGACGGATTCGGCGAAGCGCTCGATATATTCCCGGCGGGGAGCCACTTGCTCGCCCATCAGCAGGACAAACATGCGTTCGGCCTCGACAGCATCGGCCATGGTGACTTTGATCATTTTACGCCGTGCGGGGTCCATGGTTGTTTCCCAAAGCTGATCGGGGTTCATTTCACCCAGTCCTTTGTAGCGTTGGATATAGAGTCCCTGCCGCCCGTTGCTGGTAACCTGATCATAGACCGCTTCGAGCGTATTGACCGGAGTGACCTTTTCTTTATGGACCATTTCCAAGATCGGGGTTTCGCCAGTGAACAGGCAACGGCAGTCAAGTTCGAATGCTTGCAGTTTTTCATCTAAGGTAATGAAGGTATTTGCTTCCGGAATGTTAATGATGTCAATGGCTGAATGTACCGGAGCTTCACTGATGATCGGATCGCCATTTTCATCATATTCAACCGGAGGTGCGGGCAGCTCGACATCTTCGGAAGGCGGTTCTTCCTTATCGTCCTCGGGATTGTCATCTTCCACAGCCAGGCGTGCTTCCGCATCCTGGACAATCTGCTCGATCTCGGTTTTGTCAAAGGCATAATGGAAAGAAATCGAACCGTCAATCTCGCGAACGGCTACTAGGGCAACCGGAAAGCGCCCGTGCGTAATGCGCTGCTGGAAATAATCGGTCGGGAGAATGCCATAGCGGGGCAGGTTGTTTTTAGCCAGGCGCAGGAATTCCCGGATGCACTGAATGATTTCCGTAGTCAAATCCGGCGGATAGGGGTCTTGCCCCGGTCGCCTCAGGCTGATGTCTTGCAGGCCAAGGCGCAGCAGGATGCCATCGAGCTGATCTTCGTTTTCGACGTACTGCTCATGCTTGCGGCGGGTGACCTTGAACAGCGGGGGTTTGGCGATATAGATGTAGCCGGCCTCGAGCAGCGGTTTCATCTGGCGGTAGAAGAAAGTCAGAAGCAGCGTCCGGATGTGCGAGCCGTCCACGTCCGCGTCAGTCATGATGATAATGCGGTGGTAGCGCGCTTTTGTTACATCGAATTCTTCGACGCCGATGCCGCAGCCGATGGCCGTGATCAAGGTGCGGATTTCGTTGTTGTTCAGCATCTTGTCCAGACGAGCCTTCTCGACGTTGATCAGTTTGCCGCGAATGGGGATGATCGCCTGGAAACGGCTGTCGCGTCCCTGTTTGGCAGAGCCGCCAGCCGAATCACCCTCGACGATGTAGAGTTCGGACAAGGCCGGGTCTTTTTCAGAGCAATCCGACAGCTTGCCGGGCAGGGCGGTGATGCCCAGCGGGCTTTTGCGGCGGCTGGCTTCGCGCGCTTTGCGCGCGGCTTCCCGGGCGCGTGCGGCACCGTAGGCCTTCTCGATGATCATCTTGGCATCCTTGGGATGTTCCTCGAAGTAGGTGGTCAGGGTGGAATAGACGATCGAATCGACAATGCCGCGGACTTCGCCGTTGCCCAGTTTGGTCTTAGTCTGTCCTTCAAACTGCGGGTCTTTGATTTTGACGCTGATTACCGCAGCCAGACCTTCACGGACGTCGCTGCCGGAAACCGTATCTTCGTTTTTGAAAGCAGGAACGGTTTTAGCATAGTTGTTGACGCTGCGTGTGATCGCCTGCTGAAAGCCGGTCAAGTGCGTTCCGCCCTCGATCGTATTGATATCATTGGCGTAGCTGTAGATGGTTTCCGCATACGAATCGTTGTACTGCATGGCGATTTCCGCTTCGACGTCATCGCGGACGGTCTTGAAGTAGATGACTTCATGCAGGGGATTCTTGACCCGGTTCAGGTGGGTGACGAATTCCCGCAGCCCGCCGGTAAAGCAGAAGACCTCTTCGCGGGGATTCTCACCACGCTGGTCGCAGAGGGTGATGCGGACGCCGGCGTTCAGGAATGCCAGCTCGCGAAGGCGGTTCGCAAGAATGTCCCATATAAATTCAGTAACCGTGAAGATTTCGGGGTCCGGCATGAATTTGACGGTGGTGCCGCGGAGGTTGCTGGGACCTTTGCAAACGAGCGGCTCGACTGTATTGCCGCGTTCGAAGCGCATCTGGTATTCCGAGCCGTCGCGGTGGATGGTCAAGGCGAGCCATTGGGAGAGGGCGTTGACGCAGGAGACGCCGACGCCGTGCAGTCCACCGGAAACATGGTATGCGTTATGGTCGAATTTACCACCGGCATGCAGCATGGTCAATGCGACTTCACAGGCAGGCTTCTTCTCGATTGGATGCATGTCAACGGGGATGCCCCGCCCGTCATCGGTAACCGTGATGCTGTTGTCGAAGCCGATCCGAACGGAAATGTTTTGGCAGAATCCTGCCATGGCTTCGTCAATGCTGTTATCGACGACTTCGTAAACGAGGTGATGCAGGCCCCTTTCGCCGGTATCCCCGATATACATGCTGGGGCGCTTGCGTACCGCCTCCAGACCTTCCAGAACCGTGATCTGATTGGCATTGTATTCCGAATTGGTGATTTCCTTTGCAGGGATTTCAGGAAATATGTTTCCTGACGGAGAATCGTGATTGGACATGAATAATTCCTTACAATAAACGTGAAATGCAGAAGACGGATATTCCATCTCCTGTGTAGAGCTAAAAAAAGGCAACCCTATAATATATAGTATAAAGGCGTTTTTTCTACTGCACTCCAAGCAAATTCCAAGATTTTTTTAACCACGAAAAAACACGAAAAGGCACGAAATTTTTATAGGGGGTAGTGCTTCGACGGATGGGATTGCACGCAGTTTAAAAAGTAGCGCAACCGTCCCGGTTGTGATTATCCTGACTGTTGTGGGGGGGCTTGTCCTGTCCACTACGTCTGACCCGCACCACGCACTACAGACGCATTACAAACAAAATATTAAAATTTCGCAGGTGTTAGACTTGCTTTTATCAGGATTTGTAGTAAGTTAACTCATCGTCTGAATATGTTGATATTGGGGCTATAGCTCAGCTGGCTAGAGCGATACGTTCGCAACGTATAGGCCAGGGGTTCGAATCCCCTTAGCTCCACCAGATTTAACACAAAAGGCCGAAGCGCTCGCGCTTCGGCCTTTTGTGTTAAATCTGCCCCGGCGTAGTCAAGCCCGCTTGCGGGCGCCGACGAAGCCGGGCTTCCTCTCAACACCATCCCTCGACCAAGCCCCGGGCAGGCGGCATCCGTAAGTCCATTGTATTCACCGCGAGTTGCCGCACGGTCGATTGCTCCACCATTTTAACCCCTTGAAGGTAAATGACTTCAGGGGGCTTTTCATTTTAAAGCACAAGTTTCAAATCCAAATTCGGAATCTTTTGCAAGAGATGTCTCGCGAAGGGTTGATATTCAATGCGGGGAGCCGAGGTGCGCAAGCTAATTGGAGGAAGAATTAGTATGGCAGCCATGTTAGCAAGAAATGCGATCTTTTCTTATGTGCTGCTTATGTGCAGTTTGCGGTGAAACGGGTGGTAGAAGAGATTGCGACGGTCAAGCTAAATGGCTTGTGGAATAGCTTGGCTCCACGATTTTTAGCTTGGAAAGATTGCTTTGTCGGAGTGTTTAATACGTTTACATTAAGCATATTAAATCAAGCTACACGAAGCTTGCAGTTATTTGCTTTTAGCTTGGAGAAACAGAGAGTGTACGGATGGCGCTCTCGACGATTTCTTATGTGTCGCTTATGTGTACTTAGACCCCATCCAAAAAGGATTTTTTAACCACGAACCACACGAACAGACACGAAAATTTTTTATAGGGTTACTGCTTTGACGTATGGGATGGCATACGGTTTAAAAAGTAGCGCAACCGTCCCGGTTGTGATTGATGTTTGCCCTCCTACGTTGCAAGAGGCAAGATGCGGATCGGTCGGAGAAACCAATAGGTCAGATCAAAGATTCGCGTGCAATCTCATCCGTCGAAGCAGCAATCCTACAAATTTTCCGAGTTTTCCGTGCTTTCCGTGGTTAAAAAATGGGTTGTGGGGGCATCCCACGTTCGGACGAAAAACGCCATCCCAGACTGGCACTAGCCTGCCGTGAGAACAGCGTCTTAGGCCACGGACGGGTTTTTGCACCAGACGAGCAGGCCTCGAATCAGCCGATGGTCATTTCAAAGTCATCGTCAGCGTCATAATTCTCAAGTTTCTGAAGGAGTGCTTTCAAGGTCGGCAACTCAAGCAGGTTCTTTGCTTCTTTCTTCAAAATTTCAATCACACCTAACTTATCCAACAGAATTTCCGTTCTATCGGATATGTCTTCCTTCCTGTAACAGTAATATTCATAAGTGTTATCGTCTTTTTGCGCCATCCATTTCAGCCAACACTGTCCAATTCCTCCAATTAGACTTACAGCCTGCCCATTGATTGTTCCAGACAAGCCTCGTGCCCCTCCTCCTGAATGTATATCATTTTTTATATCAAGAGAATAGATAAAAAGTTTATTATCTGTTTCCGCGATTTCAATCAATTTCCTCAATGCATCGCGAAGCAAACAGCACTTTACAATGCTTTTCTCCCCGAACTCCTCGATATGGAACCCTTTTTCCAAAATTTCCCTGTCGGAATCGTTTTGGTTGCAGAGAAACTCTAGGAATTGTGTCGAGAATCTTAGTTCGGCTGGGAAGCCCGCTGACGCTCCTTGTAACGGCTGCACTGTCATTGTTAATGCCATTTTCTGTTTCCTTGATGAAAATTGGTCAATTATAACCAATGCTTTTTTCGCATATTATTTGATTAAAAAACAAGCAACATCCGTTCCGATAGACGAATGGACAGGTTCAAGAACGTCACCTGCTGCACGTGTCCATTCTGTCCATAAAAACGTGTCCATTTGTGTCCATGACGTCCATCGAGTCCATCGTGTCCCTGTCCATTAAAAAAACGAGACATTTCCCGACGTGGTTAAGAGAATGAAAACGCCCTGGTATTATATACACTACATTTACGATGTTCTTAATCTAATGTTTCCAACAACTTATGCAACTTGGCCTGGCGAAAAAAAGCTGATTTCCAGATAAACTCAAGAAATCAGCTTGTAGTGTATATTTTTTATTGGGAAACTACAAGATAAAAAGGTCAGACAACTGAACCTCGGGTTCAAGAAAGCGAACGTTATTTTTTCTTAATCTGATTACTGAGCAAGAATTTAAGTGTGGCGAAAAATTATATTGTTGAAATTCGACTTGTGAAAATACAATGGTACCCTCTAGCCCGAAGGTGCACAATAATAACCCCTGGTGACCGAACCCGGAGGGCGAGGGAACCGGGGGTGGACGGCGCCCAAGAATCAGCGCCCGGAGGGCGACACAAACGCAGTCTTGTCGAGAAGCCTTGAGCAACCGGATGAGTCCATTTCCACTTGTTGTTGCGCCCTCCGGGCGCGGTTTTTGGGGGGAGTCCCCACCCCGGGTTGCGTCGCGCTCCGCGCTTCCTCACCCAGGGTTATTTTTTTGTGGCGCTTCGCGCCGAAAAACCGCCTGGATAAATATCAGCAGGGCTTGAATGAATCATCGCAAAAAGCGAAACAGTGCCAGTGCAACTTCACAGAGGTTCAGTCATCTGACCTTCTCGATGCCAATGTATTTATCCAGGCAAAGAATCTCCATTATGGTCTGGACTTTTGCCCGGCATTCTGGGATTGGATTCTTGCAAATAATCGTACAGGGCGAGTTTTCAGCATCGACAAGGTGGCTGATGAAATCAACGTAGGCGAAGACGAGCTTACCGAGTGGATGCAGAATAATGCCAATGGTCTTTTTCTGAAAACTGATAGGACAACTGCTGACCAATTCGGCAGGGTGAGTAGTTGGGTTATGAACCAGGATTATGAACCGGCGGCAATCAGCACCTTTTTGCAGATAGCAGATTATTACCTTATTGCTCATGCCTTAGCGGGCAATCATGTGGTAGTGACCCATGAGGTGCCCGCTAATTCCGTCAAACGAATCAAAATCCCCAATGTCTGTATCGGCCTTGAGCTGCGTTTCATGACGCCGTACGAGATGTTACGACGGGAAAAGGCCAAGTTTATTCTGGAGACGAAATCATGAACCCCGCCTCTGAAGCTGCCATTTTTTACCACGAACCACACGAATAGTTTTTGCACTACGAGAGGTTTGCGATGTTTTTCTTCATGGGTTAGATAAGGGTATATCCGCCATCAATGATGAGTTCCTGACCAACCATGAAGTCAGAGACTTCAGAGGCCAGAAACAGCACTGCCCCCTGATGATCGGCAGGTCTGCCAATCCGGCCAAGCGGAGCTTTTTTGAGAAAAACATCAATGACTTCGCCGAATAATCCCTCCACCTGAGTGACCCCCGGACTGATGCAATTGATCCTGATGCCGAATTTGATGTATTCGGCAGCAAGACATTTCGTCAAATGGATAACGCCGGCTTTCGAAACGCTGTAGGCCGCCTGGGGGTCCGGCCAGACAATATGCCCGCACATCGAAGCAATGTTGATGATCTTCCCGTATCCATGCGGTTTCATGCTTTCCGCCGCATATTTCGCGCATAAAAAGGTACCGTTCAGATTAACCGCCATTTGCTGTTGCCAGTCTGCAAAAGACACTTCGCTGACAGGCGCAATCGGTATCGCGAAACCCGCATTGTTGACTGCGATATCCAATTTGCCAAAATGCTCGAGACACTGGCGGATCATCCTTAGGACATCTTCCTCCAAGGATATATCCGCGGTAATCGCCAAGGATTGGCAGCCCAAGGCCTTGATCTCTTCTGCTGTCCTTGCCGCGCTATCTGCGCGAATATCAGCCACGGCAACGTTGGCGCCAGCTTCAGCCAAACCCATGGCAAAGGCTTTACCAAGTCCCTGACCAGCCCCGGTGACCAAAGCATTCTTCCCGGCAAGACTGAAACGCTCAAGAATCTTTTTCATTCGTACTATCTCCTATTTTTTATGAAAGATTTTCCTTCAAATCGATTGATTGTAATGCTTTTGGATGGGCAAACATCAATCACAACCGGGACGGTTGCGCTACTTTTTAAACCGCACGCAATCCTATCCGTCGGAATAACAACCCTATAAAAATTTTCGTGCCTTTTCGTGTGGTTCGTGGTTAAAAAAATGGATTTTTAACTTTCGATCTTCGAGAGGTCGCCATTGATGGTGGTGCCGCCGTCCGCCACGAGGATTGCGCCATTCAGGTAGCTGGATTCGCTGGATGCCAGGAACAGGGCGACGTTGGCTATTTCTTCGGGGGTTCCATAGCGGCGCAATGGGCTGCGGAGCTTCAGGAAACGCTCTTCGTCAAACGTCGAGTTTTCCGGATTGCTCTGGCGCATCATCGGTGTCATGATGCCGGCTGGTGCGATGCAGTTTACGCGTATGTTGTAGCGTCCATATTCAGCGGCCATGGACTTGGTCAGCTGCACGATGGCGCCCTTTGTGGCCGTGTAGGCGTCGCAGTCAGGTATGCCGATAATGCCTGCGCTCGAGGCGGTATTGATGATCGAGCCGCCTTCTCCTTGTTCCAGCATTTTGCGAATGCCATATTTGCAGACGAGATAGACGCTGCGCAGATTGACGGCAATGATCCTGTCCCAGTCATCTTCATCGATGTCTGTCAGCCTGCCATCATGACCCACCCAGTAGATGCCCGCGTTGTTGTAAATGACATCCAACCTGGGCATGGCATTAATGACTGCTTGCACGTCTTTCGAGCTGGACACATCGCATTTTATAAAATGACAGCCCAGCTCTTCAGCCGTGGCTATTCCGCTCTTTTCATTGATGTCCGCAATCCAGACGTTGGCGCCTTCTGCGATGCAACGGGCTGCGCCGGCTTTGCCGATTCCTTGCGCACCACCTGTAATCAAGACATATTTTCCCTGAAGACGTCCACTCATTTGACCATCTCCTTTACTGCTTTGATGATATCTGCAGTACCGAGGCCATATTGTTCACGGAGCCATGCCTGGGAACCTACGAGTGAAACATTCACATCGGGGAATGCCATGCGTTTGAAAGGCACATTGCCGCAGCCTTCGTCCATGAGAACTTCTGCAACTGCGCTGCCGACTCCGCCATGGATGTTATGTTCTTCCAGAACGATGATTCCGCCCGTTTCTTTTGCGGCGCTCAAGATGGCTTCCTTATCAATCGGTTTGATCGAGTAGAGGCTGACCAGGCGGCAGTCTATTCCCTGTCCAGCCAATTCCTCGATAGCTGCTTTGGCATTCACTCCGATGGGACCGGCAAAAAAGATAGTGGCGGCTTTTCCTTCCTTGAGTTTTGAAGACCCACCAATGCGGAAATCGGGGACGCTTCTGCCGTCGTGGAGGTCCGGTTCACCTTTGTAGCCGCAGCGGTAGTAAACCGGCCCGTCGTATGCCAGCATGGCATGGGTAGCCGCCCTGGCTTCCACAATGTCTGAAGGCACCAGCACGACCATGTTAGGCAGGGCGCGCATGATGGCGATGTCCTCAGTCGAGTGATGGGAGATGCCAAGTTCGCCGTATGATACACCGCCGCCGATAATGACAATTTTCACATTTGCATTGTGGTAGCAGACGTCATTGCGAATCTGCTCGAGGCAGCGCAGGGTGGGGAAATTTGCAATCGAGTATGTGATGGCAATGTTCCCCTCCATGGCAACACCGCAGGCAACGCCGGTCATATTCTGTTCTGCAACGCCGCAGTTGATGAAGCGCTTGGGGAAGGTGTTTGCAAAGGGTTCGATTTCGCCATAGCCGATATCCGCGAGGATCATGTGTATCCTTGCATCTTTCTCAGCGGCCTTGAGTAATTCCTGATTGAATGCTTTTCTCATTTGCCTGCCTCCACTTCTGCTACCGCCTTCTTGTAAAGTTCCTCGGTAATTGGTCCATAATGCCAGCGGTAATCATTCTCCATAAATGAGACGTTCTTCCCTTTTATCGTGTGGCAAATGACGGCCTGCGGCTTGTCAGAATGCGGGAAATCCTTGAGTGCGTCATAAATCTGGGCATAATCATGGCCATCCTGCACTACCGTTGTATTCCAGCGGAACAGATTCAATTTTTCATCGAGTTCCTCGAGATCAATAATGTCCTCCGAACGGCCAAGCGCCTGCAAGCGATTGTAATCAACGATCATGCACAGATTGTTGAACTTATGCTGAGCAGCCAGCATAATCGCCTCCCAGGTCGAGCCTTCGTCAAGGTCGCCATCGCTTACCACGCAGAAAATGCGGTGGTTCTTTCCGCTGTTCTTGGCATAGAGCGCCATGCCGCATGCTACGGGGAGGCCATGCCCCAGCGAACCTGTCGAGAATTCCACGCCGGGGACATGATGTGAAATATGCCCGGAAAGCTTTCCGCCGTCCTTGTAATATGTCCACAACCAGTCTTTTGGGAAGAATCCCAGTTCCGCCAATGTTGCAAATAGCGCTGCGCCGCCGTGGCCTTTGCTGAAAATCAGACGGTCGCGTTCCTCAGCCTTCGGGGATGCGGGATCGACCTTCAATATCTTCTTGTAGAGGACTGCAAGAAGATCCGCGCAGGACAGCATGCTGCCAATGTGACCGCTCCGGCCTTCAAAGACCATCCGCAGGCAATCCAGCCGCACGCTTTTTGCCAGCGATGCACAATCTGTAAATTCCATGTTTTTGTTTCCTTGTATGTTCGTTGCTACCTTCCGAAAAAGTTTATTTTTCCACTGCAAAAAATTCACGCTGTGTATAGAATGCGGCGCCGACAGCGGCAGAATCCTCTTCCTGATTGCTCGCTGCCAAACGGACTTTTTGGCGGAATGGACGTATCACATTCTCGAGCAAGGTTTCTCTCACTGATTCAAGAAAATTCTGGCTTGCCTGGCATAATTCGCATCGCAGATAAACATTTGTAATGCCGGTAAATGTCACTGTATTAGCGATGGCTATTCCCAATACCCGGGCCGCTTCACAGACTGTGTCTTCGCAGATTTTATTCCCGTCGGCAAGAGCTGCCATAAGTTCTGTCTTTGTCGAAATTTCCCCATTGCTCAACTGTGAAACACGGCTTACAATCGCAAGAATTGAAGACATTGTCTCGAGGCAGCCGCGATTGCCGCAATGGCACAACTCCCCGCCAGGATTCACTATGATGTGCCCCAACTGACAACTTGATGGAGTATCTTCCCCAAAATATCTGCCATTCTGCAATATGGTGGCACCTATGCCGTTGCCGACGAATACCTGAAGTGAATTCCGCACATTCTCGTCATTTTGGTGGAGGCGAAGGAGATCAAGTGCACTTGCTCCGGAGCGGTCCACCACCCGGCAGAAGCACCCGAAACGGCTCTCCAACTCAGACTGCAATGGAACATTTTCCCAATCAGGTATATGCGCAGAATAAACGCCAGTTCCGCTTTCTGTGTTGACAATGCCAATGTCGGCAAAGCCAAGCATGAAAACTTCATATTCGGAATTGCGTCGAATAAAATCATCTATGAGACTTATAATGCGGCGAAGACGCTTAGTGCCGCCAACTTCCTGTGGTAAATCAACTCGCTCCGTCACAATATGCTCCGCAGTTGAATTCAGTAGAGTGAATACTGCAAAACTCTCCCCGTGCTCGATACCGACAGACGCAAATCGCTTGGGATTCAATTCCAGCGGCACATTGCGTTGACGATCAGCTTCCTCGCGGAAAATAAAGCCTTCCTCCTCGAGGCGATTACTCGTCGCCACCAGGGAATTCAGGCGCATCGGCAGATTAGCCATAATCTGCTTCCGCGTCAGAGCGCCTCGCAAATAAAGTTCGCGAAGAATGCCACGTGCATATTTGTCTTGAGTCAACATTAGTCGTTCAATCGGCTGCTGGGATGATTGAATGCGCCAGTTAATTATCAATGATAATTTAATATACGCAAGATAACTGCTTTGTCAAATGGGAAAATGAAAAAATGAGGGAGACGGTGTAATTCTTTTTTAACCACGAAATGCACGAAAACATCCGAAAAAAAATTCATGGGAAGCGGCTTTGACTGCAAGAAAGCATCGTATTTTCCATAGATTTCCAGAGTCAGGAATTACTATGATTTTCCAGGAATTCCGATGTTTCTGTATGACTCTTTGTGATTCTGCTTGAAAAGGCTTTGCAAAACGACTATCTTTTCTATGTGTTCCGGAAATCGGAAAGGTTCTCCATCCTAACCTAAAAAACTCGCGAGGCGTCCGGTGGACGGGGCAGACAGAGTGGATGCGATGGGTAGGGGAGACGAGATACGGGGAAGGTGATAAAGGTGGCCAAAGCAGAGGACAAATCAGACAAGAGGCTGACTATTATGGTCTCCTCGACTGTGTACGGCATTGAAGAGCTGCTGGATCAGGTGTTCGCGTTGCTCAATGGATTCGGTTACGAAGTTTGGTGTTCGCACAAGGGCACGATTCCGGTCGATCCTAATAGAACCGCACTGGAAAATTGTCTGGCGGCAGTCAAGCGCTGCGACTTGTTCCTGGGCATTATCACACCACAATATGGTAGCGGTGTATTTCCCGGTGAGTTGGGGTTTACTCACCAGGAGCTGCTGAAGGCCATCGAGTTGAATAAACCGCGTTGGATTCTGGCGCATCACTACATCCCCTTTGTTCGCTCGGTATTCATGAAGCTGGGCTGCTCGAACGCCGCAGATCGGAAGACCATGTTCGACAAACTCGGTTTCGGCACAGACGAGGAACTCAAGAAGCTCAAACAACGTCAACAGGCGGTAATTGATGATTTTCGGGTGATCGATATGTATGACGCAGCGATCCGGCGCGATATTAAAACCTATCAGCAACGATCCGGCAACTGGGTGCAGAAGTACACATCGGATGAGGATGCCATGCTGTTCGCCACTGCGCAATTTGGTCGCTATAGTGAAGTCGAGGCATTCATCCAGAATCATTTCAAAGACAAAGTTGCTATTCGCAACGAGGTTGAAAGGAGGTCCGCGCAATGACGATGCCAAACCTGACTGAGGAAATCCTGGTCAAGGGCGAATCGATCCGGGTAGAATTTCTCGCCTCGTCCTTGGATAAGGCGGCGGTGGGTCGTGCGGTCTGTGCGATGCTCAATACAAAGGGTGGAGTAGTATTGGTCGGCGTGGACGAATGTGGCAAGGTTGTCAAGTCTGTGTCTGAAATGGACGCGGATGAACTGCGAACCTATTTGTACAAGAAAATCACCCCCCGTTCGTTGTTTACTGTGACCTTGGACAAAGTTAAGGATGGGCAAGTGATCACGGTGGAAGTGCCGAAAGGGACTGAAGTGCCCTATGTTTTCGAGGGAGCAGTTTTTGTCCGGGAAAAAGGCAAAACCTGTCCTGCTGATGCCGCAACCCTACGCACGATGGTGGTGCGGCAGACACAGAAACCCGAACGCTGGGAACGCCGCATTGCCGTAGGACTCTCAGTTGACGATCTTGACTGCGAACTTCTTGAGAAGATCGCGCATCGGGCATGGGATCATCGAGGACGTCACTTCGAGAATGCAGGGAATCCTGAAGCAGTTCTGGCTGACTTGGCGTTGGCTCGGTCTGGTCAGTTGACCCATGCTGCCGATGTTCTTTTCGGACGTCGTGTGGCGTTGCGCCATCCACAAACCCGATTGCGTGCCGTTTGTTATGAGACCGACCGTAGCGATAGATTCATTGATGAGCAGCTCTACGAAGGACCCGCCTTTGTTCTTCTGGAAGCAGCGATGGCGTTTTTGAGGCGTCATGTTGCTATTGCCGCCGAGTTTGCACCTGGTCAACTGGCTCGGGAATCGCGGCCGCAATATCCATTCAACTCGCTTCGTGAAGCTTTGGTTAATGCCTTGGTGCACCGGAACTATGCCGATTTCTCCGGAGGCGTCTCAGTGAGCATCTATCCTACGCGCATTGAAATCTGGAATTCCGGAAAACTCCTGCCGGGACTGAATCAGCAGAAACTGTGTTCACCCACTCATGCGTCGATCCTAGTTAATCCGGACATCAGTTATGTCTTCTATCTATACGGTTTGATGGAACGAGTCGGGCGAGGAACCTACAAGATCGTTCAGGAATGTCGGCAACTTGGGATGAGAAATCCTCAGTGGAGGAATGTTGATTCCGGAGTACGGTTGACTTTCCACGCTGTAGGAAGCGTCTCAAAAACTTTCACGGTGAGCAGCCGCCAGCAGGCGCTGTTAGATGAACTGAGGGTCGATGAGTCGATCAACATGCGAGAATATATTCGTAAATTTGGCGATGGCGTTAGTGAACGTCAAGCTAGACGTGATTTGAGTGAATTGGTGGATGTGGGAATTCTGGCTCAGATTGGAGCCGGGCGAGCTACTGCCTATCGCCGTATCAAGGAGAGCATATAATTCGCTTATCCGGCCATATCCGGACAAATCCGGTCATGGGACAACGGTTGAAAAGACATGAAGAAAAAAGCCGGAACTCATTCACTTTTAAAGTATTATGGATATTATTCAGAAGCTTGCCGCTTTCCTCACATCTGAGAATCCGGACATAATCCGGACATTAAAGTCTAAATCGTAGTCAAGGTTCTGAAATGTCCGCCAAGTCTTTAGCGTGGGCTGATGCCCACGCCTATTTTTTAACCACGAAAGGCACGAAAAAGCACGAACATTTTTTAGAGTTTGGCGGTGTGTTGATCGTAACATCCAGAAATTCTATCGCCAATTTCCGTCTTTTTTCTCCGACGGATCTGACCGATCTACTTGATCCGTCCGATCCGACCGATTTGTTGTCCGTGTTCCGTCCGTGTTCCGTCCGTGTTTAGTCCGTGTGGGTTGCGGGCGATTAGTCCGCGCCAAGTCTTTTCGTGTGGTTCGTGGTTAAAAAATCCTTCTTGGATGGGGTCTATTTAATACGTCGTCGTCGGTTTGTGTAGCGTGCGGGTAATTTTTTTGGTTTATTTTTGACGATGACGATATAGCGGTCTGGATCCTGATCATCGAGGGCAATAGGGAGAATATCTTGCAGTTCGAAGCCGGTTCTTTTACAGGCAATTTCGAAATCCTCGCCCTCATCTTTGAGGAAATTGGGGCCTTTCATCATAATCAGGCACCCGTTATTTTTCAGGAGTTCGGCGGCATCAAGCAGGTTTTCGCTGGCGGCTCCGACAGCGCGTGCAGTCACCAGGGTGCAATTCCGGTAAAGGTCCGGGCGGTGGTGCTTGACTTCGCGTCCCCGGAAACAGGTTGCCTCGAGGTCTGACTCCGGCAGTAGCTTGATCGTATGCTGCAGGAATTCAATTTTTTTACGTCGGCTATCGAGCAGGATGAAAGGACGGTCGGTAAGCCAGGTGGCCAAGGGCAGTCCGGGATAGCCTCCGCCGGTGCCAAGATCGAGGATGCGGTCGCCTGGGGCAGTCATTTCCTGCACCAGGTTGAGGATGGTCAGAGAATCGAAGACGTGGAATTTGAGATATTCTGCAGGAGTAGTGAGGCGGGTCAGGTTAAGCCAGGCATTGACTCCGGTCAGGTGGCTGAAAAGTTTTTCGAGAGATTGACGCTGCTCGATAGTGGGTTCAATGTCGATGTCGTGGCAGGCGGCAACGAACCAGTCCCAGTCGGCTTGCGGGAATTCGAGCAGGGGA
>JAPXLT010000029.1:0-25564 GCA_033809415.1 Lentisphaeria bacterium
TTTTCGGGTTGTGCATTGGCTTCGCCCTGATACCAGATGACCCCGCGTATCGGATACTGGCGAAGAGGCGCGATCATGCCATTGTAAAGACTTGTTGGCAGACGTGGCGAAATCATTTTGAATTCCAATTTTGCAGCCCGGAACAGCCATTCCCCGCCAACAGGCACTTTGTCTTCGCTTCCCTTGCGCTGAAGAAACATCACTTTATCCGGACCGATCAGCCCGCCCCAACCGATCTTGAAAGTTTTTACGGCAAGCAGATTTTTGCCTGCTTTGGATAGGGCACCTGGGATTTCATAAACCCTGACAGCAAGAGTATGCTGCGTGGTTTTTCCAATTTCGGTGCCATTGAAAAAAGTGGTTTCATAATCGTCTATCTTTCCCAGAGACAGAATCAAGTCTTGACCCGCCCAATCCGCCGGGAGTTCGATTTCCTTGCGTGCCCAGATGACCCCGTCATATTCTACCGGGTGTAATTCATAATCCCAATGGATGCGGCGTTTTTGCCGGTTCCAGTTTTCTAAAGGGATTCCTTCTTCCATCCAGTTTGAGTCATCCAGATCAACGTTGGTGGGTGCCTGTTCGAGAGCCTGGATGGATTTCTGCAATCCGGCATAGCTTCCGGCGGTTTCCGGGAGACTGTGCAAAGCCTCTGCCGACATCCAGCTTTCCGCAGCAGTGCCTCCATGGCTGGCGGTGATGATGCCGACCGGTACCTTCAGTTCCTGGCGCAGTTCCTTTGCAAAATACCAGGCAACGGCAGAAACACCCTTCGCCGTTTCAGGCGTAGCAGCAACCCAGCGACCATGCACATCGCTGACGGGCGTGGCGGAGGTCTTTAGGCCGACCCGAAAAATCCGCAGGTCAGGGTCCTCTGCAGTGCGGATTTCGGCGTCGGCCTGGTCTGTATGCTGTAACGCCATATTCATATTGGATTGACCGGAAGCCAGCCAGACTTCACCAAACAGAACATTGTGAAAAATTTTCGATCCGGAGGCGGCAGCGATTTTAAAAACATGGGGGCCTCCAGGCGCTTGCGGTGGCAGCTCGATCATCCAACAGCCATTGGCTGCTGCCTTGCCGGAGAAAACCTTGCCGTCAATTTCGATCTGGACGGTCTCGTCCGGGGCGCTTTTACCCTGAATTTTCAAGGATCGTCCAGCCTGAAGCACCATGTTATCGGCATAGAGACCGGATAGTTCCAGCGCATGCAAGGAAGATAGGCAGCAGGCAGTCGCCAGCAGGAAAAGTAGAAAGGTCATTTTCATTTCTCCAGTGTTTGTAATGTCTCTTCGTATAACTTTTTCAATTCGTCATTGGTCAATTTCCGGTCTAAGACGGAGAATTCATCGAGCAAAATCTGGGTGCTTCCGGTGTCGTTGAGTTGGCAGGCCAGCATCATCCATTCAGACGTACCTTTGGCCAGCGGCTTTTTCAAGGTTTTTTCCTGCACGGGGCGTCCATCGACGGAAATCCCAATGGACTCCGGCGTCCAGGTGACGGCGATCATATGCCATTCGCCATTTTTCCAATCGCGTCCGCTACCGACATTGTCGACGCCCGCACTCACCCAATCTTTGCGTTCAGCGGTTTCAACATTGACATAAATCCGGTTTTTTCCCCAGGGGGCTTTTTGGCGTCCCAGGATTATCTTGGTATCACCGGTCCAGGCGATGAAAGGGAAAAGATACGGCTCGATTTCCAGTTTTGTCCACTGGTGTGGCGCGATCCAGAACATAAGCGTTCCAGGGCGGGACAAGTCCAGATTGTCCTTGGCCTTGTATACGACTCTGCCAATATACAACGCTTTGCCCAGCAGCCCCGGAACAAAACGCGAATCCTTGAATTCCGAGTGGATCGATTTTTCTGAGGCGGCTACCACAGGAAGACAGACCTCGTCATCGAAATTCACATGAAAAATCAGCCGGTCCCCGAATTTTTCAATGACCGGGTTGACGATATCCCGGGCTGTTGCGGTAAGGAAAGCGGCAGCAATGATGGCGATGAGCATTTTAGACATTGTGTGGGTTTCCCAGTTGCACGGTTCATTAGTAATGCCTCTGTAGTACAGGGGTGCGGGGTGCGGGGTGCGTGGGAACAGGGACAGAGGTACAGTTTAACCTAAAAAAACAGTCAAAGCTGATTTTTTTCTTCTAATTCCTTTGTTTTCAATGTTTTGTGAAGTTCATGCCGTTCGCCGTGTTGGTGAACATGGCATACTATCCCTCAAAATCTTCTTTTTCGTGAAAGATTTTTTCTGGAAAGAAAGCTCCAAGTCATTGGCATATAAGCACTTTCCTGTCTGATTGTGGTGCCTTTACAAGGCACTGTCTTTGGGGGGCATCTCACCCCAGGCTGAAGCCTGGGGTTAAGCATGGTGAAGCGCCTACGGCGCAAAGCGTTATGCCGTAAGGCGACTGATCGACCAATCTGCATCCTGCCGCTTGCACATGGGAGCGTTCGAGCGTGGGACCTGAACTTTTCATTTCTGTAAGATAACTACATCATTTCACCTCAATTTGTAGTTATCACTGTTGCGCAGTGAGGTAGCTACAAATTTCACGGTATCAAGCATCAAATGTTGTTAAACAGCAGTAGTTATCCTGTCGCCGTGAAAAATTCAGGGTGAGAGGGCAAACATCAATCACACAACCGGGTCGGTTGCGCTACTTTTTAAACCGCATGCAATTCCATACGTCAAAGTAACACTTCTACAAATTTTTCCGTGCTCTCCGTGGACAAAAAAATAGATTCTAATTGCCGATCAACGGAAAAAGTCAACTGCTTTTTTAGGTTTAAAAGTGGCGCGACCGTCCCGGTTGCGATGCCCTGACTGTCGTGGGATGCACCTTATCCTGTCCACTACGTCTGACCCGCACCACGCACCACAGACCCTTTACGTTCATTAATTGCCGCGATCGGTATAGTAGTACCATGGCCAGAGATTGTAGCCTGCTGCATTTTTTGAACGCACCGGCACCTTATGCCAGTTTGCATTTTCCAGGTGTCCGTCAACGAAAAAGATATTGCAGGAATTTCCGGCATGTGAGAATCTGGGGCCCTGGTTGGCAAGATCATTGTCCGAGACGGAATAGCTGCCTTTTTCAACATCAAAATAATATCCCTTGATCGATGGCTTCGCGATCTTTTGAATTCTGGGCCAGCGCCAGTTGTTAGCCGCAGTGTATTGCATAATCGAACCGCTGATCCCATAGTCATACCCTTTGCCATAGATAGTGAATGCGATGGATGAATCACGTGAAGGGCATTTGATCAGTTTTGTGATGGTTTTGTCATATTGTGGCGAGGTGACTGCCAGACTCCACCATTGCGCCCACATATAGGAATATCCCGGACCGGCAATATTGGAGGTGAACATGCAACCATCGTTCTCATCCATGTAAAACATGAAATTCTGCCCAATCTGCCGCATCTGATTCATACAGGTAATCAATTTGGCACGATCACGCGCTTTGTTCAAGGCCGGAAGCAGCATGGACGCCAGAATCGCGATGATGGCGATGACGACCAGCAACTCAATTAAAGTGAATTTCTTCATGTTTTTCCTCCCACTTACTGTTCAAGGCTTAAAACGACATAATCATGATTGTTTATGGATACAGACAGAATACCATTTCTGCTGTTGGAAACTTTTCCCGATTCCATATCGGTGGCTTGTGCGGCGGTGGCAATCCGATATTCGCCTCCGCCGCCATAGTCGCAAATCATCAGCAGGGTTTTTCCTGGCTTGACCAGGGCGATGCTGGAGTGGTCCGGGCCGTCAATCTCGAAGGGAAAATTCTCATCCCAGTAATTATGTACTTGGACTTCCTTGCTGCCATATCCGAATTCATAGAATGACAGCAACGTTTCCCAGTAGTGTTTCCGCCGTGAATCTGTCCAGCGCAGCTCATGGGTCAGCATGACTCCTGTGGCGGTACGTTCGCACCAGGCAACCTGTTTGGGGGTGCCGCTGACGGGTGCTAGGACAGCGGGGTAATTACCGAATTGGCGTCCGATTGACAAGGCTCGTATGTATTCTTTCGAGTAGCGGTTTTGAAAGTCATTGAATCCGTTGTGGTCTTCCCAGTCATAGTTCATGCTTGCGAAAGAGCAGATGGGAGCAATGGCGGTATTGGTCATATGAACCATGTTCCTTGCGGGACGTCCCAACTCGGTTTGCAGGACAGCAGTGCGCCGGATGAGTTCGCGCATGTTGAAGAGTCCTGTTGATGGCTGGATTGTTCCATCCGGCAGGCGGTATGCTTCGGTGGTGACCATATTGAAGTTTGCGTTAAGAAAAACGTCATCCCAGTAGATCGCGTCGCAGGCGCCGCTTGTAAACATGTGCTTGTACCACCACATGGCGTAGTCACGGAAACTGTCAACGGGGTCAAGATCGTAAGCGACCCCGGAGAGCCACTTGAAGTCGCGTTGAATAAATGAGTGCCGGTACCATTCGTTGACAAAAGTCTGCCCTTCCCGGGTGTCCCATCGTACGCCACGGGCATTGGTATAAAACATGACAGGATCGCTGAGCGGATCTTTGGTGTTTGCAACTATGTGGAACCCTCCATTGACATGATTGACATAGTTCTTCAAAGCATTGTCATAAGCCGTGCTGCCCTTGGTGCCTGGCAGAGGATATTTGCTGATCCATTCGTCAATGAACGCCTGATTTTTCTGGCCGCTCTGACGAGTTTTACCCAATTCCTGCCAGAAGCGGATGTCCTCATAAAGCGGATAAATATCCAGGCAGGCCGAGGGTGCCCCCCAATAATAACAGCTGCCCAGAAAATGGCAGCGCCAGTCAAATTGCTTGATCTTTGAGTTTCCGTACCAGGACCACATATTCCATTTGCGCCAGTTCTCCGGCATCGGTTTAAGCGGAGTGGCTAGAAAGCCAATCAGAATATCGCGTTTTTCGGAAATCGTTACCGGTTCAGCGATCAGATTCAGCACTAGATTGAGAGTGTCGCCCTGTCGGATCAGTTCCTGGCAGGGGATCGAGTTGGAAATGCTCCAGTTGCGGTCATTTTCGCCGAAGACACTAAGTCCTCTCGATTCCCCTCCCAGCCAGATGTACGGGACATAGTTGCCCACAATGGAATTGCGTGCGCATTTGCTGCCATCCCAGACCCGTCCTTCTCCCTCCGGGGTTCTCCCTCCGTAGTTGATGCGGATACCGTCGGTGCAGGTATGCATCAGCGTCATCTGAGCATTGTCCAGGGGGATGATCAGCCTCAGGCTGTCGATAGGCTCTGTCGATGGATTCAGGGTCAGCGTCCATTTCATCATGCCGTCATAATCCCATTTCGCGTGACTGGCTGCCTTCAAGGTGCCGATCGTGAAATTGGAAAGTGTTTCGACGCGTTCGGGATTTTTTATTATGAAATGGAGTTTTCCGGCAGCGATTTTTGCGGGTTTGCCATGGGTCGTGGCTTCGAGTCGCATGCCTCCTTCTTTGAGCAGGGAACGTTCAGCAGCAGTTGCCTGCGCCCATAATCCCAGGGAATTGAGTTCATGTTTTCGCAGAGCTGTTTGCAGAGTATTTCCGTTGACTGATATCGGTGTGAAGGGGGGCACAATCGTTTCGGATTTGCCGAGCGGATTTCCTTCCCACTCCAGTATGTTGCGAACGAATTTACGGATGATTTTCCCGTTTGGAATCCCGTCAACATTGAATTCCAGCGAGTATTCACTTTGTTTTGTGCTGCTGCTGTGAGCTTTCAGATCGGGGATGTCCCAGATCATTTCATAAAGGTCTTCTCGGACGAGAGGTATGTCAGTGGATGCCAGTTGGGTGCCGGAATGATCTTTCAGTACTGCCGAAACCCTTTGTACTGCCTTCTTGTTCTGGAGTGAGCCGGTGTTGACCTGCAACAGTATCGCATCCGAGGAGGGATAATATGCGAAATTTACTGCCAGACGGTCGGAGTCGGCTTCATTGCCGGAACTAAAAATCGGTCCTTCGGTTTCGACTTCCCAGACGAAAAACCGGGAGTAATAGACTTTCTGACCATCTGTCGAGCTTACTTTCAGGGTGGTTGCCAGGGATTCATTGTCCAAGGCGGCTCCTTGGCAGTCAACGACAACTGTCTGTTCCGGCTGAATGATCAGGTCGGCCTTCTTTTCTCCAGGCTGTGAATTCACCGGTTTGACCTGGATGTCAGCTTTGACTTGGATGGGGGCTTTGCCTGGATTATAGATTGACATGCGGATGTCATAGCCATTCGAGGCTCTGTCTTTGAGCTGGATGTGCTGCACTACCGGGGCTTCCTCATCCCAGGAAACGACCGGTATGAAATCACGACTGGCAAATACCGCCTTGGCAGATTCCCAAGAGGTCTGGATCGAATGCCCGCCTGCAAGCTGAGTCCAGGTGCGGCAAATGCGAAAGCCTCTTTCCTTTGGCATGGTTCCCGCAGCCAAACCCAAATCGGAGAGTGGCAGAGCCGCTTCAAAATCCCAGGTATCATCGTGTACCGTGCCTTTGACTTCCCAGTTCCCACGCCAGGGTTCGGGGTTGCCTCCTGTATTTCCCTGACAATAGAGAGTCCCCCTGTTGTTGATGATGCTATGAAGGATTTTGAGGTTTTTAGCCTGCATGTCCGGGATGATGACGATTTCAACATTGTCATCGGCAGTCACTGCTATGTTGTTGCCGGGTCTTGGCATGGCCCGCTGGCGTATGCCATCCGGAGGGGTCTGGCTGCGTACCGCAAAGTATAGTTTATCCCCATCACTGCCGACAAAAAACGATGCTTCGCCGGGGAAAGCTTTTGGTCCGCGCAGGACAAAGCGTTCCATACGGGCGGCACCCTTCCATTCCTCGAGGACGATACGTCCATCGATCTGCGGCGCTTTTTGCATCAGCGGAATGCGAAGACGGGGTGTCTCAAGTTGTTCTGCCTGCGTACAGTGAATGATAGCCATTCCCAGCGCAATAAATGTCGTTTTTTTCCAGTTCATGCGTGTGTCTCCTGGGGGATACGGTAAAGGAACTCGAAATGTATTCCGTCTGCATATTGCGTGAAGATTTTTTTATCGTCTAGTTCAATCGCTTCGATGAAGACTGATTGCCTGTCATTATGCTGCACATTAACAAGCTGGTGATGTCTTTGCATCATTTTTCTACAGTCATGCCAGGAGGGTGTATACCAGCGCGGGCGTTCCTGGACTTCATTCAGTGGCAGTGCTCCGAGAGCCAGTTCGAGTTCGGCGCCGGCAATGTTTTTTGGGAATGCATAACCATATTCGCAGTGATAGAGGCGGATGCCGTGGTATGCGACTTGGAAAAAGGGGGTGTTTTCGTGCCTTTTCGTGTCTTTTCGTTGTTAAAAAATTGGTCACTGCCCATCGTGCTGTCCGCTTTTCAAAAGTGCAGAAAACATCTTCAGTAATGGTCAGCTTCCAAAGGTTGAACATGGGTGTCCTTCAGGAAGTGTGTGGTTTATGCAGACGGATACGGTTCATTCTGCGTAGGGCTGTTTCGGTGTCTATCTTCCGGAAATAAAATTCGGAAAGGACTCGGTTCAGAGCGGCATAATAGAAGTTGCTGGAGAAGGGGAGTTCATTCAACAGCGAGCGTGGCTGGTAAAGATGTTGCAGCAAACCCATCCCAACTCCTTCCGGAACATTGCTCAAGAAGGCGTCGCTTTCAGCACTGCTGCGAAGAGCCGGAATGTTGCATCGGGATTCTGCCAGGATGTGCTGCCCTTCCGGACCGCAGGCGAAACGGATGAATTCCGCCGCTTCTCCTGCATTTATCGAGTCTGGTCTCACCCCTAACATCTGAACCCGGGTCACTGCTGAACCGTTTCCGGAGGCTGGAGAGGGACGCACTATAAAATCGTCAATGCGGCTTTTGGGAAGGATGCGCAAGACATAGGAAAATGAGTCCAGGGACATCAGGCGGTCATTCACCAAGTCATCCCAGAGCCGGAAAATGCAAACATCCTGTACGTCCTGGCGATTTTTCCGGACTTTGTCAAGCATGGAGCGATTAAATTCCAGGGTCTGCCGCACCCCGGCAGTGTCGAAAGAAGGTTTTTGAGACACGCTTTTGAGTAGCCCTTCCTCCATCATGTTGAGCAGGAAGAACTGGACAAAAGTCCCCATTGGCGGAAAATCTGCTGACTGAAAATCGAAACGCTTCCTGACGGTGCTGATCAGATGCTGGTAATCTTCTTCGTTCAAGCCGGGACAATGGGTTTCCATCAGATGCCGGTTGAAGATTCGCCAGGCCTGGCTGATGGCAAAGGGGCTGGCGGGGCGCTGATTCCCCTCTAAACTGGCACGGGCGATGGGGAAATAATCCTCCGGTTTTCGCCCGTCCTCGAGGATGGTGCGTATTTCAGGAATATCTGGCATCTCGTTTAACAGCTGGTTGTCAGAATACAAAACCAGATCACAGGGGGAAGACTCATCCATATCACTGTGTACTTCAATCTCGATTCGGCTGTGTTGTTTCCTGAAAGCCCGGATGATGTCATCCCACATTGTTTTTCGCGGAGTCGATGCATATTCACGAAGATTGAAGGATATGACTTTGCGGGACGGAAGGAAAAATGGTTCGAGAGGCAAAGCACTTTCAAGGTATTCGGCAATATCGTTCCCCTGCAATTTGGTTTTCAATGTCGGTTTATCCGCCGGCAGTTTGTGAACGAAGAAGCCTTTCTGTGGTATGCTTACGATAATGCCGCGCTCGCGAAGCAGGTCCAGAGCGTTGCAGATCGTTGCAGGCGCTGCTTTAAAATGACGGATAAGCTTCCTTACAGACAAAATACGGCTGCCGGGCTTCATCCTGGAATCAATGATCATGCTCTCAATTCGATCCGCAATGACTTCATACTTTTTGAGGTTGGACAATTCCGCAATCATAACCCTCCATCTGTTACATATCTGTTCTGCTTCATAATATAGATATGATACAGTTGCTTGTCAAATCGTTTTTAGCCGCCGCTGCGATGATTTTTTTCGTGCTATCTTCAAACTTCTTGTTTTTTCAGAAAGATTTTTTGAAAAGAAAGCTCCAAGTCATTGGCATACAGCCCTTTTAAGGTACCGCCAATTCTTGTCTTTTTTCTCCGGCTGATCCGACCGATCCGACCGATCTACTTGATCCGTCCGATTTGTTGTCCGTGTCCCGTCCGTGTCCCGTCCGTGTCCCGTCCGTGTCCCGTCCGTGTCCCGTCCGTGTCCCGTCCGTGTGGGTTGCGGGCGATCAGTCCGCGCCAAGCCTTTTCGTGTGGTTCGTGGTTAAAAAATCCTTTTTGGATGGGGTCTAACTACTGGCGCATTTGCCGTTTCAGGTATTATACTATTAGCTGTGTCGTTTTTTTCATATTTCATGATTCAGCAGAAAAGGACTTGAGATGGGCAAGGTACGTGTTGGTTTTATTGGTTGCGGCGGGATTGCGCAGTATCATTTTGGTCATTTTGAGAAGATGGCGGACAAGACTCAGATTGTGGCCTGCTGTGATCTTCTCGAGGATCGCCGCAAGGCGACTGCCGAGCGTTTCGGAGCGGTTCCGTATGCGGATTACCGTGAGATGCTGGATCGTGAAAAACTGGACGCCTTGTTTGTCTGCGTGCATCCTGGTGCGCATGACGGCATGGAATTTATTGCCATCGAGAAGGGGATTCACCTGTTTGTCCAGAAGCCGATGACCCTGGATATGAAATACGCCCGCAAGGTGATGAATGCGATTAAGAAGAAGGGTTTGATCAGCGCGGTTGGCTTGCAGTGCCGTTATGTCGATACGCTTCCCTTTGTCAAGAACTGGGTGGATCATCACGAGATCGCCACAGTCAGCTGCTATCGTTTTGGCGGGGTGCCAATGGTCTGGTGGTGGCGTCAGATGAAGGAATCCGGCGGACAGGTCGTCGAGCAGACCATTCACAATTTTGACATATTGCGGTATTTGTTCGGCGAAGTCGCACAGGTGCAGGCAGCACGCCGCCGCGGGATCGTCAAAGGCATCGAGAATTACGATGTCGATGATGCTTCATCGACGCTGATCACCTTCAAAAGCGGCCTGATCGGTACCTTTACCACAGGGTGCTTTGGCTATTTCCCCGGCGATTTCAATTTCTATGCGGCCAATGGCCATAAAATGGAATACGGTCTGGGCGGGACGTACAAAGCCACGTCCGCCAATATGAATATCGAGGGAAAACCCTCGAATGATCATGGCCAGGAATGCGACGAGACCTTTATTGATGCCGTGCGCGGGGAAATTCCTGCCGATGAGATTCTGTCGCCATACAGCGATGCCTGCAAAACCCTGGCATTTACATTGGCCATCAACGAATCCATGGACCAGGGCGGCATACCCGTCAAACCAGTAATGTAAAATTTTTTTGTCCACGGAAAGCACGGAAAACTCGGAAAATTTATAGGGGTGCCGCTTTGACGGATGAGCCTGCTCTACCAAAATTCTTGTGTGACAAGGTCGGCTTTACTTTTTCAGTCGGAGGCGATATGGAGCGCCGGCGGCTCGCCGGCATGAAGCCGGTTTTCCTCTCTCATCACTGAAAACTCAAAAAGTTCAAAAATCTTCTCAAAAATGAGAAAGAGCCTCAAGGTCAGCAACTTGCGAATCTGGTTTTTGAAGATCTTGCACAAAAAAGAAGAAGTTGGACGATAGTGTTACGAAAATTTTTATAGGGTTGCCGTTCTGGCGAAATTCTTGTGTCTTGGGCGGCTTTACGGGATTGCTGTGTTTGGCAAGGTCTATGTGGATTTTGTCTTATTGTTTGTTTTTCGTACCATATTGTTTCAAGTGAACGTCTTCTATTGCTTCAGAGAAACGTACAGCATTGCCAATTTCTGAAGGCATCCTATGATGTGAAATGGTATGGACTCGAATTACATCTGCCCCTAACATGGTAGAAATAGCTGTAAGAGCAGCAGAACCCAGGTCTCGGTTTTCATGCCCCTCCTCAGTTTCCGGATCCATATTGAAACCGGCATTCTCGAGGATATTGACTATAAACCTCTTTCTGGATACTCCCACAAAGGTACAGTAACCCATATCGCTTAAAATGTGAAGGTCTTTGATTAACAAAAGATTCTCCCGCTTTGTCAAGCCAAAACCGATACCCGGGTCCAACATGATTCTTTCATCATCTACTCCGCCCTCGTGAGCTATCTTGATGCAACGTTTCAGGTAGAAGCGCATGGATTCCTGTATTGGCAAAGCACTCATTTTTTTGATTTCTTCTTGGTTGAAGACTCCTTCGCCTCCGAAGCAAGGAAAGATTTTTGCTCCCGGCTGATCAGGTCTTGCAATAACCGGATTGAACATCAAGATGGCTCCGGCTCTGGATTTTCCGACAACCTTTGCCATATCGGGGTCCCCTACGAAGCCGGTAATATCATTGATGATATCCGCGCCAACTTCAATGGCCGCCTTAGCCACGGAAGCCTTCCAAGTATCGATTGACAGGGGGACATCCGTGTGTTTTTTTAATTCACGGATCACCGGCACGATGCGGTCAATTTCCTCCTGAGCGTCGACCGGTGTACTGCCGGGTCTGGTGGATTCACCGCCGATATCTAACATTCCGGCCCCTTGCCTTATCAACTCGAGGGCATGAGCCACAGCCTTTTCGCTTGAATACCAACGCCCCCCATCGGAAAAAGAATCCGGAGTGACATTGACAATGCCGCAAAGAATCGTTCCATCAGAACTGTTAATAGTCTTGCCGTTGTACTTAAATGTCCTATACATTGTATTAATTCCTTCTTTTAGGGCTGTTTAGCCGAGGTGGAATCGCTTTGGAGAAACAGCACGTATTTGTTTTGCACATCGAGGGCGAGGGTCTGGCCGGACTTGATGGCGGCGAGGTGCGCGGGGGTAAGATTGATGATATTGGTTGTATCAAAGGGTTGGTTCACGATGTGGATGCTGGCCGTTCCATAGCGGGCGGCGGTTTCGCGTACTGTGCCACCGCGTTTGCCGCGTGTGCGTTTAGCTTTCGCCTGCTTGGCTACTTCGTTCAGCTCGGCTTCGATTTCTTCGACGGTGGGGAGCGCGGACTTCATGCTCTTGGGCAGGGCGCGAGTCAGTTCATAGGTTGAGATGCCGATGGGTTTGTCTATGCCGGCGAAGCTGTATTCGGCCAGCAGTTGGCTTCGCTCTTGGCAGAGGATCAGGCCGATGGTCGGGTTGTCGGTCGCTTGCTTCAGGCGGTCGTTGACCACGTTGCAGTAGAAGTTGAGCTTGCCGGCGTATTCCGGCTTGAATTTGCCCTTCTTGAGTTCGATTACGATGAAAGCCCGCAGGCGCAAGTGATAGAAAAGCAAGTCAATATAGAAATCCTCGTCGCCCACTTCGATCTTGTACTGCCGCCCGACAAAGGCGAAGCCCTGACCGAGTTCGAGCAGGAATTTTTCCAACTGCCGCACCATTTCGTTCTCGAGTTCGCGCTCCTGGAAAGGCTCGGTCAGAGTCAGGAAGTCGAAAATATAGGGGTCCTTTAGCGTTTGCTGAACGAGGTCAGACTGATGTTCCGGCAAGGTCATAGCGAAGTTGGACAGTACCTTGCCGTGCCGAGCATGGGCTTGCGCATCAATCTGCATGGCGAGGACGTTCCGGCTCCAGCCATTAGCCAGAGTCTGCTCCATGTACCAGCACCGCACGGCGAGGTCCTTGACCTTTTGCATCAGGATGACATGGTGCGCCCAAGGAATGTTCCAAAACGGGGTATTGTCGAATTGCGCAGCGGCGTCTTGCTCAATCTCTGCTTTACCTAATTTTGCCGCAGCTTGCGGCAAAATTGTATCTGACTGGTTATCAACCTGTTGTGATTTTAATGTGGTATCAGTACCTAATTTTGCAACAGGTTGTTGCAAAATTGTATCTGACTGGTTATCAACCTGTTGCGGCTTTAATGTGCTGCCAGCGCCTAATTTTGCAACAGGCTGCTGCAAAATTGAGTCTTGAGCCAATTTCGCCACCGCTTGTGGCGAAATTATATCTAATTGATTATCAACATGTTGCGATTTTAATGCGGCGTCAGCATCTAATTTTGCCACAGGTTGTGGCAAAATTGCCGCCGGGTTTGGATATTCCCGGTGGAAAGCGATCATCCGGCCAATATTTCGTTCTGAGAACCCCTTTAGTTCCGGCATTTCGTTCTTCAGTTCTGCCGCCAGCTGTGGGATGACGCCTGCCCCCCAACCTTCGAGTTTCTGGCGGGCGTCAATCATGCGTCCGATGTCCCAGTAGAGCCGGATCAGCTCCGAGTTGACAGCCAGCATGGCGCGGGTCTGCGCGGTTTGGATGCGCAATTTCACGTCAGCCAGCAGTGCTGCAAAGCTCTTGCGGTCTGGTTGGTTCTTGCTTTCCATAGCTGATTCCCTTCAGATTAGCCAAATCAATTCGCCCAATTCTTTGAACAACGAACCACACGAAAAGGCTTGGGGTGGGCTGACGCCCACAACCTATTTTTTGTCCACGGAAAGCACGGAAGCGCGGAAAATTTTGTAGGGTTGCTGTGCAGGGTGCAGGGTGCAGGGTGCAGGGTGCAGGGGGCAGTCTTCTGTCCACAACGTCCACAACGTCCACAATGTCCACGACGTCCACAATGTGCAATCCCATCCGTCAAAGCAACAACCCTATAAAAATTTTTCGTGCCTTTTCGTGTATTTCGTGGTTAAAAAAAACTTTTTGGACATGGTCTAGCTATGGCCGATGTTTTCCTTGTCAGCTAATCTTCGTCCGGTTGGGGTGAGGCGGTATTTTTGATTACGGGCTCGGGGGGCGTCAGGACGGGTCATCTCGATCAGTCCGTCGGCCAGGGCGGGTTGCAGGTAAGAATAAAGAAAATTGGGACGATGTGTGAGTCCCAACTTCGACATAATCTCCCGGGCGGACAGAGGTGTTCTGCCCATCACCGACAGAAGCCGTGTAACTTGTTCGGTTAGTTGTTCCCTAACTTGTTCGGTTGCGATGAGTTCCTGCAGAGCATCGCGGATCATGGCCAGCATGAACTCGATGAAAGGAGTGCAGGCAACCGCTTTGTTGCTGGCGTTCAAAGCGGCGTAGTAGTCGGCTTGATGTTCGCCGGTGAGGGTTTCGACGGAGACAGCTGCGAAGAGAGGATTCCAGCGGCTGAGGATGAGGGTCTGCCAGAGGCGCCCCATGCGACCGTTGCCATCCTGGAATGGATGGATAAACTCGAACTCGTAGTGAAAGACGCAACTGGCGATCAGCGGATGCTCCGGGGTAACTTTAAGCCAGGCCAGAAGGTCGGAGATCAGAGCGGGCACGCGGTCGGCAGGAGGCGCAACATGGACGATCTGTTCGCCGCGCTGGATACCGACATTGCCGGAACGGAAGTGTCCTGGCCGGTCAACCAGCCCGGCCATGAGGACACCATGGGCGGCTAATAGGTCTTCGCGAGAATGGGGTGACCACTCGACCATGCGTTCGTAGGCGGCAAAGGCATTGCGGACTTCCCTGATTTCATGGGGGGTGCCTAACACTCGTTTGCCCCCAAGCAACGCCGTGATCTGCTCGATACTGAGGGTGTTACCCTCAATGGCGCAGGAAGCCTGGATGGTGCGAATGCGGTTGCCGCGCCGCAAGTGGGGTTCGACTGAATAGCTTTCGGCTTGCAGTTGGCCCAGAGCTTTACCGATCTCCTCAACCATGCGGAACATGGCCGGAGTAAGGTTGTAAGGTGGCTGGTAGGAATTACTTGCCATCATCCAGTGTCTCCATACGGGTGCGGGTATTGATATTTAGACCGTGTCCAAAAAGGTTTTTTTAACCACGGAACACGCGGAAAACACGCAAATTTTTATAGGGTTGCTGCTCTGGCGGATATGCCTGCATGCGGTTTAAAAAGTAGCGCAACCGTCCCGGTTGTGAAGGTGCCTTTCGTCTTTTCCTGCTGAATAACAGAGGCAGGATGCGTGGTGCGCGGTGCGTGGTGCGTGGTGCGCGGTGCGTGGTGCGCGGTGCGTGGTGCGGGGCGTCTGTGTTCTGTCCACAAAGTCCACAAAGTCCACAAAGTCCACTCCGCACGCCCCGTCTGCCCCGTCCGACGGCTATCACGCGCGCGCGTACCTTAATAAGGGGTGGGTTGCCCCCTGGGTGGGTGGGGCTAGATGATGTCTGAACCACGCAGAAAACATAGTGCCGGAAAAACGGAATTTCAAGAAAAATCATGCAGAATCATAGAAAATGTGAATTGAAACACAGAAAACCCCGGGAAGTCATAGCAATTCCTAATCCTGGGAATCGGCGTCCGTCTGCGGAATCAGCGGACAAAAAGGGTTTTAACCACGAACCACACAAAAAGGCTTGGCGCGGACTGGCGTCCACAACCCACACGGACTTTACACGGACTTTACACGGACGGGACACGGACAACAAATCGGACGGATCAAGTAGATCAGTCGGATCGGTCGGATCGGTCAGATCAGTCGGAGAAAAAAAGAAAGGAATTGGCGTTGCCTTAAAGGCTTTATACCAATGACTTGTAAATTTCTTTCCAGCAAAATCTTTCTGAAAAAACAAGAAGTTTGGGAATAGTAGCACGAAAATTTTAGAGTTTGCGGTGTGCTGATCGTAGTCAAGAGTTGGCTCAGTGCAAATGCCGATTAATATAACATATGACATTTACGTTTGCGCCTGCCTGTGGCAGTATAAATCCGGGCAGAAAGGGCATCCGATTTTTCTGTGTCCGGATACGGAACGACGGTATGGAGTTATGACTTCCGGATGCTCTCGACCAGCCGGTAGCGGAGCTGCCCAAGTCGTCTGTCGAACTTCCGCCGCTTTTTTGCCATCAGTTCTTTCCTCCCGTATTCTCCGCTGGGCTGAAAGGCTGCACGCCGCAATTGGCTAGGATGCGTGGGACGCCGCCGAGTCTTCCCTGGAGGTAACTCTTTCGCACGTCCTTGTCATGGCGGACATCCTTGTAGTCGCTGAAGGACAACAGGGTTGACGCACCCGAACGGTCACGCTCGACTACCCACATTTCGTCGCGCCGGAAGATGTTCTGATCCATCAGTAGCACATCATGGGTCGTGAACAGCAACTGCGACCGTGTTTCTGATGAGCAGCTGGCCAGGTATGCCTCGAGTAGTTGACGGGTCAGCAGTGTATGCAGGCTCCGGTCAAGTTCATCGATCACGAAGACTTTCGGCACAGCTGTTTCCGATAGTTGCAGGAATGCCGGCAGCAGATCGATTACGCGCTGTGTACCGTCCGATTCCTGGCGCATCTCGAATTTGGTCTCGCTACCGTCTGATTTAGGATGGTACGACACAAGCTTCTTTGCGGTCAACTCGTCGCCTTCTCTGCTTACGATATAGCGGTCGTTGGTCGTCTCTTTAAGGAGGCGGACAGGCATGTCTTCCTTGACATTTTCCAGGAGTTTCGTTTTCACTGGAGCCGGAAGGGGAACGTCATCGAACGGGATAGCTTCACCACCAAGATGAGTGATGCCGGTGTCAAGAAGTGGCAGAAGTCCGTTCATCGCGGCATAGAGCGGATGCCCCTCGTCCAGGAAACTTTCAAACTGTTGAAATCTCCAATCCGGGGCAATTAGTTCGAGCGTATCCTTGAACCAGTCGTAAATGGGGCGGAAGCGCTCGACTTTCTGCGACACCGAATTTGTCAGGAACAGCTGATTATCGCGAGTTCCCTGGAATGCGAAACGCAGAAACTGGTCTGTCTCGAGGGATGCATCGAAGTTCGGTTTGCCATCGTGCCGGTCATACAGAACCGTCTCATTGGTACTGCTGATGTGAACCAGTTTCTCCTCGATAACTACCCGTCGATTCAATGCGAAGCTGAACTCGTAAATGTCCTTGTCGATCAGAAGTTCGAAGGTAAAACGCGATGGATTGCGTTCGCTTCCGGAATCCAAGCGGAAGGTGTCTACCTGGATTAGTTCGTCGGGTCTTGTTCCTCGCACTACGAATGTCTTGGCGAAATTCAGCGCCTTGAAGAAGTTGGTTTTACCCGATGCATTGCCACCATAGATGGCGGCTATCGGAAGCACCCGCATCCGATACTTGGCGAGCTTTGGGACACGCTCACTATGCTTTCGCTCGCGGCTGGCCACCATCGAAAAGGTCGCCGAGTCGCGGAACGACATCCAATTTTCAACAGAGAATCGTATAAGCATGATATCGTCTCCTTATGCGTATAAATCGTGTTAAGTGTATCTTAATATAACTTGGAATGGATTTTTAACAACATTAAATACGAAAATATCTCGTTATTTGCGGTTTCAAATTTTCGCCTCATTGAGGCGAAAATCCTTTTAACCACGAAAGGCACGAACAGGCACGAAAATTTTAGAGTTGGCGGTGTGCTGATCGCAGTCAAGGGTTGGCTCAGTGCAAATGCGGGTTAATAAACATATGCCTGTGCCAGCGGAGGGCGGAACGCGGGTTAAAGTGAGGCAGTGTTCACACTCCTGTTGCGAGGTACATGATTTGTTTTTCGGTGATTTGTTGGTCATGGAGGAAGCCTGCCAGGTGTCCTTCCCGCATGACTGCCACTCGGTTGCAGAGGCCGATGATTTCTTCGAGGTCGGATGAGATCATGATGCAGGCGATGCCTTTTTCGAGCAGTTCTCGGATAAAGGTATAGACTTCGCTTTTTGCCTTGATGTCGATTCCACGTGTTGGTTCGTCGAAAATGAATAAACTTGGGTTGCTGTCCAGTCCTTTGGCAATAGCTACTTTCTGCTGGTTTCCGCCGCTGAGTTCTTGGAGCAGGGTTTCTGTGCTGGGAGTTCGGATCTGGAAGGCTGATATGTATTTTTCGGTCTGAAGCTTTTCCGTGTTTTCGTCAATCAGCGGGTGGCAATAGCTTGCCAGTGAAACGAGGGTGGTATTCGCCCGCACTGAAAACGTGGTGAGGATACCGCTTCCCTGGCGGTCTTCGGTCAGACAGGCTATGCCCGCCGAGACTGCCTGGCTGGGATGGGAAAAGCGCCGCTCGATGCCCTGAAAAACCATTTTTCCGGAGGTGATTTTGCGGATTCCATAGAGGCATTCGGCCAGTTCTGTTCGCCCGGAGCCCGGCAGACCAGCCAAACCGAGCATTTCGCCTTTGCGCAGAGTCAGGCTGACATCCCGGATGGCGTTGCCGGCGCTGATCTTGTCCAGCGATAAAATGACATTGGTGTCGGAAGTCTGCCGGCATTTTTCCGGAAAGACTTGGTTCAGTGTCCGCCCGACCATTTGCTCGGCCATTTCGCGTTCGCTCAATTTGGCTGTGGGACTGTCGCAGACCAGCAGGCCATCTCGCAAAACCAGCACCCGGTCGCAGATTTTTTTAATTTCACGGAGTTTATGTGAAACATATAGGATAGTCGTGCCATTTTCCTGCAAGCGCTTCATGATCTTGAACAGGTTTTCCACTTCGCTGTCATTGAGAACCGTTGTTGGCTCATCCATGATCAGAAGCTTGCAGGATTGCGAAAGGGCTTTGGCAATCTCCACGAGCTGCTTGTCAGCCACGCTAAGCTCCTTGACTGCCTTTGATGCCGGGATGTTGGTTCCTAACTCTTCGAGCAATTGTTGCGTTTTTGCACGCATGGCATTACGGTCAAGCAGCCCAAGCGCTGTACGCAGTTCTCTGCCCAGAAATATATTTTCGTAGACTTGGAGTTCGTTGATCAGGTTGAACTCCTGCGGGATGCAGACAATCCCCAGGCTGCGTGCCCTAGCCACGCTGAGGCCCTGCCAGTTGCGTCCTGCAAAGCTGAAATTCCCCTTGCTTGGGCGGATGATCCCGCTAAGGCATTTCAGCATGGTTGATTTGCCAGCCCCATTTTCACCTATCAGACCGATGATTTCACCACTACGGATCTGAACGGAGATTTGCTGGAGAACAGCAACTGAGCCATAGCTCTTGCATAGCCCATGCGTTTCCAGTAAGAGGTTTGAAGATGATTTCTGTGTCTGCTGCATTGATTTTTTTTAACCACGAACCACACGAAAAATCACGAAGTTTTTTTGGTGGCTGTTGTCTAATCCCGGATGAAATTGGTTGGCGTGGGTTTTTCCTGCTGGGGAAGGGGAACTGTGGGGCGGGCGGCGTCGATGCATTTGATCAGCCAGGCCATGTTGCGCGCAAGTGTCCGCATCGTCTGCATCCCTTCCAAGTCCCGGCGGACTTCTTCCGGCGTGTTGCCATGCACGGAATTCCAGTACTGCGAGGATACTACCGGCATGCTGGAAATGGTGAAGTATTTATTGAGACGGTCAAAGGCGGCACTGGCACCTCCTCTGCGGCAGCTAACGACTGCCGCCGCCGGCTTGAGGGCAAACTTCTTGTTTTTGCGGAAGAACATGCGGTCGAGGAATGCGCACAGTGAGCCATTGGGCGCCGCATAATGTACGGGGGAGCCGACAACTAACCCGTCGGCTTGCTGCGTCAACTCGACAGCCTTGTTAACTAGGTCGTCATTGATGACGCAGAGTCCGGTGCGGGCACAATTCCCGCAAGCAGTGCAGGGGGAGATGGCCTTGCTGCCGATATGCAATTCATAGGTGTCGATCCCCTCGAGTTGCAGTTGCTTGGCAACTTCCTGAAGGGCGGTGTGAGTGCAACCATGCTGATGCGGACTGCCATTGATCAGTAGTACGTTCATTTCTTTCTCCTTATGATGGACATGGACATGGACAAGAATGGAATGGACGATGGACAAACGATCCGAAGGATTGTGGTGCCTTTACAAGGCACTGCCGTTGGGTGGGTTCCTCACCCCAGGCTGAAGCCAGGGGTTAAGCATGGTTAAGCACCTACGGCGCAAAGTTTTATGCCGTAATGAGACTGATCGACAAGCCTGCATCCTGCCTCTTGCGCATGGGAGCGTGCGGGCGTGGAAGGGTAAACATCAATCACAACCGGGACGGTTGCGCTACTTTTTAATCCGCGTGCAATTTCATTCGTCAAAGCAGCAACCCTAAAAATTTTCCGCGCTTTCCGTGCTTTCCGTGGACAAAAAATGGGCTGCTGCCTTTTCGCGCAGTGGTATTAGCAAGGAGTCTGGCACTTCCAGCCTGCCATAGCCGCTGCCCAGATTCAGTTTTGGAAAATGACTGCCATGGAAGTCACTGCCGCCTGTGACCAGGAGGTTCAGCTCGCGGGCGATTTTCAGCGCTTCCAGGGTTTGTGGTTGCCGGTGAAGAGAATAATAGGCCTCGATTCCATCCAATCCTTGTTCTTTAAGTTCCGCCGCCAGTTCCCGGCAGCGGCTATTGGTCATGCTGTCACTCGAATAGGGATGGGCCCAGATGGCCAAGCCCCCGGCGGCATGGATAACCCGTATGCATTCTTCCGGGGTGGGCACCTGCCGTGAAACATAGGCCTCGCAACCCCGCCCGATGATCTTGTCAAAGGCCTGCTTGACGGTTCGGCAGATTTTTTTCCGGATGAGTGCCTGGGCGATGTGCGGGCGCCCAAGGACGTCCCCGTCGCAACATTCTTCGATGTCAGCAAGTGAAATATCAAGCCCCAATTGATTCAGTTTGGCAATAATATTGTAGTTGCGTTCGTTTCTCCATTGTAGGATCTGCTGGGTTATCTCCAGCAGTCCCGGGTGATCCGGCTGAATAAACAGGCCTAGGATGTGGAAAGAATGCTGACGCTGGTCGCGCCCGGCCAGTTCGATGCCGGGAATGCCGTCAAAATCCTGCGCTTTTGCGGCTTCGAGAAATTCCGGCAGGCCGGCTGTGGTGTCGTGGTCGGTCAGCGCAAGTGCAGACAGGCGTGCATTTTTGGCTAGGGTGATGAGTTCACTTGGCGAGCAAGTGCCGTCCGAGGCGTGCTGTGACAATGCAGATCGATCATTTTTTTGCTTCAAAATCAGAAATTGCGATTATAGTATCCGGAGAGGTACATTTTGCTTGTGATGTGATCAGCAGGGGAACATACTACATTACAACCTGAAATGGGAAAATTCAACAGTATTTGAAAAAGAAATAGGCAGTCAAGAAGGGAGCGATGCAAGATGAGACTCCGTGTTGATAAGGGGAATTCCCCCGGCGAAGTGATTTCACTGACTGGTGCGGTTTTTACGATTGGACGCGAGCTGGACAATCAGTTTGTCATCAATGAAAACGGGGTGTCCCGTCATCATTGCACCATTTCCAGAATTGGAAACGAGTGGTTTATCGAGGATTGCAATAGCGTCAACGGAGTAATGGTCAATAATGAACGGATCACTAGGGGAACCGCCCTGCATCCTGGAGACCGGATCACGGTTTTCAATCATGAATTCACTTTCCTGGACGACCTGGATGACAATCCGCCACCTCGTTTGCAGAATGCAAAAGTCATTTCAGAGGTGGCTATCGAGAAGGCTCCGATTCCCTGGGGCAAGCTGCTGTTGCTGGTGGTGATTCTGACCATGGTTGTTTTCCTTGCAGTCAAAGTTTTTGCCCCGGAAGAGGAAAGCGCAGAACCATCTGCTACGGAAGAAGTTCCGCAGCAAGAGGCGGCGGCAACTCCCGCTGAGAGCGATTTGCCCCCCGCCGAATCTTTGCCACAGGCCGGATTCGTTGCCCCGGAAAGTGGTCAGGCAGTTGCTCCTGCGGTTCAACAGCCTGCCGTGGTAGCGCCTTCGCCGGAAACTCATCAGAAACCTGCCATGCCCAGTGACGTAATCCTGGTTGACAGTGATCCAGCCGGTGCGGAAGTGTATCTGGATGGCAAACGGCAGGACGGCCTTACTCCATTGCTGATCCGGCAACTATCCCAAGGGCGTCACAGTCTGGAGTTGCGCAAGGAAGGTTATGAAAACAGCAAACGCACAATCATGGTGCCGGATGTGCAACCTTCCCGCCCCGTGACTTTGCGTCAAAAACCAGGTACCCTTCTGCTGCAGACCAATCCCTCGGGTGCGCATGTCTGGAAGGAGCGGCAATTTCTTGGGGTGACCCCAGTTTTAATCGAGGACTTGGAAGCCGGCAGCCATGAGTTGACGTTGCGCGGGCCGGCCTGTGAAAGCAAAAAGGTGACGATCGAGGTCAGTTCTGCACGTGGTGAAAAAAAGGAGATCGAGCTGCAAAGCAATCTTGGGCACCTGGAACTGACGACCCAGCCTGCCAACTGCAAGGTTTATCTGCAAGGAAGTTTGATGGGACTTACCAGCGGGCTTCCCGGACAGAGCAAATCGCAGACTTTACGGTTGAAAAACATCATTGCCGGGGAACAGCATATGAAGATCGAACACAGCTCAGGGTTTTCCCTGAGTGGACGTATCCAGATACCCCGAGGCCAAACCCTGCAACAAAACATTGTTCTCCGGCTGCCGACACATCGTGTGCTGCTGCAAAACGGAGAAAGTTTTTCGGGGATGCTGCTGGAGCAGAATGAGCAGGGGGACGTTGTTCTCGAGGACCTGGGACGGAAGGCGGAACGTTTCCTGAAACCCCAAATCAAAGAATTCCGCCTGCTTACCGACAAGGAGATACAGGAAGTCATGGCTGCCGCCAGGAAAGCTTCCGGCAAGGATCAGGACCTTTCGGGAAGACGCGGTGATATGCTTAGCGTCAATGATCTGCGCCGCGCCATGTTGAGCATGCCTGCGGAGGATTTCAACCGGCTCAACATGGGAAAGGTCTATAGCCTGGTTGGTCGTCCAACGATGATTCTCCCGGAAAGCAAAGGGATTACCGTGGTCATGTTCACTACTAATCTCAAGTGCCAGTTTACCAACCTGAGCAAGATTGAAATCGAGGAGATGAATTCTGACCAGAATAACAATGTCTCATTCCAAGGCACCTGCGCAGGAATCGGAAAAGATGGCGTTCTGCTGTTGAAAAACTGTGTCCTGCTCAGCGAGTTTTAAGTCGAGATAACCGAAACCTATTTTTTAACTTTTAACAACGAAAAGCACGAACAGGCACGAAAATTTTTTATAGGGGTTGTTGCTTCGACGGAAGGGATGGCAGGTGGTTTAAAAAGTAGCGCAACCGTCCCGGTTGTGATGGATGTTTGCCCTGCACGTTCGAACGCTCCCATGTGCAAGAGGCAGGATGCCGTTTGGTCGGATTGGTCGAAGAAAAAATAAGGAGATTAATTGGATGAAGGATTTGTTTCTATACAGTCGTGGGGAGTTGCTTTTTCTGGAAACTGAGAGTCCAGTGACCCAGATCAGCATTACTACTCCCGAAGGCGGTGCTGTGGAATATGATGTATTACGTCAGGGGCGTCATGAGAATGGTCGCTATGTCTTGACCATCGATGCCGCCGGATTGATACCTTGGTCGCCTGTCAATCCGCAGCTCTATGAATTGCGCTGCAATGATTCCGAAGCAGTGCGTTTTGGGCATTGTGAAATTACGACAAACGGCAATGAACAGATTCTGATCAATGGGAGACCTATCTATCTGCGCGGTTATATCCGAGGTATCACAGCCCATGATCATCCTAATATGACAGGGGGCACCCTCAAAGAAGCCTGCGTGAAAAACATCTCCCAGGCCAAGAAGTTCGGTTTTAACCTGGTGCGTTTTCACAGCACAGTGCCTACGCCGGAATTTGTTGAGGCGGCAGATGAACTGGGGATGCTGATTCATGCTGAAATTGGTTTTTCCTATGAATATGACTCGAATGGAAACAAGCAGAAATTGTCCTTGGACAATCAGAATTGGCTCGAGGTCATCAAGCGTTACCGCAACAATCCCTCGATGGCCATTTTCTGCATTGGCAACGAGATGCACAATGCCGGGCATCTTCCGGAAGTGAAACACTTATACGAGGTGGGCAAGGCGCTTGCACCCAACAAGCTGATCATGGACAATTCCGGATGGGGCGAATATGACCGTACCAGCGCCGACGTGTTTTCGCAGCATATCGCCTATTTTTTCCCATTCAAAAAGCATGCCGGCATGTTTAAATCCGATCAATGCTGGCGCTTCAATGGTTCTGTCTATGACGTGAAACTTGATGAATGCGTAAACGAAGGAGAAGTCTCGGCAACTGTTCGCCGGCAGGCAACGCCTCTCAGGCCCGTGCTGGCGCATGAAGCAGTGCATTATATTGACATCCCGGACTATTCTGCACTGAATCGCAAGTTCGATGCATTCGCCGCCCGCGTCGGTGAGGACTGGCTCGAAGCCAACGACATAAAAAAACCACGCTATCTGACTGAATTGCCGAAGCTGATCGAGCAAAAAAAACTGACGGCAATTTTTCCGGATTACATTCAGGCCTCGCGCAAATTCAAGCAGTCGGCGCTGAAGGTATATATCGAGCGTTTGCGGCTCTCGCATCTATGTGGTTTTGAGATGCTTCAGTTTGCCGATTGCCTGAAATACGAAAACAATAACGGAATCGTTGACTTCTTCGACGATGACAAATTCATTTCGGCGGACTGGTTGCGCCAGTTCAACGATGACACTGTGCTGCTGGCGGATATGCCGACGGAGAACTACTGGTCGGAGCAGGTCATTCCCATACATCTCTACGCCTCGCATTTCGGCACCGAGGATAATCCTCGCGGTACGCTTGAAGTGCGTTTGCTCGAGGGCAGCCAAAGCAGCCTGCTGTATCGTGGCGAACATTATGTGCTGGTACCAGGTTTGCAGAAACTCGCTGAGCTGAATCTGCGCTTGCCGGCTATCGAGTCAGCATCTTGTTACAGCATTGAAGCGTCCTTCTGCGGCGATGGATTGAACTTGCGGAATTCCTGGAATTTCTGGCGTTATCCTAAAGTGCAGTTGGAGATGCAACCGGTACTCGAATTACGGCATAGCGGTCTTGCCGATTTTATTCAGTCAATGCCGGTGCAGCTGAAATCCGTTGTTGGCGATGTGCTGGTTACCGATGTGCTGGATCAGCGCCTGCTGGATCAGCTCGAGCAGGGCAGAAAGGTCGTGTTGTTCTATCATCGGGATGATCCATGGAATCAATTTTACTGGCCAGGCGCATTGGAACGTTGCAAACCCTGCATTTGGGATCGCGGCAGCAATCTTGGCACCATTTTGCAGAGCAGCTGGGTGCAGCAAGCACTCGGCAGCGGAAAATATGGCGATTTGAACCTGTATGCTCTGCTGGAAAATGGCTATAAAATCAATCTGGATGAGTTCCCATGCCTGCCGGACGAAATGGTCTGCGGTGTGGATAAACCGGTGCGTGACCGGATGAAAGGGCTGATCCACGGCGTAAAGAACTTTATCGAGACCGATACTCTGCGCCGTTTTTCGCATCTCTTTGCGCTACAGGTCGGAAAGGGCACATTGATCGTCTGCACGTTCAATAAAAACTCCTGGCGGGAGCCGGCAGCTGCATCCTTCTTTGCCGCCCTGCTGAATCAGGCGCATGGCTTGAAAGCCCAGGCAACCTTGACTCGGGCGGAACTGCAAGCATACCTGGAAAACGAAACCAGCAAGGGACACCGGAAAGAGGATGTGATGAATCACTTCTGGGAACTGGACAATAAACCGGTCGAAGATACGCTCTTCTGGGAAACATGCGGAATTAATCTGGCAGATCTAAAATAAAGGGTGCAGGGTGCAGGGTGCAGGGTGCAGGGTGCAGGGTGCAGGGTGCAGGGTGCAGGGAGCAGGGTG
>JAPXLT010000030.1:0-25415 GCA_033809415.1 Lentisphaeria bacterium
GAAAATGCCAGTCGGGATGTTCGGCGCCGCGGGGGAGCCGGTAGTTTCCCAGGAGCAGCGACCAGTTTTCGCCGCCGCGGGTCGCCGGCAGCCGGAAGGAGAGCTCGAGGCCATCAGCGACCGGCAGCCCGAACAGCGCCAGCGGGGCGGAATCCGCGGAGGTGGAGACGCCGCAGTCCTCCAGCGTCTGGCGGTTGATGGAGGCAAGGACGATTTCGCCGGGGGCGCTGAGGACGCCGGCGGGGACATCCAGCCTGAAGCCGCCATGCTCGAGGCTGCCGCCGGCGCTGCCCACGGTGGCGCGGGCCAGGAAAACCGGCAGCGGATTGCCCCTCAGGGCGTTTTCCAGCAACCGGGCATCTTCGAAGTCAACCTTCCCGTCGAAATTCAGGTCGGCTTCGGGGCCCGGGCTGACTATGCCGCCGACCATTGCCTGGATGCGCACCAGGTCGGGGACATTAAGCAGCCCATCACCGTTCAAATCGCCGGGAAGCGCCGCCAATGCGACCGAACCCATGCAAACCAGCAGGCAACCTAATTGTTTGATTCTTGCTATGTTCATTGGCGACATCCTTGTTTAGGGGGCAGGGTGCAGGGGGCAGGGGGCAGGGGGCAGGGGGCAGGGTGCAGGGTGCAGGGTGCAGGGTGCAGGTGCGGGGTGCGGGGTGCGGGTTTAAAAAGTGGCGCAACCGTCCCGGTTGCGATGTGCGTTTACTCTCCCACGTCCGAATACTCCCTGGTGCAGTGGACAGTGTGGACGAAGTGGACAGTGTGGACGAAGTGGACGGAACATTCCACTACGCACCCCGCACCTTCAGTTAAGGGTAGGTTTTTGCTGGGGCGTCCCGGAAGACCCAGTACAGGGTGCCCGGCTGCAGGGTTGCCTTGCGGTGCATCTCGCAGCAGGTTTTGCCGATGGCGAAAATGATGGCGGCATCATCCGGAACGGGCAGCTCCTGCGGCACGGACAGCAGGTTCCAGCCGGGGTGGAGCGTGGTGCTGAAAGGCACCTGGCCGAGTGCTGTCCGGCTGAAACCGCTGCGTTCGACAAAGAACAATACGGGTTGGTTGGGTGACAGCTCCGTGCTGCCCGTCCAACGGTTGCCGGCAGCATCCCAGACCCAGGCCACGGGGCTGATGTCGATGCCCTGCACGGCAAGGTCATCCGCCCAGGCAAGCAGGCTCTCGTAAGGGGATGCGCCGGATGGCGTATAGAACATCCAGCCGCTGCGGAATTCCTCTTTTACCATGGTGGTTTCCGTGCGGAGCAGCGCCGAATTACCTGCCGTACGGTCGCCATATGCGCCATAATGGCGTGACAACACAGGCGTGCTTGTTGTGTCCATGATGCTTACCGTATAGGCGGGGGCACTGCCCCACGGCAGCTCGAATTGCAGTTTTACCAGGGGTATCTCGCCGGCCGTGAAGATCGCTCCCGGATGGAGCACCATGATGCGGACTTCCGCCAGGCCGTCCCGGGTTTCCGCTGTGGGCACAGCCCAGAAGGCAAAAGCAGATTCCTCCGTCATCTGGGTTTGCGCCGTGTCGAGTCCCCGGAAGCGCAAGCTGTCCGGAAAGCGGATTTGCAGGTCGAATGCTTCATAGGCCGTGTGGGCTGAGCGGAGGAACAAGGGCATCGCCGCAACGCCGCCGGAATCCGCGCCGGCATCCTCCAGCTCCAGCACCGGCGCCTGAATCGCATAAACGGTCTCGAGGCGGAAGCTTTCATTGACCGGAAGCTCGAGTAAGGGGGCCTGTGAAATCCGCACGCCATTTTTGCGCCATTCCTGGAAGGCCCTTTCGGGCGCCGATGCGGCATGGAGGGTGATGGCCTGGCCGGCCATCAGGGTATAGACGCCCGATGGCCAGCTGACCAGGTTTTCTGCAAGCGAATCGTAAAGCAGCTCAACCCGGCAGTGCGTATATGGTTCTACAGAATAGGTGCCGAAGGTCGCATCCCGGACGGCATTCGACCAGAATAACTGCTGGCGTTCATTCCGGTTGTATTCATGCGCACTGCGTCCCCATTTCCAGAGTTCGCCGCCGCTTGTCAAGGCGACAACGTGCATGCCCCCGCCGGCAATGGAGACAAATTCTGGCAGGTTGGCATCCGGATGCAAGGTCGGGGTGAAATAAGCTTCCGGGCCGTCCTTGCCGACGCCATGCCACCATGCCCAGCTGCCGTTCACGCCCCAGACATGAAGCCTGCCCTGGCGGTCAACCGCAAAACACGATTGCTCGACGACAAAAATCCTGGCCATGGGGGCGAGGTTTGCCAGTCGGACTGGTGTCTGTTGCGGGGGGTGGTTTTCGCCAAGCCCGAGATTTGCGGTCCCCCAGACATAAACGCCGCCATCCTGCCGTAGTGCCATGGCGATGCCATTGCCTGCGGCGACAGCCTGAATGTTGCTCAGGCCTGGAATCTGCGCGGGAGCCGAATACGGGGTTCCGGTGCCGCTGAACTCTGCATCGCCCCAGCTGGCGACCGTCCCGTCATCGTAAAGGAATAAAAAGGTGGAAAGGATGAGCGTCTGTCCCAACAAGCTGCCGTCATCAATCCTCACTAATTCGCTTGCTTCAACGATCTGAATCACCTTGGCGCCTGGTTTCAGGCCGGTGACCTGAATCGGGCGGGCTTGGCTCTGCCCACTGACCGGCATTTTCCCCCAGACATAGAGGCTGCCGTCGCTGCGCAGGGCAAAGCGCGTCTCTCTCCTGGCGAAGATACATACGGCATCGCTGAAGTAATCCTGTCCATCCGGCCCCAGCACCAGGTTGAAGGCATCCGGATAGGTATAACCCGAGCCGGCAGCCCCGGTTCCACGTTCACCGTAGCTATTGCTGCCCCAGGCATAGAGGCGTCCATTATCGCCCAAGGCAAGGCCGTCGCCGACGACATCCAGTATCCGCACTCCGCCCAAATCCAGCGTATGAAGGATATAGCGAGAAGGGTCACCAGGTTTTTGCCTCCACCAGATGACTTGGCCATTTTCGGTCAAACTCAGATCACTGCCATTGATATTCGGTTTGGGTGTAGTTCGGAAAGGTCTGAGTTCAAATTGGGCCGTCAGACTCAAATCGGCGGTCAAGGTCCAGTCAAACAGGCTCTGTTGGGCAAGGCCACCCAGATCGGTGACCGAATCCCATTGTTTGAAGACATATTGCGGCTTTGGCAAGGCCCGAAAGGTCTGAACGCTGCCTTTCGCCAGTTCATATTCCCCTGGTGCCGGCAAGGTGCTGCCGGCATCTTCCGGATTGGCGCTGATGGTTACGGACAGAATGTCGTCGGACAGGGTGAAAACCGCGCAGACTTGAACGTCTCCCTCTTCAAGCAAAAGGGTGGTGTCCGGACTGGCCGGATCAGCGACCGGCCCTTCCCAGTGGGAGAACCGGTAGCGTTCGCCGTCAATCGCTTTGATCGGCAGCGTGCTGCCGGAGCGTGCGGCATAGAGTCCTGCCGGCGGTACGACGCTGCCCATGCCGAGATATGATGTGCTGCCGCCCGGAGCGTCCGCACCCGACCGCACGGAAATTGTCAGCGTGCTGTCACTGCCCTGCCATGTCGGCGGATTGGGCACCAGGGTTGGCATCCAGAGGTCGGCGCCGCTGCGTCCGGTGATTTGTCCACTGCCGTTATTTCCCCAGCCGAAGAGTTCGCCGCCGTCGGTCATGGCTAGGCTGTGACTGGCGGCGGCGGCGATGCAAAAAACTGTTCCCAAACCGGGAACGGCGTAGGGGCTGTTGACCATAGTCTGATCCAGCGCACCATCGCCGTCCCCGTCGCCGCTGCCGACCTGCCCTTGGCGGTTGTCTCCCCAGGCGAAGACCCGGCCGTCTTCGGTCAGCGCCAGGGCATGCCGGTTGCCGGCGGCCAGGGCGATGACCGGGCTGGGGAAAGGCGGCAGCATGTGCGGGGAAAGCACATTTCCTCCATGATATCCCAGCCCGAGCTGGCCATAATCATTATTTCCCCAGCTCCAGACCCGCCCCTGGAAGTCCAGGCCGAGGGAGAAGGCGGTCTGGCTGCCGGCATCCCAACCGGCGGCGACCGCCTTGAATTTCGGCATGCCGGGAACCGGCGAAATGCCGGCATAGGCGTTGATGGTATTGTCGCCGAGCTGGCCGCAATGGTTGCTGCCGACTGCGTAAATGCCGGCCTGGTGAGTCAGGAAAAGCACGAATGAATTGGTGCAGGCGGCTTGGGCGATGCCGAGGTTGACCTGATTCGGGTCGTGCTTGGAGACGGTCCATACGGCAGGATGGATGGAAGCGACGGAACCGCAAAATGTGATTGTGTCCCATTCCATCGTATAGGTGCCCAGGTGGTTGGCAATATAGCTGTTGCCGCCGCACCACATCGCCAGGGTCTTTTCCGGATAGGCGGGGTATGGCCACCAGTTGAAACCATCCAGGCCCCTTACCGTCATCAGGCTGTCACGCAGGAAATTCTTGTTGTTGTCGGCAGACGCATTGTATTCGCCTCTTGAGACTCCGAAAAAGGTGTGGGCGTCATTGGCGCCCAGCCAGGTTGCGGCTTGCGAGCCGACAGCTGCGAGCGCGGGCAAGCCGTCCTGCCCTTGCAGCCAGGCCGGCCCTGTTCTGGCTTCGCTGAACGTGTCGCTCCAGGCCCAGACATGGCCCTTGCGGTCGCGCAAGGCCGTATGGCCAACTGCCGTATGGAGCAGATTGCGGTCCGGCACAAAGCGGGCAGTGACCACCGCATCGCTGAAGACCAGCATTTTGGTTTTCCGGGCCAGCGGCGAATACACCTCGCCTTCCCAATGGGAAAAGCGCCAGCCGGGGCGCGGAAAGGCCTTCAGCAGGATCGTGGTGCCGGGACTGACCGTTCCGCCGCCAAGGACATAGCCTCCGGCGGTGCCGCCATCAGTATCGAGGATTTTTACGGTGACGTTACCGTCTGGCGGAGCGACTTCCGGCAAAGGTTCCCCGGGCACCGGGGGCGCTTCCGAGCCGTAGGCGGTGACGCTTTGCTCAATGCTCCAGGCGGACATCCTGCCGCCGGCGTCAACAGCCCGCACCCGCCAGTAGATTTTTCCTGCCGGCAGGCCGCGCAAGGTCACCGGCGACTTCAGCAGTTGCCCGGGCAGTCCAGCCGGTGCATTGCCGCTGCAAAGGTTGTACTGGCCGGGAGCGGTTCCGGCCTGCAGGAGGTAGCGCAGTGCGCCTGCCGGCGTGGAATCATCCGCAGGCGGCGGCCAGCTGAAGCTGACTTTGCCGTTTCCCTCTGCGGCGGCATTCAAGCCGACTGGAACGGCGGGAGGAGCATTGGGGCGTTCACTGGCGAAATATCCGCAGGCGCGGTTTTCCAGGAAAATCATGCTGCAGATATCCGCGCCCGGTCCCTGTTCCATATAGAAGTCGGCTTTTGTGGTCAGGACTCCGCCACTGAGCAGATCAATATCGCCGTCCTTGTCAAAATCGGCGGCACTGAGGATGGCGGGGCCTGAGAAGCCGACGGTGGACGGCAGAGTCATGCCGCTGTCCTGGAACTCTTGCTCGTCGCTGTTCCAGACAAGCACGCGCGTGTAATGTCGGTAGTATTGATCGCGAGGGTAGAGGTCGAGTCTACCGTAGCCATGAGCGGAGGTAGTGTGTCCATCGTTTTCGATGCCGCTGATGACGGCTTCCGGTCGGCCGTCGTTGTTCAGGTCTGCCCAGAGGACGCGCCCACCCCAGAGAGGGGGCAGCCCGCTTTGCAGGGAGACTGGCGTCGGCAGTCCCTCGCTTCTGCCCCGGAGCACGCCATTGAGGTGCTGGCCGCTGTTGTTGCCGGCGCTGTAGAGGATGTCATCACAGCCGTCGCCATCAAAGTCGGCAATGGCAATGCTGAAATGCGGCAAGGCAGGCAGCGACAGTCGTCTGGGGGTGAAGGTGTAATCGCCGTTATTCTGGTACCAGATCAGGTTTTGCATTCCGCCGCCTTCCCCGCCGCCGGCGACCAGGTCCGGCAGGCCGTCGCCATTGATGTCGCCGACCGCCATCGCCGAAGCACGAATCCCCATGGCGACACTTTCGCTGCTGCGCATACCGATGGGATAGGATGTGAATGCGCCGGGGCTGGTCTGGAACAGAATGAGCGTTCCGCCGGCACTGGTTGTTGCGGCAATGGCCAGGTCGGGACGCCCGTCAAGGTCGAAATCGGCGCTGGCAACTGTCCCCGGTCCGCCGCCGGCATAGGGCAGGGTATGCGACAAACTGAAGCTTGCCTGCCCATTGTTTTCGAAGATGTAGGTGGCTATACCGTTGCTGGCTACAATGTCCAGATCGCCGTCGTTGTCAATATCCACCCAGAGCAACTCGCAAAGCGAGGCGAGGCGATTTTCACCGGCAGGCAGCGGCAAGGCTATGGGATCAGCTTGGAAGCCGCCGGCGCCGTTGTTCAGATAGACCCGGTGGAGAACTTTCAACGTGCCGTCTGCTTTTTTCTGCAGGGAGGCGATGGCCAGATCGGGGAAGCCGTCGCCATTGGCGTCGCCCCAGGCGCTGCTGCCGGTCTGCGGATGCAGCTCCCCGAGGCCGATGTCGCGCTCCTGCAGCATGTTGATGCCGGCGCTGAAAGCCGGATAGGAATCGCTGAAGCGCTGCACGGTGAAGTCAACCTCAGGCACTGCGCTGCGGCTTTCCGTCCAGACGCCGCCAGCCAGTTCGCGGCGTTCAATCGTCAAGCCAGTGATCTTGCCGACGGGATCGGGAGTGGTCAGGGTGCACTGCAAGGTGAGAGCCGGAAAAGAACTGTCCGCCATATTGGACAGATCAAGGAGCTGTTCGATGATATCCGGAGTCTCCGTGTTGCTTTTCGTGATGTACTCATTGGACGGGAAGGTAATCGCCAGCGACGCCCCGTTGCTTTGGGCAGTCAAAAGGCCAGGCCAGCGCACATCGTGCTCCATGACTTGCGTCATCCAATTCCCCGTCAGGTCTTGGAATTGGCAGGTTCCCAGCAGCAAGGGCTGATAATCTTCACCGTGCGCCGCGATCGCATACGCCTGTCCGCTCAACCTTCCGTGGAGTAAAACGGCCTCATAGCCCAGCCACATGAAGCCGGCTTCGATGCCGGCGGCCGGGCTGACGCCCCAAGTGGTTCCCCAGGAATTGACGATCAGCAGGGCGCCCCGGCACGCTTCGCCGCTCTTGTTCCGGTAGCTGATGCTGTCGTCGTAGCCGACAATGTTCACCGCGTGACCGACACCGCGACCACCGGCCTCTGAAGGCCAGGCGTAAACCTGGTTGTTGACGTTGCCGACTTGGCCGATGCCGTCTATAGTGACGTATTCCGTGGGGTTTGGGTAAGAGTCAAAGTTGGTGGTCAGCGGTGAACTCCAGGTGGCAATCGCGATGTTGCCCTGGGAAAGAAATCGCTTCAGATTCTGCAAGCCGTCCGGAGTATTGATGGCGTTCAGGGTGCTGCCGCGAGCGCCCTTGTGGCGAAGCGCCGCCTTCATCTGCGCCACTGTCGGAGGCTGCCGGTAGAATTTGTCTTTAGCAGGTTTGTCCTTGTCATCGCTGTAGGGCATTTCCTCCCAGGACAGCGTGCCGAAGTTGATGATCGATTCTATGCTTTTCAGAGGCGAGGCACCATCCGGAATATAGGAGCCATCCTGGAGGACCGCAACGTGCGGCGCCATCAAGACACCCCAGGCGGGACTGGAGATATATTCAGGGGATGTTTCCGGGTCCGGGCGGGTATCCAGATTCCTGGCCTTGGCGAAATAATAGCTGTAGAGATAATAATAGACAGCAAAGGAGCCGCAGATGCCTAAAGTGCCTTGGTCGCCGACGGTCGGCAGATATCGCGTATTGACAACCCTGGCGGGCAGTGCATCCCGGGTCGGAGCCGCCTCCCAGACATCGAAACTCTCGAGGATGCGCTCCTTCTCGGCGGGGGGCAGTTCGAGCAAGCCGGTGGCACCGCTTTGCGCCGGAATCCGGACGGTCAGAAAAGGCAGAACCAACATCATCAGGCAGAGGCAGGTGTGTTTCCGGCGCATCATGAACCTCCTGTCGTTGCAATCATGGTACAGGTCGTATTTTATCAATTATGTGGAGTCGCCATTAGCATACTATGCAAAAGTGGATTTTGCAAGCTAAAATATTTTTGAACAACGAAAAGAGCGAACAGCCACGAAAATTTTTATAGGGCTATTGTTCAGGTGGATATGAATGCACGCGGATATGCGCACGGGTTTGTTTTTTCTCCGACGGATCGGTCGGAAAGTCCCTCGTCCATACTCTTTTCGCAAAAAGAAGAGTTTAGGTTATATTTTGTACAAGGACAATACTGATTGGCAATTGCAAGTTTCATCACAAATTTTCGCAGATTTGCGAAAAATGAGAAGAAAAAACAGGTTTTGCAGACAAAACTTGCGTCACTTCATGGCATGAATCTTGCTGTGTTGCCATGAGGAATGATCAGTCGAATTTTTTCAATATACAGGAACCTGCCATGAATAAAACAGCAATTTTTTCCTTTATTTTCCTGATGATGATCTGCGGGCTTGCTTGGACTGAACCGACTGAGATGGAGGACTATTTTGAGGATTTGCAAGCCATTCCGGAAATTCAACCGATTGATTTTTGCGTTAAGATCAACAGCCCGACAACGGGTGTTTCGATGGAGTTACTATTTGGGACTTGTGCGGATGTAAGTAATGTTTACGTAAGAACTGATCTGCCTCCAGGTACGGTGGATGGAACAAATCCCGTGGATTTCTACATTCTGCATGTTGCCAAGGCCTGGGATGTTTTCTTTACCGAAAACAAGAAGAAAACAGATTGGACTCTTGTTATTAGAACCGATTGTATTTTGCATTTTACTTTGCTGGGCGGAGCACTTCCCGGCGCAGGCGGATCATTGAAATTATACCAAGGAGAAAACGAGCTGTTAAATATTTTTGATGGGGCAGAGTCCAATCAACTTGCTGCTGGTCAATATACGATCAAATATGTTCCGGCGCCGGAAAAATCGACTGTGGAAGCAGAAGTCACCTACACTTTTCAGCCTGGCTGGAATCTGCTGCACCTGCCGATCATTGTCTATGAGGACACTCCGCGTGAAGATGACAATTGGGAGGAATTAAATGCACTTCCTCGCATGACTTTGTCCGGACGGACGTATGTCAAAGGCGGTGATATCCATTGCGGCGAAGCCTTCTGGGTGTTTTATAAAGATGGAGATGTCGAAGGAAACACTCTGAAGGTTTTAGGATATGAACCTCTTGCCACAGATTGGCCCGTGCGCCATTCCGGCTGGAATTTCACAGGCGAGAAGAAAAATACAGGTGAAGTCCCCGCCAATACATACGGCTGGGCTGCTGACCGTTATCAGGTTCCGGAAGAGATTGATTCTAGCAAAGGCTATTGGATTCAGAACCCCTAACCGCAAAAATATTTACCGCATCATTTCGTCATGTGATTGTGGTGCCTTTACAAGGCACTGCCGTTGGGTGGGTTCCTCACCCCAGACTAAAGTCTGGGGTTAAGCATGGTTAAGCGCCTACGGCGCAAAGCATTATGCCGATCCGGCTGATCTGACCGATCCGTCGGAGAAAACAACAGCCAAAATCACAAATCCGCAAGCAATCCCATCCGTCAAAGCCGCCAACCCTTATAAAACTTTCGTGCCTTTTCGTGTTTTTTCGTTGTTAAAATTAGCACCAGCCTAAGTTTTCCGGCCAGAATTCATCGAGGAGCTGTGCGATATTCGGGACGATGACATCCGGTCGGATATCTCCGAGTTCGGGTTGTGGCTGTCCATTAAGCACGAGCATTGACCGCATGCCGAAATTAGCCGCGAAGCGCATATCGGTCTGGACGCGGTCGCCGACCATGATGATTTCGTTGCGCTTGACCTGGAATCGTTGCTCGAGCAGTTCGACAAGCCAGTGGTGTGGTTTCCCGGCGATGGCCTGAATAATCGTGCCGGGCTTGACGGCTTTGAAGTATTCCAGCAGCAGGCCGGCATCGGGCAGATCACCCGGGCAGATGGTATCGGGATGCGACGCCACAATCGGTACACCGGCCAGGACGAGCCGAGCCGCCTCGGTCAGCTTCTGATAGGTTAATTCGGTATCGAAACCGATCAGCAGCGCACTGGGCTGATCAACCGTATGACGATAGCCCTGACTTTCCAGGAATGCCCGGAATTTCTGGGTGCCCAGGATATAGATATCGGGACCCAGATTCATGCCTTCGAGCATCAGGCAGCTGGCCTCGCAACTGGTGACAACATTATGCGGCGTCAGAATCAGCCCGAGGTCTTTCAGCTTGCGGTAATAATCATCCGGTCCAATCATGCTGTTATTGGTCAGAAAACCATACTGCAAGCGGGAATGAGACAGTTTCTCGATCAGTTCCCGAACGCCCGGATAAAGCACGCCGCTGAGGTAAAGCGTGCCATCCAGATCAAATAAAATCAGCTTGGAAGGATGGACGATGGACATGGACAGGGATGGACAAAATGGACACGATGGACAAGAATGGAATGGACGAGGGACTTTCCGACCGATCCGAATGATTGTGGTGCCTTTACAAGGCACTGTCTTTGGAGAACTTCCCCACCCCAGGCTTAGTTAAGCTGGGATGGCAAACATCATTCACAACCGGGACGGTTGCGCTACTTTTTAAACCGCGTGCAATTCCATCCGTCGAAGCAACAACCCTATAAAATTTTCGTGCCTTTTCGTGTTTTTTCGTTGTTAAAAAATCGTTATTAGGCGTTGGGGTTTTGGTACTGCTCGGAGGCGAGGAATTCGTCAACATCGAATGGGGGCAGATCCCAGATTTCGCTGGCGTATTCCTGGATCGTCCGATCCGACGAGAATTTCCCGGAACGTGCGGTGTTGAGCAATGCTTTCCGATACCATTCTTTCGGGTTTTGATAGAGCATCGAGACCCTTTCCTGGGTGTCGATAAAACTGCGCAAATCGGCCAGGACCATGAAATGATCGCCAAAATCCAGCAGCGTCCGCACGATGGGGGCATAGACATCCGGATTCAGGGGGCTGAACATGTTTTGACGGATGCAGTCAACGGCATCCTCGATTTCCGGATCGCTGTGAATGATGTCCCATGGAGAATAATTCCGGCGACGCTCGGCGACTTCCTGAGCCGTCATGCCGAAGATAAAGATATTCTCCTCGCCGACTTCCTTGAGAATTTCGACGTTGGCGCCGTCCAGGGTGCCCATGGTGATTGCACCATTGAGCATCAGTTTCATGTTGCCGGTGCCGGAGGCCTCCGTGCCGGCCAGTGAAATCTGCTCGCTCAAATCCGCAGCAGGAATGATTTTTTCAGCCAGCGAGACGCGGTAATCCGGCAGAAAAACGACATTGAGGTATTTGTTAACGGCCGGATTGTTGTTGACGACTTTGGCGACACCATGGATCAGGCCGATGATACGTTTGGCCATATCGTAGCCTGCTGCCGCCTTGGCACCGAAAATGAACGTGCGCGGCTGAATGTGCAGGCTGGGATCCTTGAGCAATCTGCGGTATTGAATGATGATATACAGCACCTGAAGCAGTTGCCGCTTGTATTCATGCAGGCGCTTGACTTGCACATCAAACAGAGAATTCGGATTGACTTTCATCCCATACTGCTCGAGGATGTATTTGGCCAGATTCTTCTTGTTGGCGACTTTGATCGCCTGGAATTCAGCGAGAAATGCATCGTCATCAAGGAAGTCTTCAAGTTTGCGCAACTCCTCGAGATTACGAATCCAGCCCTTGCCCAAGCGCGTACTGATCAGGTTGGCGAGAGCCGGGTTGCATTGCAGCAGCCAGCGTCGTTGTGTGATCCCGTTCGTCTTGTTCTGAAATTTTTCCGGCCACAATTCGACAAAATCCCGGAACAGGGTTTTCTTCAGGATCGTGGTATGGATTTCGGCGACCCCATTGGTGTATTTCGAGCCGATGATGGCCAGATTGGCCATGCGGATTTTCTGCACATTTCCTTCTTCGATGATGCTCATGCGCTGCATCCTGGCTTGATCCCCTGGAAAGCGCTGGCTGAGCTCATGCATGAAGCGGCTGTTGATCTCGAAGATGATCTGCATGTGCCGCGGAAGCAGTTTGCTGAACAGGGCAACACTCCATTTTTCGAGAGCTTCCGGCAGCGTCGTATGATTCGTATAGGCGGTACAGGCCCGGGTGATCGCCCAGGCGGCTTCCCATTCAAGACCTTTCTGATCAATCAGAATGCGCATCAGCTCCGGTATGACCAGAGCCGGATGTGTCTCATTGAGCTGTATAAATACTTTTTGCGGGAGCTGGAAATAGTCAGGGTTTTCTGACTCGAACTGCCGGAAAATATCAGCCAGGGTGCAGGCGACAAAGAAGTATTGCTGGCGCACACGCAGCTCGCGTCCCTGGGCGACATTGTCGTTCGGATAAAGGGCCTTCGTCAGATTTTCGGCGAAAATCTTGTTGGTGACCGCTTCCGTATAGGCACCCTGATTAAAGGTAGTGAAATCAAATTCCTTCGTGCCCTTGGCTGACCAAAGCCGGAGGATGTTGACCGTTTTGCCCCCATACCCGATGATCGGGACATCATAAGGCACGCCAGTGACCATTTCGCTGGGGAACCAGTGCCATGCCTTGCGCCCATTTTCATCAACCTGGGCAACGGTGCCGCCGAAGCCGATGGTGGTGGCAAAGTCCTGGCGTTTGATTTCCCATGGGTAGCCATCCTGGTGCCAGAAGTCCGGCTCTTCGACTTGGAAGCCATTGACAATCTTCTGCCGGAAGAGTCCGTAGTCATAGCGCAGTCCATAGCCTTGACATGGCAGCCCCATGGTTGCGGCCGAGTCCAGAAAGCAGGCCGCCAGGCGTCCCAGGCCGCCATTTCCCAGGCCGGGATCGCGCTCGAATTCCTGCATGTCCTCCCAGCAGAGTTTCTGTTCCTGAAGCATTTCCCGGCAGGTGTCCCGGCAAAGCAGGTTGCTGGCATTATTGTCCAGCATGCGACCCATCAGGAATTCCATCGACAGGTAGTATACCCGTCGCGTCTTGGCCAGATGGTATGAATCTTGGGTATCGATCCAGCGTTGAATCAGCTGATCCCGCAAAGCCAGTGAGAAGCTCAAGTAGCGTTCCCGGTCGCTTTGCTGCAGATGGCTGGCGCCTAAGGTATAGTGTAGATGGCGCAGGAAGCCCTTGCGCAAGGCTTCAGTAGTCACTGTTTGTTCAGGACAGTTTTTAGGCTGTTCATTTTTGGGGGATTTTTGCATGGTTATGGAACTCCAGTTTCGTATGCGGTTGGATCAGACAGCCAAGCAGGGGTCTAGTTTATGTACCAGAACCGGCAGTGCCTGCCGCAGTTCAATGGATTGAATTGCCAGCAGTGCGAGATAGACGGCCGTCCAGCCGGCCAACTCATCGCAGGGCGATGGGGTGTTGTTAAGGATCGCGTCGACAAAGCCATCGAGCATATTGCGATGCCCCTTGTCGACCAGTAGAGGTGCCGAGGCAAATTTCAGGTTGCTGCAATTGCGGCGCTGGGCTTCCGCCTTGGCCAGGTAACCGTCCAGCCCTCCTTGGGTGCCAATGTCCGGCAGACCATCGTGTTGCAGCGGGAAGATTTCCGGCTGTGCGCCGGGGATGCCGTAGTATTGATTTTCGACGAAGAAATTATTGCAGAAGAGCGCAGCATTGCTAGTGATTTGATACATTTCCTTGGGAAAGTCGAAGGTCCCGCAACAGCTGAAAATGATGGTCGCGCTGTCGCCTTTTTCAAATTTCAGATTGATGCCGTGGCTAAGCCGCGGCGACCCCCAGGCGAGAATCTCGATGGGTTTTTGCGGGGCAAAAAACCAGCTTGCCAAATCGAGCCAGTGGGTTGTTTCGCCGAGGATTTCCCCTCCGCCGTGGAAAGGGTCCAGGTGGATGGGGCGGTATGAGCTGCTTTCATCTTGAATGTTCATCAGGAAGTGCGAGACTTTTTCCTCTGCCAGCAAGGGGCGTTCCTTTTCGATAAAACGCCATGGCTGATGCTTAGGTGCGCGGCATTGTTCGAGCCAGGCTTTACGGAGCGCATGCATTGATGGCGCCATGCGCCGGTTCATGTCGACACAGAGTTTGACCCCATGGCGACGTACTGCCCGGATGATGGCCATCGCTTCAAGTTCCTCGAGAGCCATCGGTTTTTCGCAGAAGATATGTTTGCCCTTGGCGGCTGCTGCTTCAATAATCGGCAGGTGTGCCTCATGGCTGGTGCTGATCTTGATCAGGTCGACTTCCGGATCATCAATGACATCCTCCATACGGCTGGTAGCTATTGGCACCCCGAACTTTTCTGCGGTGGCTTTAGCCCGTTCGAGGGAAATGTCACAGCAGTATTTGGTCAGACAATGGGGATTGGCGGCGAAATTCAGGAAATCCTGTGCCCAGGCGAAGGCACCGCAGCCAATGACTCCAACAACCAGTTTCTCGTCGCGCATGATTATTCCTGTAATTGAGAGAGGGGGGAGCGGGAGATTCCGCAATTGCGGAGTGTGAATCAGATTTTTTCTGCTGCTTCGAAAAGTTGCTTTAGGTGTTTGTTTCCCAAGCGACTTTCCGCATAAATCTTGCTGATGTTTTCTGTGCCGGATGGGCGTATGGCGAACCAGCCGTTTTCCGTGACTACTTTCAATCCGCCAATGGGTTCATTGTTGCCGGGGGCGCAGGTCAGCTTTGTCAGCACCTTGCTTCCGGCAATTTCTTGCACCGCAATAGATTCGGGAGTAAGGGCGGCCAGTCTCGCCTTTTGTTCTTCGGTAGCCGGGCTGTCCTGGCGGCCATAGAAGAGTTTGCCGAATTCGTTTTCGAGGGCATGGTATTGCTGTCCCGGGTCTTTTCCGGTGACAGCAGTGATTTCAGCGGCGAGCAAGGCCAGGATGATTCCATCCTTGTCGCTGCTCCATAGCGAGCCATCGCGGCAGATGAAAGTCGCCCCGGCACTTTCTTCACCTGCAAAGGCAAGATCACCCTTGCTGAGGCCGTCGACAAACCATTTGAAGCCGACGGGCACTTCCAGCAGTTTTCGCCGACATCGTTTGGCGACCAGGTCAAGCATGGAACTGGTGACGACTGTTTTGCCAACCGCAACGTTCTTCGACCAATCCGGGCGGTGATTGAACAGGTAGTCGATGGCGACGGCGAGATAGTGGTTCGGGTTCATTAGCCCGCTGCCAGGTGTAACGATGCCGTGGCGGTCGGCGTCAGGATCATTGCCGAAAGCAATGTCAAAGGAATTTTTCAGCTTGAGCAGGCCGGCCATCGCTTTGGGGGACGAACAATCCATGCGGATTTTGCCGTCATGATCAAGCGGCATGAAGCGGAAAGTCGGGTCGGGGTTGCCATTGAAAAGCGTCAGATCGAGTCCATACTGTTCAGCAATCGGAATCCAGTAGCCCAGCGCTGCCCCGCCCAAGGCATCGGCGGCCATGCGCAAGCCGCTGCTGCGGATCGCCTCCATATCGATGATATTTTTGAGGTTTTGCACGTATGGGGTGCAATAGTCAAAGGATTTGAGATGACCGGACTGCAATGCCTTGGCATAGGTCATGCGTTTGATTTCAGCGGACTTTCCTTTCAGCAGGCGGTTGGCTTCCGCCGCGATCCAGCTGGTGGTCTCCGAGTCCGCAGGACCACCGTGCGGCATGTTGTATTTGATGCCGCCATCTCCGGGTGGGTTGTGCGAAGGGGTGACGACAATCCCGTCGGCCAGCGCATTTTTCCGGTTGCGGTTGTATGCTATGATGGCTCGCGAGACGGCCGGGGTGGGAGTGAAAGCGTTGTCGGCGGCATAGAAAGTTGGAATTTCATTGGCAGCGAGGACTTCACAGGCGCTGATATGTGCCGATTCGGACAGCGCATGCGTATCCATGCCCAGGAAAAGCGGCCCGGATATCCCCGCTTTCTTGCGATAATTGCAGATTGCCTGGGTGATCGCCAGGATGTGGTCTTCGTTAAAAGTCAACTTTAACGAACTCCCGCGGTGTCCAGAGGTGCCAAAAACCACTTTCTGGGCGGACTCGTTTGGATCGGGTTTCCCAGCGTAATATTGAGCAATCAGCCTGGGAATATTCACTAGCATTTCGACAGGCGGCTTTTTGCCAGCTAATTGATGGGACATGATTGGGGATTCCTGGAAAACAAGACGCTTAAACGTAAAAGATGTTTGCTTAATATAAACGCTCGAATGAAAAAATAAAATATGGACGAGGGACAGAGACAAAAATGGACGGAATTGGACGGAATGGACAAGAATGGACTGCTGAATGGACAATGGACGATGGACGATGGACGATGGATTAGGAATGGACACGTACAGCAGGTGACATTTTTTTGTGCCTGTCCATTCGTCCATTAAACGTCAAGTCCATCGCGTCCATGATGTCCATGATGTCCATTCGTGTCCCTGTCCATTTAAAACACTCATTTTGCCGTTTGAATAGGTTGTGGACGCCAGCCCACGCCAAGCCTTTTCGTGTGGTTCGTGGTTAAAAAAATTCTTTCACGATGTCTTCTTGGCCTGGTTTTGTGCCAGTATGCGGGAGATTTCCCTGGTGATTTTGTTTGCGGCATCTTTTTTCAGGTTCCAGCTTTCGAAGTTCAGGCGCAGTTTGCTTTCATTGCCGGAGGGCCTGACGACGAACCACCAGCCTGATTGCTCACCCGGAGTCTGCTGGATGATTTTCAAGTCTGGGAAATCGCGGCTTTCGGGGGTGTATTCGCCATTCAGGTCGAAGACGCGGAACAGGCCGAGTTCGGGGTCCAAGGCGATGCCCTGGCGTCGGGTATCCGGAAGCTTGCCGAAATGCTGTTCGAGTTCCTCGAGCACGACGTTGACCGCAGCCCGATCCGGCAGCAGATAATTGATTTCCCCACTCCATTGGTAGTTTTTCCGCCATCCGGTCAGCAACTGCGGCAATTCTGTCTTTTGTTTTTTCAGGCGGCGCACTTCCGCGAGCAGAGCCAAGGCCGTCAGAAAACCGCTGTCGACGGAGAAGAATTCCGGGTAGAAGTAATGTCCGGAATGTTCCCCGGCAAAGAGGATGCGCTCCCGGAATCTGGGGTGTCGCATCAGTTGCTTGATCTGCCCGTGCCCAACCGGTGTGTCCAGTAGCTCGACGCCGGAAGCGGGATTCCCGAACAAATTCTGCAACAGTTGACTCGAACAGAGGTTCCGCATCAGCAGTGGATTTTTCAAACGGTTTTGCGCCAGCTTTTGCCGGGCAACCAGCGCAAAGACCTGGGACGGGATGATTTCGCGACCATCTTGGTCGACAAAGCCGGCTCGGTCTGCATCACCGTCAAAAACAATTCCCAAATCGGCGTTTTTGCGGCGCACTTCGTTGCCCAGGCGCTCGATTTGTTCCGGCATCAGGGGATTGGGAACCCCAAGTGGAAAGTCGCCATCGGGTTCCGGATCCAGAAAGAAAAATCGGAAACCCTGTGCTTTCAGGCGTTCAGCCAGCGGCGCAAAGGCAACCGCGCCCACCCCGTTGCCGGCAGCAATGACCGCAGTGACCCTCGGGCGGGAAGCCGTGCTTTCTGCGAATCCGGCCAAAGTGAGCAGATGATCCGCAAATTCCTTGCCAATCTGATGCACCTTCGGCGGATCGAGTTTTTCCTGCAAGGATTTTTTCAGGGCATCGAGGTCTTCGCGGCTGAAAGGCAGTCCCCCGCCGTGAATGAATTTCATGCCGTTGAATTCTTTCGGGTTATGGGAGGCGGTAATCATCACTCCGGCAGAATAACGCTCCGCATACCTCCCACATGCGTAATACAACTGTTCCGAGGATACCAGCCCGAGAAACTGCGCACTGCCGCCCGGCTGGCTGAAGCCTCGCAGAAAGGCCAGACTCAGGTCATAGGAACCCTTGCGGGCATCATGACCAAGAACCAGAGTGCCTGGAAGCCCGCGTCGCGCCAGAAGCTCAAATAAAGCCTCCCCTAGCAGAAAAGCGACTTCGGAGTTGAGGACATCCGGCCATAGGCCGCGGATATCGTCCCGCTTGAAAATTTGTTCGAGGGCTTCTGGAGTGATTTCAACAGGTGTGGACATACTACTCCTCAAAATTTCGTGCTACTATCACTCGATTTCTTCTTTTTTGTGAAAGATTTTTTATGGACGATGGACAGGGACAAGAATGGACACGATGGACTGAATGGACAAGAATGGACTGCTGAATGGACAATGGACGATGGACAATGGACGATGGACAATGGACGATGGACAATGGACAATGGACAATGGACAATGGACAATGGACGATGGACGATGGACAGAGATTATGTCGCGCCTTTCAGGGCTAATCCCAACATCGCCGATCCGTCCGATCCGACCGATCCGACTGATCAGTCGGAGAAAGCAACAGACCAGATCACAAATTCGCGTGCAATCTCATCCGTCAAAGCAACAACACCCTATAAAAATTTTCGTGTTTTTTCGTGTGGTTCGTGGTTAAAAACCTTTTTGGATGGAGGCTACAGGAAGCCGGCAAAGATCATCCGGCAATTTTCGGTTAGCAGCATGTCTTTATCGGACATGGAAACGACTGCTCCCATGCCAAGAGGAATTTTTTTGACTTTTTCGAAGGCTTTGACATCTTCTCTTCGGATGATCGCCGCCTTTTTGAATTCGACCGGGTGGTAGACCCCGTTCTCCTCGATGAGCAGATCGATTTCATTCTGGTCGCAATCCCTGTAGAAGAAGCAGGGCGGTTCTCTGCCACAGTTCAGGTAGCCCTTGATAATCTCGCCAATGCACCATGCTTCAAAATACGCACCGCTCATATGGCCGGCTGCGAGAACTTCAGCGGAGGACCATTTCGAGAGGTAGGCTGCCAGGCCGCAATCAAGCAGATAAATCTTTGGCATGCTGGTCAGCCGCTTGTTCAGGTTCGAGCTGTATGGTTGCAACAAGTAGACCAGCCCTGAAGCAACCAGGATGTTAAGCCATTGCTTGGCGGTGGGCTGGCTGATCCCCGCACTTTCCGCCAGCGCGGAATAATTCAACAATTGCCCCTGCCTGCCGGCAACCGCCTGAAGAAAGCGATAGAAGGATTCTGTGTCGGCGACTTGCGTGAGGTCACGGACATCACGCTCGAGGTACGTCTGGACATAGGAACGGTAAAAGGTCGGCAGTTGCTCGTTGCTAAATTTTTCCGCCTCGGGAAAACTGCCGCGCCAGATGCGCAAATAGAGTTCATCGGGCGACAATGCTTGCATCCGGGGGGCGGAAAACAAGTCCGGACGAAACGGCTTTTCAAACCGACCAGTCAATTCCTGCCAGGAAAGCCCCTGCATTTGAAAAATCCCGACACGTCCGGCAAGGGACTCCGTAATTCCCTTCATCATTTTGAATTGCTGGCTGCCAGTCAGCCAATACAACCCATTGGCTTTTTCCGGAGACTCTCGCCGCGCCTCGTCAACTTTTATCTTGATATACGGAAAAAGTTGCGGAGCATACTGGACTTCATCAATCAGCAACGGTGCCGGATGATTCATCAGAAAAAGCTTCGGATCCTCCTGAGCCTGTATACGCAACTCAAGATCATCCAGCGTGACAATTCTGCGGTCGGAAGACGCCAGATGATGAAGAAAAGTGCTTTTCCCAACTTGACGGGCACCAGTCAGCAATAATACCGGAAAAAGCTTATCGGCTTCCAGAAATGAAACAGCTAAATTGCGGTGAATGTAGTGCATCGAAACCTCCAATCGCATATAATATCACACGCATCAAAAGCAAATGCAAGGCGAATCAATCAGAATCCCGGGAAATCTAAAGTGAGTTTTAGATTTCCCGCAAAGCGTCGATGAAGCCGGGCGACAGGGGCTTGTTTTACAACTGTTGTTCAAAAAGAATTCCTCGATTACCTAACTTCACTCATACATTTTAGATTTCCCGGGGAGGGGTTGTTTCGTTCGATGTGAATTCTCTGCGGTATTGGATTGGTGATGCCTGATATTTCTGGCGGAACAGCCTTGAGAAGTAGAATGGGTTGTCGAAGCCGGCGTTTGCGGCGATGGTCTTGACTGGTTCCTGGGTGTGGATCAGTTCTTGTGCTGCTTTTCGCAGGCGGTTCTGGATCAGGAATTGCTGAGGCGGCATGCCGGCGATTTCCTTGAAGATGCGCCGGAAATGCGTGCTGGTTACATGGCACCGTGCGGCTTCGGCCTGGAAATCCCAGGCGCCCTCCGGTCTGGCGCTGATTTGCTCGATCAGCCCAGTCAGATAGGTGGCTTGCCAAGGGGGATTTCTAGGTTCATCGCGGAGTGCCTCATGCATTTGCAGCAGGAGGTCTTCAAATAGCAATACTGCGCGCGGCGAGACCGTACCGGGCAGCCGAATCAGCTCGATGATGGTCAGCATCGTCCGCAGAAATTTATCCGCATTTCGAATATAGACCAGGGGCGGATCGGCGTTTAGAGGAAAGAGTCCGCTTTGCAGATAATGCTCGATTCGTTTGCCATAAGTGCAGATGAAGTTATGGTGTCGAGGGACTCCATTGATTGCGCCATATCGAAAGACCGCCCCCGGGTGGGTAAGAAAGGCATAGGAACCCTCCACGCGGTATTCACGCCCATTGTTGATCTGCAGACGCAAGGGACCGTGATAGTTGAACTGAACTCCGTAATACAAGGGTTCATTGTGCACATAATCAACGTGCCGCGCAGTCGATCCGGTCATACTGAAATTCAAGCCGCTGAAGTAATCCATGGGTGCGGGGGGCAGGGGGCAGGGTGCAGGGGGCAGGGTGCGGGGTGCAGGGTGCGGGGTGCAGGGTGCAGGGGGCAGGTGGGGTGGCGTATTCGTTTTGATGTTCGTTTTGTGTAAAGATAGGTTCATTTTCTTTATTTGCAAATGCTGTTGAAAGGTATATTTTTTAGTAAATAACATTTTTCCCAAAAATGTCCTCAAGTGATATTCGAAATCTGCATAACAACAAAAAAGGAGTACTATGAAAACCGTTCGAATTGGTTATCTGGCCTTGTCTAAACTCAGCTGGCGCACGGCAAGAATTGACAAGATTGCGGCGGACACCGCCAAGTTTTTATCGGAACTGCCTGGTTGCCGTCTGGTTCAGGCTGCTGGTTTGATCACCAGTGAGGCGGAGGCGGAAGAAGCCTGTGCAGTCTTGAACAGAGAAGGGATCGACTTGCTGGTCATGCATTTTGTCACTTTTCCGTCCGGCGCCTTGATCCCGCTGATCGCTTCCCGGATACAAGCACCTGTGGTCTTGCTGGCCAACCCGGAGGAGGCCTGCGCCGGCAAAATGTGGGAACAGAACTCCTTCTGCGGGGCGAATCTGGGGGCTTTCGTCATGCGCCGCATGGCCAAGCAATACGGCTATTTGAAGGTGCTCCCGGCGGAGACACCGGCTGCCTTGCAAAAGTATATTGCGGCGGCGCGTTGTATCACGATGCTGAAAAGTCTTCGGATTGGTTTGGTTGGCGGTCGCGTGCCGGGCTTCTACACATCTAACTTTGACGAGATGAAGCTGCGCACACACTTTGGCACGGCGGTGGAAGTCAGTGATCTGCTGGAAATGATGGATACTGCAGGCAAGTTAAGCGAGGAACAGCTTGCCGAGGGCAGGGCAGTCGTGAAAAAATCCGCGGCAAAAGTCTGTTGTGTGCCGGATGCGGAACTGGAATTGGCAGCCAAGATGTTTGCTTCCTTCAAGGCTATGGCGAAGAAATACAATCTGGATGCCCTTGCCATACGCTGCTGGCCGGAGACCTCTGATATATTCGGCATCGCCCCCTGCGCGGTGATTGGCATGCTCAATGACAATGGCATCCCGACCAGCTGCGAAGGGGATGTCCCCGGAGCGCTTACGATGATGATCCTGCAAGCGCTGGCCGGTGGCGGCCTGCCCCTGTTTGTCGATTTGATTTCCTACGATGAAAAGGACAACAGCGGTGTAGTCTGGCACTGCGGCGCCGCGCCCACTTCCCTATGCCGGAAGTTTGAAGAGACCGAATACCGGCTGCATTTCCGAGTCGATGGCGGGGACAAAAAAGGAGTCAGCAATGATTTTTCGCTGAAAGCAGGCAGGATAACCCTGGCAAAACTCGATCAGGATGTGGATGGACATTTCCGGATGCTGATCGCTTCTGGAACCGCCGTCGATACCGAGCCGTTCATTCGCGGCAATCCGTTGCGAATCCGCTTCGATGTGCCAGTGGGAAAACTGGTTGATACCATCATGATGAAAGGCTTCGAGCACCACTATACGGTCATCCATGCCGACATCAAAGACGAACTGCTGCAATTCTGCGCCTGGATGGAAATCGAACCGGTCATGGCTGAAGGTTTTTAACAACGAAAAGACACGAAAAGGCACGAAAATTTTATAGGGTTTGCTGCTTTGACGGATGAGCCTGCTTTCCAGGAAAGGGAGATTGAAATATGGCTACGATCAATGTAACGATTTGGAATGAGTTTAAACACGAGCAGGAACAATCGCCTGCCGGCGACTTTATCCGAAGGCATTATCCTGAAGGTTTGCACCGGACTTTGGCGCAGCACCTAGCGGCGGAAGATCTGGTTATACGGGCGGTTTCGCTGGATGAACCAGGGCAGGGGCTCCCGGATGAGGTCTTGCAGACGACCGATGTCTTGGTCTGGTGGGGGCACTGTGCACATGCAGAGGTCAATGATGAACTGGTTGACAGGATTCAAAAGCGGGTGCTGGCCGGTATGGGGTTGGTGGTGCTGCATTCGGGGCATCTGTCGAAGATTTTCCGACGTCTGATGGGGACGGCCTGCCGTCTGCGCTGGCGTGAAGTCGGTGAAAAGGAGCGGATTTGGGTGGTGTCGCCTTCGCACCCGATTGCCCAGGGCATTCCGGAGACCTTTGTGATTCCGCACCACGAGATGTATGGGGAACCCTTTGATATTCCGCAGGATGGAAAGATTGTCTTTATGTCCTGGTACGAGGGCGGCAATGTCTTTCGCAGCGGAGTTGCTTTCGAGCGCGACCGCGGCAAAATCTTCTACTTCTCACCAGGTCATGAGACCTTCCCTGTCTATCATGATCCAGTCATCATCAAAGTCATCGGCAATGCCATCCGTTGGGCCGCACCGCTCGAGGTGATCCTCGACCGCATCACTCCGCAACCGCAGGCGCTGGAGAAAATCGTGTCCGAAAATCCGCTGGCTTGCCTAGATACTTCATCTCTGCACAAAGCGAATACAGAGGGGGGAAAAGCATGAAAAAGGTACGCATTTCCTTTATTGCCGCCGGGCGCATGGCCAACAGCATGGCTTCCCAGTTGAAAACTCTCGAACAGGTCGAACTGGTCGGAGTCTATGATCCCCTACAGGATCGCTGCGCGGATTTTGCCCGGAAGTACGGTTTTCAAAAGAGCTGTTCCTCCTGCGAGGAGGTTCTTTCTGATAGAAGCGTGGATGGGCTTGTCATTTGCAATTATTGTCCGCAGCATTGTGAAACGATTTTGGCAGCTTTATCGGCCGGCTTCCGCAGTATTTTCTGTGAAAAACCTGCTATTCGCCAGGTGGCGGAGGCCGCTCGTCTCCGTGAAGCGGTAGCAAAATCCGGCGCCAATGTGATGATCGGGCATCACCGCAAGCATATCCCCGCCTGCATTCGGCTCAAGGAAATGATCGATGCCGGGCGCCTTGGCAAAATCCGCTTTGCGAAGGTCAATTTCTGCAATTCCTGGTATTCACGTGATTGGGATGACTATTTTGCCAGTTATGAAAAATCCGGTGGAACTACGCTGGATATGGTCACTCATTATGTGGACTTGCTCAATTGGTATTTCGGCGAGGCGGAATCGACTTCAGCACGGGCGGTGATGCTGGAACGCACGCTGCCCAAAGACGTGCAGCCTTGCGATTACGTCAATGCCACGCTGGCCTATCGCAACGGGGTGATTTGCGGCATTGAATCCTCCTATCAGCGGTATGGCGTGTCGTATGACACGATGGAAATCTATGGCGACCAATATGCTGCCGTGACTGACTACCGCACACTGAAGCTGTACAACAAGGAAGAAACCATCGAGGTCAAGGTCGGCTTCGAGAAAATCGGAAGCGAACAGCTGCAACAGGCAAAAACCTTTGTCGGCATGATTGAAGATGGCCGTCCCCGCCAGACCACCCTCGAGGAAGGATTGGCCGCAGCCCGCGTCGGACTGGGCATGCTCGAATCCTGCGAACAGGGCGGCAAACTGATCCAATTCTGAAATTGACGAAATACATTTTTTAACAACGAAAAGGCACGAAAAGGCACGAAAATTTTCGTGTCCATTCGTGTTTTTAGTTGTAAAAAAAACTATCACCCAGTTTTACTGACGCATTACAATCAGCCCTGAAAGGTGATATAGAGAACCGCCGTGGCTCAATTTCTATCCAAAATCTTGCAATATATTAAAGCCAGTTGCGGTGATATCTTTCGGAATGGATTCTATGTCGATGTCGAATGCGGTGAAGAATTATGTATGCGAGCTGACTGGGGAGCAGACCGCCCAGTTGCGGGAATTGCTGCAGACAAAGGGCTGGCAGCTGGACACCATACCCTATGCGCATTGGCGCGGACGCATGGAAGGTACAACGGTGGTTGCCTACCAGTCCGGCAAGCTGACTGTGCAGGGCGCGGGAACGGCGGATTTCGTGCAGTTCCTGCTCGAACCGGAAGTTCTGCGGACGGCTCGCTTCGGCTATGAGAAGGAACTTGCCGAAATTGAAAATCCAGCGATGTTCGAACCGCATGCCGGAATTGATGAAAGCGGAAAAGGGGATTTTTTCGGACCGCTGGTGATCGCCTGCTGCTATACCGATGCGGACAGCGCACGCAGCCTGCTCGAAGCTGGCGTGACGGACTCGAAGGCGGTCAGCTCAGACAAAAAAATTATGTTTCTGGCGGATCAGATCAGAAAGGTCTGCGCCGGGCGTTTCAGCCTGGTGGCGATTGGTCCGGAAGCCTACAACCGGCTGTATGAATCCTTTGGCAATCTGAACCGGCTTCTGGCCTGGGGACACGCCAAAGCCTTGGAAAACCTGCTCGAAAAGGTGCCCGATTGCCCACGGGCGATTTCCGACCAGTTCTCGAATCCGCGCAATGTATTGCAGGCTTTGCAGGAGCGCGGGCGCGGCATCAAGCTCGAACAGCATCCGAAAGCCGAAGCCGATATTGCGGTGGCGGCGGCATCCATCCTCGCCCGCGAAGAATTCGTCCGTAGACTCGAACAGCTGGGCAAAACCTGTGGCATGAAACTGCCAAAAGGGGCGGGTCCCCAAGTCCTCGAATGCGGACGGAAATTGGTCAGCACCGCCGGCAAGGAAATATTGCCTAAAGTCTGCAAAATGCATTTCAAAACAGCGCAGGAAATACTGGCTTGAGCAGGGTGCAGGGTGCAGGGTGCGGGGTGCAGGGT
>JAPXLT010000031.1:0-25164 GCA_033809415.1 Lentisphaeria bacterium
CGTTGGGAACGGGTGCAGGGGGCGCTGGTTAAAAAAGTAGCGCAACCGTCCCGGTTGTGATTATTCTGACTGTCTTGGGTGCGGGGGGGCTTGTCTTGTCCACACTGTCCACACTGTCCACGCTGTCCACGCTGTCCACGCTGTCCACACTGTCCACACTGTCCACACTGTCCACGCTGTCCACACTGTCCACGCTGTCCACGCTGTCCACGCTGTCCACACTGTCCACCACGTCTGACCCGCACTACGCACTACAGAAGACTAACTCATTACGACAAAAAATAGATTTGCGTCATCCGCGAATAAATCCGTTCGAAGTCTTTTGGACATGGTCTATATTATCAAACGTTGTCTTCCGTTTTTGAAATCCTATCCCCAAAGGTCATTTTTATGAAAAATCCTGTATTGAAGCTTTCTCCTGGTGCGATCAAGTTAAAAGGCTTGTTGGGTCAGGCTTTGCAACGCAGCGCGGTCAATCGTTTAAGGCGAGTCAATTACAAGCAGCTGGTCGATCCATTTCGCTTCCGCAATGAAACTGACGGTGCGTGGCGCTGTGAATTCTGGGGGAAAATCGTCCGCTCCGCGATTCTGACGAATTTTTCCCTGCAAGATGCAGAACTTGCCAGATGCATTGAAGAAACGGTTCGTGACATAATCAGCACCCAGACCCCGGATGGCTGCATCAGCTCCTATCCCGTAGAATTGCAGACAGGAAGATGGGATATCTGGGGCAGAAAATATGTTTTGCTGGGACTGCTGCGGTACTATGACTACTGCTCGGAGGACCCTCGAGTAAAACAATGCTGCTGCGACCTGCTCGACCATCTGATGACGCAAGTCGGCCCAACCCAAAAAAGCATCCTTGCCTGCGGCGAGCACGGCGGCCTGGCCGCATCCTCGATCCTCGGGGCAGTCGTCGGTGTCTATCGTATCAGCAAGCAGCAGCGCTACCTCGATTTTGCACAGTACATCGTCCAACAGGGCGCCTCGCAAAAACACAATATCTTCACAGCAGCAAAAAATGGCATTCCACCAGCCGAACTGGGAAACGGGAAAGCCTATGAAATGACCAGCTGCTTCCAAGGACTGGCAGAATTGCACCAGATCGCCCCAAATCCGGAATATGTCGATATCTGCAAAAAATACTTCCAGGCAGTACGTGACCGCGAAATCTTCGTCACCGGAATCGCCGGCGGGAAAGATCGCGTCGGGGAATTCTGGTTCGACGGCGCAAGCAAGCAAACACGCTCCGATGTCGGCGGACTCGGTGAAACCTGCATCACAACGACATGGCTGCATTACTGCGAACGCATACTCGGATTGGACAGCGATATCTCCGCAGCGGAACAGGCCGAACGCGCTCTCTACAATGGCATCCTGGGAGCCATGTCGCCCGACGGCAGCTCCTGGACCCATGTCAACCCCACCCCCCTGACAGGAGGCGGATGGAAGGCACCCGCCGTCGACCAGATCCAACGCTGCTTCGGCACACCCTTTGGAGGCAATGACTGCTGCCTGGCACAGGGTCCCGAAGGCCTGGCACTGGCGCCCGGGCTGGCAGTGATCCCACGAAAACACAGCGTGACCTTAAACCTCTTCGAACCGCTGACGGCCGAACTGCCCGATGGAGTGCGCATCGAGATCACCGGAAATTATCCAATCACGCCAGAGGCATCCGTCCGAATGACTGCCGCAAATCCCCATGCCTTGGTCGTCCGCATCCCGTCCTTTACGCAAAGCGTGACGTTGAATAAACAAGCCGTCAATTTCACACCAGGAAAATATTTGACGCTGGAACGAACATGGCTGCCTTCCGATGAGTTGACCCTGAAATTCGATTTTTCCCTGAAAGAAATCCCAGCGCCGGATCAATCCCCATACATAGCCCTGAAACGCGGCCCATTAGTACTGGCAAATGACTCCAGAGGCAGAAATTCCACTTGGAACAGACACGTTCAGGAAACCTGGAAAGGAATCGAACTCTGCGATTACGCCAGCGCAGGCAACGAAATGCGCCCGGAAAACACATTGACTGTATGGCTGCCAAACAACCGGTAAAAGCACAGTTCATCCGTCAGAATAACAATCCCCTACAAAAATTTCGTGCCTTTTCGTGTCTTTTCGTTGTTAAAAAATAAGTTACGGACGTCCATCCGGATTTTGTTCTTTTTGTAAAACGATGGCGGTATGCGCTGGGAGATAGACTGATATCTGGTTTTCGAGTCCGCCATTGAGCAGGACTGATCGAGTGAAGAATCGCTGCTCTGGCAGGATTCTTTCCCAGCCCCCGAACCGTTTTTCATCGCTGTTGAAAAGGAGGCTGTAGGAACCCGGCAGCAGGCTGAAAGCATAACTGGGGAAAGATTCGGTGGGATTGAAATTAAACAGGAAAACCAGCCCTGCTCTTTCAAATATCAGGATTTGATGGGTTTCATCACAGCGCAGCAACTGCGGGCGATAGTTGAAGAAATCGGGCGTCTCGTTAATCAATTCCAGCATGGCCTTTTCGAACGCCAGCAGGAAGTGATATTTGAGAGCGGGATCATCGCAGAGGTCCCAGCGCCTGCGGGCATGTTGCATGGACCAGTTGTTCCCCTGACGGGGAAAGTCGATCCACTCCGGATGCCCGAATTCATTTCCCATAAAGGTCAAATAGCCATGCCCGGCGCTGGCCAATGTCGCCAGACGCGCCATTTTATGCAGGGCAATGCCGCGATCTGTGGCAGGATGGTAGCAATCCGCGTGCATCGAGTCGTAGATGCGTTCACCAAGGCAGCGGAAAAGGAAAGTCTGCCCTCCAACTAAAGACTGGTCGTGGCATTCGACATAGCTCAGCGTCCGCTCTTCCTGCCGTCGGTTGCACAGTTCATGCCAGAGTGTTGCCATCGACCAAGTCTCATCCGGTCTGTCCAGCAGAATAAACCAATAGTCCGTCACCCCCATCGCCATGCGGTAATCAAAACCGCAACCGCCCTCTTCGAGCGAGACACCCAGCCCCGGCATGCCGCTGACTTCTTCGGCAATGCTCGAAGCATCGGCTTGGCAGCGGTGAATGAGTTCATTGGCCAAACCTAAATATACCCAGGCATCCAAGTCCACATTGTCTGAAAAATAATCGTCATAGGACGAGAAGACGTGCCCCAGTCCGTGGTCGCGGTAGAGCATGCTGGTGACTCCGTCGAAGCGGAATCCGTCCAGGTGATATTCCTCCAGCCAGTAGCGGCAATTTGACAGCAGGAAGCGGCAAGTCATCCTCTGCCCGTAATCGAAGCAATACGTGCCCCAGGCAGGATGCTCGCCGCGTGCTCCGGCGTGAAAGAAGGGATGCCGGCAGCCGCTCAATTCGCCAAGCCCCTCGAGAGCATTGCGCACGGAATGCGAATGCACCAGGTCCATGATCACCCGCAACCCCATGCCATGCGCCCGATCGACCAGCGCCTTGAAATCCTCGGGAGTCCCGTATAAATCACATACCGCGAAGAAATTGGCGACCTGATAGCCGAATGAGGCGTAATACGGATGTTGCGCAATCGCCATCAGTTGCAGGGTATTGTAGCCGGTTTCGGCGACACGCGGAAGAACCTTCTCGGCAAATTCCTGAAAAGTGCCGATTTTTTCCTGCTGCTGAGCCATGCCGACATGCGCTTCATAGATCAAAGGCGCCTTGTCTGCGGAGGGTCTCGGATGCTGCCAGCGATACGCTTCCGGCGCCCAGACCTGCGCGTTGAAAACCGTCTCAGCCATCGGCCCCGACTGCCGCACCGTCCGCACCGCAGAACTGGGAATACGCCAGCCGCCTCCGCCCGGCCAGAAAACTTTCAGACGGTATTGCTGGCCATGGTACAGCGCCGCGCCAGGAAAAATTCCTTCCCAAATATCATCACCAATAGGATGCAGGGCATATTCCGGCGAATCCTGCCAACCGGAAAATTCGCCAACCAGCAAAGCACCCGTGGCACCAGGAAGCCATTCCCGAAAAATCCACTTGCCATCCGCACGGCGCTGCAAGGCAAAATAATCCTGCCAGTCGGCAAACTCCAAAATGTCCTTGCCGCCCAGCAACCAATCGCGCCGCCGAGAAAAATACTCCTGCCGAGCACGCAGCTGCGAAGCAAAATGCTCCCGCAAAATACGATCTTCCAGCAAAGGCACAGGCGCATTGCTCAATGGCAAAATTTTATGCTTCATAAAATCCCTCCGGGATTAGGGTGTAGGGGACAGGGTGCAGGGTGCAGGGGACAGGGGACAGGGGACAGGGGTGCGTTGGACCCGTCCGACCTGTCTGACAAAAAAATAGTGCTACAAAAACAATTTTGCAAGCAGAAACATCAGCCGCCCCTGGAAAATGCACCCATCTGGTAATACGCCAGTAAAGTTGAATGACAGTTTTTTACAACTAAAGACACTAATGGACACGAAAAAATTTCATGGCAAGCACGGCGCAGTCGCGCAGAAAAAGCCACTTCCATGAAATTTTTTCGTGTCCTTTCGGGCATTTCGTTGTTCAAAAAGATTTCTCGGTTACCGGGTTCACTGACACCTTACCCTATCTGCGGAATCCGCGGATAAAATCAATCCTCGAGCGTAAGTTGTCCGACTTCCAGACCGAGTGCCTTGCTTACTTTTTCCAGGGTGCTTTTCTGATTGCTTTCAGCATTTTCGATTTGACTGTAAGCACTTTGTGTAATTCCCAAAACCGCCGCAACTTCCTTTTGCGTTTTTTTGAGATATACCCTCCACGCTTTAATAAAGGAACAATCATTGTCATATTTATAATCAATGACCGCCTGCGGAAAAGTCAACTTGTCAGCTTGCTTTTCCGCCATCTCGGCTCTCTGTAACAGTTGCTCGTATTGCGCAAAGGGAATCACCGCAAAAGCCGGCCTGTCATCCTGCATAATAACTTGCACATTCATAAACTCTTCCTCCTTGAAACGAAATTTTCACCCTTATCGCTGCTTCAATATGTCTTCACTTTAACCAGCTCCTATTGCTAGCGTTATTTTTTCAATACTTATATTATACCATAAAACACACGTCTTGCCAAGAAAAAAAACTAATATTTTTTAAGAAGTATTAGTTTTAAGCTTATATAAAAGATCTTTTCGAAACCTTGCCGCAGAATAAGAGTGGCGCGACCGTCTCGGTTGCGATTGATGCTTGCCCTCCCACGTCCGAACGCTCCCGTATGCAAGAGGCAGGATACAGATCAGGCAGAGAAAAAAGACGGAATTTGGCGATAGAATTTCTGAATGTTACGATCAGTACACCACCCAACTATAAAATAGTTCGTGCTTTTTCGTATGGCTCGCGGTTAAAAACCTTTTTGGACGCCCTCTAAGCTTCCCAACTCGTAACCGGTATTCGTTGTTCCGCAGGAATGCATGTTTTGTATCAGAGGGTGTTGATCACTGCAAGCAGGGTTTGATAGCTGTCAACATCATGATATTTGACCTTGCTGGTGGACAGCTGGTTGAACAGCTTGCGGGCACAGCTGATTTTGGCTCGTTCGATGGGGCGCAACTCGAGCGTCTTCATCGTGCCTTTGGTTTCCGCCACAAAGAAGATATGTTTTACCGTGCCGGCATTGAAGGCGATCGCCCAGTCCGGTGAATAATTTCCCACTGGTGTGGGAATGGCAAAGCCGCGAGGCAGCTTGGCATAGACGCAGACTTCCTTGGCGGCTTCCAAGTCCTGAACGAATTGGCGCTCGATGCTCTGCTCCGCCGTGCCATCGGTGAAGACATAATCCTGAATGCTCTTTTTGGCTTGGAAGGCATGCTCGAAATTCCTGGCACCTCCCGGCGATGTGAAGATGGAACTGTCGTAACTGCCATCAATCTGATTGTAGGTGATGCAATCGACAATCATCGTCGCCTTCTCTTCCTTGATCAGCTTGATTACACGATTGATGAATTCCTCCGGATTCACCCGGAACTGCGAAAATACCTCCGGTGAGATTTTCCGCAGGATTGCGCCGACGGTACGCCGGGTCAGGACTGTCCCCTCGGCAATCTTGCCGATCAGGTCGTATTTGATGTGGCTGTTCTGCGTTTGATACAGCTCTTTGTTCTCGCTGACGACGGCATTGAACGAATCGCCGCGAGCCAGAGCATTGGCGTCCATGACCTGCTTCTGTTCGCCGGTCACCACGGCATATTTCAGCCGAGAGACAAAAAGCCTGTCGTTGATATGGGCAACCGCCTTGTCGATCAGCTCCTGCGAGTCAAACGAGACAGTATATGCATATTTGTGATTGATGTTCTCCCAGAGTCTCTGAAATTCCTCGCGGTAGAAATTGTCATTGAGTTCATTGTTCTCGACTTGTGTCTCTTTGCCATTGCTGATCATGTTGTCAAGAACGCTCTGATCAAAAACACTTTGAATCAGCGTGTGGACGCCTTCGCCGAGTTCCTCGAGATCCTCCGGCAGCGGCGCCAGTTTGTTTTCGGCCAGCTCCGTCCGGTACAATTCAGAGATATGGTCCTTGCGGTCAACATAGTCATTTTTAAGCAGATAGCGATAGATAGCACGAGCCTGCTCTGAACTGATGGACACCTGCTGTCCATTGACTATGACCGTCTTGCCAGTAAAATACTCGATAGTCGCCTGCGTCGGGCGCTGGTAAAGCACTTCCTTGATATTCCTCTGCAGATCACCGACAAACTGGGCGTAACTCTCGCTGGCAATGACCGTCAGCTTGTTGAGCACCTGCACCTGATCCAGACCGCAGACCTCCGCATCCATGCGGGTGCCTTCGGCATTGACGCAGAGACGCAAGCCGCGCCCGACTTCCTGACGTTTTTGCGTGGTGCTGTCACTGTGCTTCAGTGTGCAGATCTGGAAGACATTCGGATTGTCCCAGCCTTCGCGCAGCGCCGAATGCGAGAAGATGAAGCGGGTCGGCTCCTTCAGGTCAAGCAGTACTTCCTTGCGTTTGAGAATCAGCTCGTATGCAGTGATGTCGTCGCTGAAGTCGGCGCCGCGTTTGATTTCGCTATTGATTGCCCGCCCGGTCTTTTTATCAATACTGAAATATCCCTTATGGGTATCAGCGGTCGAGATGCTCTGCAAGTATTGCTGATACGGTGTATCGAACAAGGATAGGCGCTGGTTCAGGACGTTGCGATATTCCTCTTCAAAGATTTTGCCATATTCGCCAAGCAGCTCCTGCCCATCCGCATCATACTGGCGGTATTTGGCGACTTCATCGATAAAAAACAAGGACAGCGTCTTGATGCCTTGGTTGAAAAGCTCCTCCTCCTTGTCAAAATGCGACAAAATCGTTTCCCGTATCTGAATCCGGCGCAGGTCGCTTTCGGAGACATCCCCGGTCACCTGACCAGGCACCAGCTCGATGCCATTCTGAAAAGCGATCCTGCCGCCGTTGAGCGGATCGATTTCCGTGATGACATAGCCGTCCTTGTACTGCTCCATCCGGTTGGATAGGTAATGCAGATTCTCGCCAACGCTCACCTTGCGCAATTCCCGGTTGATCGATTTGTCGTAGGCGATTTCCAGCTCGAGGCGTGCCATCGGCGGATGCTTCGGGCTGATGACAATGTTTTCCAGATACAGATAGCTGTCTGTCCCGCGCAGGTTTTTCACCTCGAAGCCCTTCACTTCGATTTTCTTGACCAGGCGCTTGTTGAAGGCATCGAGGGCATCAAGCACATACACCGGATTATGCACGTTCCTGTGCGTCGCAGAATAGTTCAGGCAGAAAAGCGGATTAAAGTACTTCAGGGAGGTCTGCGTGGCATCGCCGCCCATCTTCTGGGGTTCATCAAGGATGATGATCGGACGGTTGGCCTTGATGACATCAATCGGACGCCGGCTGCCGAAACAATCCTGCCGCGTGTAAATCCGCAGCGACTCCTTGTTTCTCTGACCTTCCTTCAAGGTACGGTTGAAGGCTTGGATGTTGATGATCATCACATTGATGCCGCTGCGGCTGGAAAAATCATCGAGCTGATCGAGATTCGAGCTGTCATAGATGAAGTATCGCGCCTTTCGACCGTAGTGCTCCATGAAGTGATCCTGGGTCATGTCAAAGGATTTCTTCACCCCTTCGCGGATGGCGATGCTGGGCACCACCACGACGAACTTGCTCCAGCCATAACGCTGATGCAGCTCGAACATGGTCTTGATATAGACGTAGGTTTTGCCGGTGCCGGTCTCCATCTCAATATCCAGAGAACATCGCCCGATATGCTCGACCAGCTTCGCTGAAAGCATGATGTTGTTCCGCGCCTGGACTGCATGAATGTTCTGCAACAGCGCAGCGTCGCTTAACTCGATATCCGCATTGCGGTACCCAAGACCAGCATCTTCTTCGGAATCAGTCGGCGCAAAGGGCAAAACTTGTCCGTCTTCAGGAACCTGCACGCCCGGGTCCCGCATAAAGGTAATCTGGTCATGCTTCGGCTGACCCGCAAAAACCGCTACCGTGCTCTCCACCGCATCAGTCTGATAACCCTGCACCTTGAACTTGAATTTCATTATATCGATCTCGTCAAAAAAGTTTTTAACCACGAACCACACGAAAAAGCACGAAAATTTTTTATAAGGTTTGTTGCTTCGACGGATGGGATTGCACACGAATTTGTGACCTGGCCTATTGCTTTCTCCGACGGATCGGACAGATCGGACGGATCGGCAATGTTGGAATTAGCCCTGAAAGGGCGCGATATACCAGCCCAGGGCAACGCCCTGGGTTCGGATCACCCTCATCAGCACAAGCCCTGAAAGGGCGTGACATACCAGGGCAACGCCCTGGGTCTGAAAGGGTGTGGCATCGCTGTATTTACTCCCAGATGTACCTTTCATCGTAGTTTACGCCATACCGTTTCAGAATCTCGACTAGTTCTTCCTTGAATGTCCGTTTCCGGTGGTGTTCCTCTTGTCTGTCAATGTATGAAATCAATGCGTCCAACTGTGATTGACCAAGAGAAAATGCGCCATAACCCGCTTGCCAAGCAAAATCATGGCATGCGGGAGCCTGTTGTTTCATCCAAGCAGACGACGATTTCTTGATTTCCTCTAACAGCTTGCTTACTGGCATGGTACGCGGCAACGTGCAGGCCAGATGGACATGGTCGGCAACTCCGCCGACACGGTAAGCTTCGGCGTTCAAGGCACGCACAGCACCGGCCAGATATGCATGAAGTGCAGGACGTATCTCTGGAACAATCCACGGTTCGCGTTTTTTTGTGCTGAACACCAAATGCAAAAGGATTTTAGATAGGGATTGAGCCATGGCGGTTCTCCTATGTCACGCCCTTTCAGGGCTTGCGTAGATGGGTTGTCTCCAGACCCAGGGCGTTGCCCTGGGCTGGTATGTCGTGCCCTTTCAGGGCTGCTATGTTGCGCCCTTTCAGGGCTTTATTGATGGTATGGACTCCAGACCCAGGGCGTTGCCCTGGGCTGGTATGTCGTGCCCTTTCAGGGCTTTGTTGATGGCATGGACTCCAGACCCAGGGCGTTGCCCTGGGCTGGTATGTCGTGCCCTTTCAGGGCTGCTATGTTGATCGTATTTTTTCGTCTTTCATTACAGGATCCTCCTGGTGGTGCCGGGGCTGATCGAGGCGAAGATTTGTTCGAAGTTGGCGGCCACGCTGTCATCGGCCAGCGAGCTGTCGCGCATGACAAAGTAATACGGCTTTTTCTGCGCAATGGCAGTGATGGTTTCTGCGGTGACGTTTTTATCAAAGCAGGCGATCAGGGTGTTGCCATCCACGGCAAACACCTTTCGCCCGGCGATCTCCATCTCCTCGATTTTACAGGACAGCAGGATGCCCAGTTCGAGCATCACCTGGAACAGCAAGTCCTCCGCAGTGCGGTCTTCCTTGATATTGCTCAGGCGCTCGAACAGGTCTTCCTGCCGCGTCGATGCGGGACTGTAATACACATCCTTCATATTCGTGCTGTCGAGCTTCAACACCCGGAAGCCAATATCCAAATCTGGAGCAGTGACCGCATTCTCTTCCTGGACCTTCAAACCCGCACGACGGATGCGCTCCTTGCCTATCTCACAAATGTTTTTATACCCGGCCTTAGCCGCATCGCCATCTTCCGGACAAGCCTCCGGCAACTGCACCATGATGAACTTGCGGCATCCACCATCCTCAGCATTCTGGCGCATCACCGCATGCGCAGTCGTCCCAGAACCGGAAAAGAAATCGAGGATGTAAAAATCGGTATCATTGATGATTGATAAGAAAAATTTTATAAGCATAGTGGGTTTTGGAAAAGAGAAGATTTTGCCTTGAAAAATATCAGAAATCTCCTTTGTTCCATCTTGTGACATGCCTATCTCATCATTCAATTTCGTGCTAACAGCAATGCGACCATAATTTTCTCCCGATTTTTTCATATCATCAGCTTTCCAATAGCGTAAAGCCGGGCGAGAAATCTTCAAAAAATCATAATCACCAGGAAAAACAATTCGGTTTTCTTGATAATAGGTTTTGAATGTATCTTCAGTTATAGCCCATGTACGGTTTGGGTTAGCAGGATACTCTTGTTGTGTTTTTGGATTAACTATGGTAAAAAAACTATTTGGTCGTTCATTGGCAGTTGTTTGCTTTGTTAAATCATGAATTCGCCAAGGTCTTCCGGGAAAATCGTCAGTTTCAAAGTAGCGTCTTTCTTTGCCTTCAATACTTGCTGAAAACAAGGGTGATCTTGCAAAGCAAAGAATCCACTCATAGTCTTGGGATACACCAAATGGGACATCCGATTTTGCCGTTCTTTTTCGCCAAGGAAATTGCGCCACGAAATTATGTTCCCCGAATATTTCGTTACATATTTTTTTGAGGTTTTCGACTTCGTTGTCATCGATAGATATAAATATTACTCCGTCTTCGGTGAGCAAGTCTTTTGCGAGTTTGAGGCGTGGGTAGATCATATTTAGCCAATCGGTATGGAATCTGCCGTTGCTGTCGGTATTCTGCACCATCCGGTTGCCCTGTTCGTCGTACTGTCCATCGCGGGCGAGGAATTCGCTGCTGTTTTCTGCGAAGTCGTCTTCATAGACGAAGTCGTTGCCGGTATTGTAAGGCGGATCGATGTAGATCATTTTGATTTTGCCGAGATAAGTCTCCTGCAAGAGTTTCAGCACATCGAGATTATCCCCCTCGATGTAGAGGTTTTCCGTGGTATCGAAATTGACCGATTCCTCGCGGCATGGGCGCAGGGTCGCCGCAATCGGACTGCTGGCCAGCCTTATGGCTTGCTTCTTATCCGGCCAAGTGAACTGATAACGCTCCTCAGGCCCCTCGATGATGGATTTCGACAATTCCTGCCGCAGCAGATCGAAATCGATCACACGCTGCATTTGCCCGTCTGCATCTAGGCGCTCGGTCAGCACATTCGGAAACAACTGCCCGATCCGCTCGATATTTCTGTCAACGCCGTCCGGCGTATGCATCTTCAACTTCTCCATCTCAGACTCCTGTCCTGTTATCAGATACGCAATTTTTTACTATATCACCCAAAAAGATTGCTGGTTGGGAAAGATTTTGGATAGGGACTATGTCGCGCCCTCAGGGCTGCGATCCGACCGATTGTCGTGCCTTTACAAGGCACTGTCTTGGGGGGATTTCCCACCCCAGGCTGAAGCCCATAGGCGTTAAGTTGTTTCCGGAAATCCCAATTTTGCCTTCCAAAATTCAAAATTTCAAACGGGAAAAGACATTTTTGTCGCTTTGAAAAGGGGAATTTAGGATTGAAAATTAAAAAAAACTGAACTGCTTAACGCTTATGGGCTGAAGCCTGGGGTTAAGCATAGTTAAGCGCTTACAGCGCAAGGTATTATGCCGATCCAACTGACCCGTCCGACCCGTCCGACCCGTCCGACCCGTCCGACTAACCTGCCCCCTGCACCCCGCACCCTGCACCCTGAACATCACAACCGGGACGGTTGCGCCACTTTTTAAACCGCGTGCAGTGTCATCCGTCAAAGCAGCAACCCTATCAAAATTTCGTGCCTTTTCGTGCCTTTTCGTTGTTAAAAATCATCACGTCTTGGATTTTTCGAGGCGTCTGATTTCCTGAATCAGATTGAATTTACGGCGTGGTTGTTTTTCGGCGCGTGCCAGTTTCTCGAGCCGGTCAAGTTGTTTTTCGATTTGCTGTTTCCGAGTTGCTGCTCGGATTGCTTCGGCTATCGGTACGTTTTCATGTTCCTCGAGGTCCTGGTGAATCTGCCGGATGAAATTGTCATAGACATCATCCATGGTCAACCCGAGCACTTGCAGCGGCAATTCCGCAAAGGTCATCCAGCCGGTATGGAAGAATTCCTGCTCGGTCGTCCCGGGCGTCTCCCGGTAGCCGATGCAGGCGCTGACTTGATCACCAAAGCGCAGCAGAAACAGCAGATGATATGGAATCCCCTTGCCGAGCAGCTTCAAAACCGGAAAGCAGATCGACTTCTTTTTCAAAACAACCTCGAACACCTGCAACTCCGTGACTCGCTTCCCGGGCTGCAGATTCAAAGTTGATGCAGACAGCTTGTTGCGCCAGATGATCTTCTCAATCTCATGGACAAAAAGGTTCTTCTGAGCCGCAGTAAAAGAAAGCTTTTCGTAAAACGTCTTCTTCGGCAGAAGTGTATTGCAGGCGGTGCTGTCCGGGAAATCGATCATGCCTTGCCCCCTTTCACTACCAGAAAGCAGATCAGCTCAAAATCATTCAGCCCGTTGACCGGATTCTCCAGCGCAGTCGTGCCACCCGGTGTAAAAAGACTGTCGATATCACTTTCTTCTTTCTTATGGATGATCGATGAAATCGCAGAACTAAGCAGTTTCGAGTAATGATCCATTTTAAGACCGTCGCGGGTCTCCTTGTTGAAACTCCGGCAAAGTGCCAGCAGCGCTTCATCACGCCCTTTGCAAAGCACACGCATGATATCAAGAAACTTTTTCGGCGCCAGGTGATGGCAGAGAACGCTGCCATCATCTGCCAGATAGACCATGTAAAAGGGATGCAGGCGGTTCAGGCGGTCGATGTTCACGCCTTGGTTGATATTACGCAGGATATACATCACGCCAGGGGGATAATCAAGGGAAGCCGGCACAATGGCATGTAGTCCGCGTGGCACCTTCTCACAGCTGCCATGTTGTTTGACAAAATCCAGCAGATCGAGACGGAATTCATTCAGCCCGAGGTCCATGATGCTGATGCCGCCGCTCATCTCCTCGAGATCGACCACTTCCTGCTGCAAGCGTTCCAGCTGCTTGTAGCGGTATTCCAGATCGCCTTGAGTGTCATCGTCCAAAATCGGATTGCCATCGCCGGTCGCAGTCATGATCGCCAGCTTCATCCGAGTCTCGACACGATCTTTCAACTGAATATAATCATCCAGCTTCATGTCCGGCCAGTAATTCACCAGTTGAATGCAGGCATTGCGGCTGCCAATACGGTCAATGCGCCCGAAACGCTGGATAATGCGCACCGGATTCCAGTGAATGTCGTAATTGATCAGATAATCGCAGTCCTGTAGATTCTGCCCTTCGGAAATGCAGTCGGTCGCGATCAGAACATCAATCTGCGCCGGATTATCGGGGAAAAGCAGCTCTTTTTCCTTGGAGATGGGGGAGAACAGGGTCAGAACGGTGTTGATATCCATCTTCAATTTCGGTACGGTCGAGCGCCCGTCTGTGGTACCTGTCACCATCGCGGTATGCAGAGAAAAGTTTTTCAGCATAAAGGCGCTGACATGCTGGTAGAGATATTCCGCCGTATCGGCAAAGGCACTGAAAATGATGACTTTTTTGTTGCCGGGATTGATCGGCTGACGGACTTTGCCGGCAATCTGACGCAGCAATGTCTGCAGCTTGTTGTCATGTTCCGGAGTGATATCCCGGATCATCGAAATCAGCAGCTCTAGTGTCTCGACATCACGAACCAGGTGCTGACGCCAGGAGACATAATCCATGTCACGCAGGTCGATGCGAACCTTTTTGCCTACCATGAAAAAATCAACGTCATCATCATTATCCGTATCACCGGATGTGGACGCAATCATATCGGAAAATTCAAACAGGTCCATGCTTCCGGCTTTCTCAAAACGGTCGATAATTTCAATCGTTTTGATATTCAGCTGGCGTATGCGCTCGAGCGTCAGCCCGAACGCATGCACGGAACTCTCCAGGCGTTTCAACAGTGCAATGCTCATCAGGCGATGCACCCCTTTTTCACGGCCAAGCTGCGAAAGATTGCTCGCCTTCCAGTCCTCATCAGTCGACGAGGGAAGATCATACTTGTCCCGCGCACTGGGAAAGATGAACAGGGAAGGCAGATAAATCATCAGGGTAAGCTCTTGCAGCTGCTCGTAAATCTCCGTATAATTGATCGCATTCTTCAGGGTGGTCAGAGCCGGTTGAGGACTTAGGGGCTTCAGACGCTCGGGAAATTTCCCGATGGCATGGATATCGTAATATTTTTCGATATGCTTTCGTGAACGGGCAATGGTCACTGAGTCAAGTAACTCGAAAAAATCGAAATCGAGGCGTTCCAGCAGTGCATCCGCAGTACGTTCTTCCGGAGGCAACTTGCACCAGACATTGAATTCCTTCTGCGCCTGGCGGAAAATTTCGTCGATTCCGTGGCGTGTTTCGAGTTTTTCTTCAAGCAATTCCGCACGCCCCTCATAAGCCAGCGCAAGCTGATTCTTCAAATCCAGAAAACGGTTGTTAACGGGCGTGGCGGAGAGCATCAGCACCTTGCTGCGTACTCCCGGGCGGATGACTTGATCCATCAGACGCTTATAACGGTTTTCACGCTTTTCCTCGTTGCCATAGACATCCGCCCCATTGCGGAAGTTGTGGGACTCGTCGATGACAATCAGATCGTAAGTATCCCAGCGCAGACGGCTCAGGTCAATGCCATTGGACATTCCCCGGTGCCGTGACAAATCCGTATGGTAGAGGACATCATAGCGCAAGCGGTCTCCGGCAATTGGGTTGTTGATATAGTTGCCTTTGAAAGTATTCCAATTGTTGGCCAGCTTTTTCGGACAAAGCACGAGCACATTCTTGTTGCGGTCTTCATAGTACTTGATCACCGCCAAAGCCGAAAAGGTCTTGCCCAGACCAACGCTGTCCGCCAAAATGCACCCATTGTACTTTTCCAGCTTGTTGATAATGGCCAGCACGGCATCACGCTGAAAATCATACAGCTTGCCCCAAATCTGGGTGTTCCTGAAACCAACCCCTTCATTGGGAAGTTCATCCGCAGAGACATCGGACAGAAATTCACTGAAGATATTGAAGAGAGTCAAAAAATAAATGAATGACGGCGCATTTTCCCGATATGCTGCGGTAATATTATCAATGACCACTTCAGTCACATCCTGCAACTTGGACTGTTCTTTCCAGAGGTTATTGAAAGCCTGAATAAATCGCCGGCTGGTCTCCGCCGGATGCTTGATCACATAATTGAACGAGTTGTTGCCGCGTTCACAACCAATGTCAATCGTCGTAAAGCCGTTTATCGGATGATAAGTGCAGCAATCACCCCCTTCCACATTCAGAAAACCCGTAATCTGATCTCCGGAGATATTCGACTTGAAACGGACTTTCTGGCGAATCCACGCCGCACACTCCCGGGCAATCGCCTTTTGCGTCAGCTCATTGCGAAGCTTGATCTCAAATTCCGAACCATACAGACTGATTTCGCGGGTCAGACGCGGAATGTAAAATTCCCGCTTCTCCTTGGGTGCCTGCTCCGTGGTAAAGGTTGGCGAAGTAAACAGAAAACGCAATTCAGACAGCCCCGAAAGCTCTGCTTTCAACTCCTGATATGCATAAATCGAAAAACAAGCAGCCGCGATCGAAACCTTACTTCCAGCTTTGAATTCACGTTTTAGATCGTCCTTGACAAACTCACTGACGTTATCAAACATCTGCATTGCGAATACACTCGTCTTTCAATTCGATAACATGGAATACTGCAACTTCCAAAAACGCTTGCAAACATAATGTATCACATTCCAGCCAAAATTTTCGTGTGGTTCGTGGTAAAAAAATGGGTCGTGGGCATCAGCTCACACCAAGGGCTTCCTCTTTTTTCTCACGGAGACACGGAGGTGGCGGCATCTCCAACTGGTCACACAAAGTCATCTGTCGATCCACCTTGGCACACAAGAATTTCGCCAGAGCAATCCCATCCGTCAAGGCAGCATCCCCTAAAAAAAATCTCCGTGTTTTCCGTGCTTTCCGTGGACAAAAAATGGGTTGTAGGCAGACAGTCCGCGCCAAGTTTTTTCGTTGTTTTTTCGTCAAAAAAAATTTGCAATGTGCCAAAAGCATGATACATTAGCACTGATTAACCGGTTATTCACTTGTTTTTCATCATTTTTTGTTTTTGTTTTATGCGTGTTACTTTGCAACAGGTAGCTGATCGTGTTGGCGTTTCTCGTCCTTTGGTTTCCATGGTGTTGAATGGTTCCAAGGGTGGGATGCGTGTATCTGCCGCCAGGCGTCAAGCGATTCAGTCTGCCGCCCGTGAGTTGGGTTACATTCCCAATTTGACTGCGCAAGTTCTTTCCGGCAAAGCTTCGCGTGCTATTGCGCTTTTCAACGCCAACGTCAACCAATACTCGTTGTCCGTCTTGACTGCTCAGTTTTTGCACAATGCCACCAAGTTCAATTATCAGCTTTTGATCGACACAGCCTCTCAACGGACAGAGGAGGAGTACTGCCGTGACGTTGGTAACATGCTGCGCCGTTCTCCTGATGGCGCGATTATCCTTGGTCATCTTCCCCCCCGGGTTCTGAACCTCTTCCGCATTCCCACCGTCATTTTCCAGCACTACAACCAGTACTACAACGAGTATGAACACCACGACGACGGGGATTTGTATCCCGACTTGGTTGCCGGCGGCTACATGGCCGGTCTCCATCTGTTGTCCCATGGGCACCGGAAAGCGGTTTATGTCTGCACTCGCATTCACAGCAAAACCCATGACAAGTTCACCGGGCTGCGCCGGGCATGGCAGGAAGCGGGTCTTCCCGATGAAAACCTAAGCGTCATCGAAGCGATGTACATTCAGGAGCCGGTTGAAGTGCCATTATTATCCCTGATCCGGAAGAAAGGTTACACTTGCGGCCTAATGTCCAATGACTTCGTGGCGGGGCGCGCATTGCCCTTTCTGCGGCAGAACGGCATCCGAGTGCCGGAGGATTTCGCGCTGATCGGCTATGACGGCGCGGCCTTCGCCTATCTGACCGATCCACCCCTGTCCACAATTTCACAGTCGTATGATCGAGTCAGCGCCGCTGCGCTGGAATTGCTATTAGAGCGGATCGAAAACAAGGAAAGCGGCTGCGACATTCACCGCCAGCACCGCTTCATCAAACCAACGTTCTTCCAAGGAGGAAGCTGCGGCTGCCCATGTAAAAATCCCCCCATACTGGGCTGGTCCCGCGACATGCTGTTTCTGGAGGAAAGCTTCAGCGACCGCATCGTGACTTATGAGGATTTCATCGCAAGGCACAAGCCAAGCAAAGAAAAAACTATGAAAAAGGCAGGCGGTAAGACAACGGCCAACCAATCACAAAACAAAAACAGCAAACGGAAGGAAGCATCATGAAGAGAAAAGCAACACAAACCCTTGGCTTTTTTACACTTATCGAGCTTTTGGTGGTTATAGCCATCATTGCCATACTGGCCTCGATGCTGCTTCCTGCGCTTCAGAAAGCACGCGCCAAAGCAACGCAGATCGCCTGCCTCAACAACCATAAGCAATTAGGGCTGGCAAACATCGCATACTGTACGGATAATGATGACTATACCGCAGCATACATCGAGCATTTCCCCAGCGACGTGAACACCGACCTCACTTGGATCGACAAGTTCTGGACTTATACCGGGGAGACTGACAAAGTCTATGAATGCCCGAACATGGGGGCTGCTCTGGCGATTCGCACCTATGGGACTCACTACGGGCTGCGCAAGGGTGCTGTTGGAAGATACGGCGACTATGGCGTGAACATCACACAATGCGGCAGTCTCAACTGGAGACAAACCAGCCACTTGTTCGGCAACCGCCTGCTGTCTTCCCTACGAAAACCGTCCGTTGTGTCCCTGATCGCTTGCGCCAGGAATAATTGGGTCTCCAGCCACTATTATCGGCGCAGGGACGCCATCACGATGGACTACCTTGCCCCAGTACACGAAAACGGCACAAACTTCGTGTTTTTTGACGGGCACACCGACTATAAGACGATGAACGATCTCCGCAGCCTGGCTGCCTTCAATCCCAGTCACGAATTCTGGAGAGGGAACTGGTAAGCATGAAAATACAAAAAATCGCCTTGTTGTCGGTCGTGTTTTTCGGCATCGTCCTTCATGGAGCAGATATCATGTACAGCCGCCAAGAGGAAAAGCCCATGTTCAAGGCAATGCGCCACCGAGTGCTGCCCCAACCCCTCTTTTATGCGGAATACCAAAGCTACCGCTTAGTGGAAAATTACCTTCATTACTGGATCGACCGCCCATTGTTCCATGACAGCGAATTGCGGGAAGGGAAAAGTTACCGCAACAGTTTTTTGCGCAATGTCGGGATCATTGGCAAATATGAGATCGACGGGTTCGTCGCGTTGTCCAATGCCGCCTCGCTGATTGGCATGTACGACGAGCACTTGCAGGCTTTGAACGAGGTGAAACCGTATTCCGGCTTCAGCTATATGTGTGGGGCAGGCTATATCCCGAGACCGAACCAGCAATGGCATGAACTCTACCAGAAGAATTATGAAATGGCCATAGCGTCTCCATACACCTTAAGGATCGATGGAAAAATCCCGATATGGGCATATCATTCGGCGGCGACAGATGTGGAGACATTGCGCGAACTGGCGAAAAGCTTGCAGGAGAAAACCTCGGTAACGCCGCTCCTGTTCGCCGAGCCGAATGACTTGAGCTTCCGACAACTCTATGAAAAAAACGGTGCACTGACCGCAGAGCAAATGGGACAGCTGCGCCAGCTTCTCGCAACGACCATGGACTGTTGCGGCGGACTGATGGTGACCCCGACGGAAGAGAGTCGCAACAGCAGTGACTATACCGCCGTCCCGAACTCTGCTTACTACCGTGACTGCATCGTGCCGCTGGTACTGGAATTGACAGAGCTGCCCCAGTACCGGGACAAACTGATCGGCGCATATATCCGGAAAGGCTATGTGAACCATTTTTCCGGCAATAACACCGGAGAATACGGCACTATGGCGTTCCGGCTGGCCATGGACTCGTTGATGCTGCTAAACCCGGATGTGATCGTGTTCTTCGAATGGAACGAAGCGAACGAAAACACCCATTTCCAGCCGACCGTCAGCGATTCCTGCACCATGCAGCGCCTGATCCGCTTCTACGCACGAAAAATGCGCGGACAAGCGACGCTGCCTTGCGATGGCGACGACTCGTCGATTCCCAACCTGGTATTCTGCTCGCGGCAAGTATTGCGCCTGGGCGACATGCTGCGCTACGAACTGCTGAACATTCCGGACTCGGATTCAGACAGCGAATACCGGGTACAGCTGACGGTACGAGACTATGACGGCAACACATTGAAGACCTTTCCGGAGGAAACCTTCAGAGTCTGCGACATGAAAGCAGTGAATTATGCAATCCCGACCGAACAGCTGGCCGAGCATACCCTGCTGTTGCCGGAGCTACGGGTCGTCAACACGGCAGGCAAGGAACAGGTTTTCACCATGCAGTACAACCGAATTCACCCGAGCATCTGCTGGAACTACAAGGAAATCATGCAGCCGTTGCGCGACATGCTGCCGCTGACAACGACGTTCGCTGTGAAAGAAGGCGGTGCGCCCGGCACCTACCGCATTGATGCCAGCGCCGAATCCCCCAGCGAAGAGCTGATGCAGCTTGAAGTGTTGGACAACGAAAGCGAGGTCTGCGCCGCTGATCGGGAAAATAAATACGACCCGGAGAAAAATATCATCATCGAAGGCTCTTTCACTGCCTTCAGCCCCTCCACCCAGAAAGTGGTCTTCGAAGTCCGCAATGCACCAGGCTGGCAATGGTTCCGTGAGTGCCATCGCTACAGGTCGGAAGCGCCAGACCCGCCGATAGTCGACAACCAAGTGACTGTGCCGTCTTACTACATCAACTATTACTACCGCTATCCTTTCTTCATCACGATCCCGAAAGGTGCAGCCGCAGACGCCGTCCTCGATATCGACATCTCTGACCTGGGCAAGCATTCCTTCAGCATGGGCAAGCTGCTGGAACTCGGCAAAATGGCCAAGACCCTCGATGGTACCAACCGCCTGGACCTGGCCGTGGCGAAAAACCTCGTGGACATCCCGGTACCACTTCGGCAGAAACAAGCAAACATCAGCGCCGTACTCGAGACGGAGAGCCGGTTCCCCATCTACCAGCTGCGTGCAATTGGCAGTTCCGGAAAGATTTACAGGAGTCGCCCGATCATGCCGATGCGTCCCACAGGAAAGCCTATCCGGCACAACGTCTATTCCGCGGCAAGCCAGCAGGCGGTAACGGTCGAAGTGGCTAGTGACCGGATTCCTGAAATGGCATACCTGTTTGACGCTGCGCGGGGTGCCATGCTGAAAAACAACTGGGAACCGTTCTTTGATGGCCAACTAGGTGGCGGTTTTATTTATCTTGAACCCTTCAACCGCCCACGCCCGGTACTGCTGGACATCCCGGGACGGGAAAGCCTGGCGCCTGCCTGGCAAACCTTGGACGGCAACACCGTATTGGCATTTGACGGCAAGGCAAATTACGTGAACCTGCCCCGTGAAGCTCTGCCCTACGGCAGCTTTACCTTGGAGTTCGAAATCAAGCCGGAGGGGAACGACGAGCAGGTGCTGTTCCGCAACTACAGTTACCATAGAGGCTCGCTGAACTTGTACCGACGGCAAGGCAAGCTGGAAGCCGCCTTCACATACCGCCTGAACGGCATCAATAACCCAAACGACATCGCGAAATTCCCGACCGAACTCGAACTGCCGGACGGTAAATGGTCGAAAGTCCGCATCAGCTATAACCTGAAAACCCTGAAATGCAGCGTGAATGAAGTGTCCCGCGAGTACCCGTTCACCGAACGCGGTGTCTTCTTCAAGCCTTCAGTTTTCGGTGGACATGCCTTGCCAGCCTACGAAGCCGGCAAAAATGCACGCTTCTTCAAAGGACTCCTGCGAAACCTGCGCATCTGGCATTCAGCGGCAATCGAATAAGTATCCCACGCCTAAAAAGTTTTTTTAACCACGAACCACACGAAAAGACACGAAAATTTTTATAGGGGTTGTTGCTTCGAGTGATGGGATTGCACGCGAATTTGCAGTCTAATTGGTTGTTTTATCTGACAGATCAGCGGATTGGCATAACGCTTTGCGCCGTAGGCGCTTCACCATGCTTAACCCCAGGTTTTAACCTGGGGTGAGAAATCCCCCAAAGACAGTGCCTTGTAAAGGCACCACAATCAGACGGATCAGCTTGACAAATGATTGTGTGCTAATGACTTGCAGGTTTCTTTTCTGAAAAATCTTTCACGAAAAAGAAGATTTTGAGGGATAGTAGTACGAAAATTTTTATAGGGGTTGTTGCTTTGACGGATGGTGGTGCAAACAGATTCGCAGTCTGGTCTATTGGTTTTTCCGACCGATCTGACCGATCCGTCGGAGAAATTGTAAAAAAATAGGTTGTGGGCGCTAGCCCGTGCCAAGTTTTCCGCGTTTTCCGCGTTTTCCGTGGACAAAAAAGTTTTTATCTGTTGCATTTTGCCATAAAATAAGCATATTATAAGTTATTTCATTCGTATGAAGGATGCCATCCGTTTGGTGTTCTTCCGTGGTCAAGCAACAGAAAGGGTAGTTCAATGGCACAAAATAGTGGTGTAGGGACAGAATCGTTTGCGACAAAGAAAACCGCCAAAGTAAAGAAAAAATTGCGTTGGGCAATTGTTGGATGCGGTGGCATCAGCGAAACTCATATCAATGCCATTGCCCAGATTCCGGAAATTGAAATTGTCGGAGGCTGTGACATCAAGCCCGAGCGCCTCAAAGTCATGCGCGACAAATATGGAATCACTGCCACCTACAAGAAATGGGATGACATGCTGGCCGAACTCAAGCCCGATGTCGTCGACGTCTGCACGCCCAATGGCGTCCATAAACCGGCCGTTGTCGCTGCATTGGAGGCCGGATGCCACGCCATCACCGAAAAACCGATGGCCATGGACCCTGCCGAATGCAAGGCAATGATTGACGCCGCCAAAAAGAACAAGCGGAAACTCTGCTGCGGCTTTCAAATGCGCTACCATCCTGCCTGTGACATGTTCACACGTGCGAAGGAAGCCGGCGATATCGGCGACATCCTCTTCGTCAGATGCCGGGCAGTGCGTCGGCGCGGTGTGCCAAACTGGGGTGTTTTCGGCCAGAAGGAACTTCAGGGCGGTGGTCCAATGATTGATATCGGCGTGCACATCATCGAATCCGCCCACTACTGCATGGGAGCACCAAAACCGATAGCCGCCTCCGGCAACTGCTGGACTTTCCTCGGCGACAAGCCATCCGAAGTCGTCAGCCCATGGCCGGGCTGGGACTGGAAGACCTACACGGTCGAGGATCTCTGCGTCGGACAAGTCCGCTTCGACAATGGCGCCATCATGCAGATCGAGTCCTCTTTCTGCAACCATATCGAGAAAGACGTCCACAATTTCGAGATCGTCGGCACGAAAGGCGGCTTCAATTTCAATGAAGCAACCATTTATACCGACCATGCAGGCACTATGGTCAACAGCAAGGCGGCCTTCCTGCCTTCGGTTGATTTCGGTGCGCTCTTCGTGGCAAAATTCCAGAATTTCGCCAATGCCATTTTGCTGGGCACTCCAATGCGTTCTCCGGGTGAGGCCGGCATGAGCGTGCAAAAGATCATTGACGGCGTTTACCGGTCTGCGGCGGCGGGCAAAGAAGTTACTATTGACTGACTTTTCGGCCGTGTCCAGGTAATCATCTCATGCGATCAAACATCCGCATCCTTTCTAACGGAGACCCCGAAGTCTTCGCACGCAGCCGCGAGGCGATGGACACCATCGCCGTGGACTGCTGCATCCCCGCTGATCCGAAAGTTCAGCCTGGGCGTTTTCAAACCACGCTTGCGGCGCCGTTCAGTGTCAGCGGTCCGGCGACCTACAGCAAGGGGCAGAAAAGCACGCTGCATTTCGCCCCCTGCGCGAAAGAAGGCTGGTGGTTGCACCGCACGGATTTGCCTGAACAGTTCCCGATCCGAGTTTCACCGCGGAATGTCTGGACCGCCCGGCGCAGCATTGTTTTGCGTTGCGGCAGTCCAGACAACTATGTCCGTATGACCGAGCATATCATTGCGCATCGGCTTGGACTCGGCGTTGACAATGCGGAAATCGCCCTGGGCACCGGAGACCCTCCGCTGTTTGACGTCGGCAGCATGCCGATTGTCGAGGCCATCGAGAATGCCGGCGTCGTCGAGGACGTTTCCCGGCCTCTGCGGTATTGGACAGTTAAGGAGCCGGTTGCCATCCTCAATCAATGGGATGGTTTCCTATTGTTCAAGCCTGCCGAAAATGGTGACAGGCGCCTGTATTTTGATGTTTGTATCGACTTCCCCTCGGCCATTGGAAAACAGCGCATCCAATTCTGCCTGAACAATGAAAATTTCCGGCACGGTGCACAGGCGCGCACCAACTGTTCATTTGGCATCATGGTTTATACAAAAACGGTTGGCAAGCTTTTTGCTGACACCCGGAACCTGGGCTATAACTGGAAAAATATTCTGGTAGCCGGCAAAAAGCGTTATTTGAACACGCCCAATCTGCTGCATCAGGGAAAATCCCTGGAAGCAGTCTGGCACCGCGCCTGCCTGGACTTGATTGCCGCCCTGTCAATGCTTGAAAATGGGCGTCTGGCAGGACATATCACTTCCTATAAAGCCGGCCATGCCTTGGACGCCAGGTTGATGTCCAATCTCTACATCCACAAGCTGCTCGAAGAAGTCCGCTAAAGAATTTTTTAACCACGAACCACACGAAAATTTTCGTGTCTTTTCGTGTCTTTTCGTTGTTAAAAACTGGGCTGGGAGGTCATGTCAGTTCTCAAAGAGCGAATTGAATTTTACCACACGCTGGCAACCCTGCTCGAAGCCGGCATTCCAATCTCGAGGGTGCTCGAACAACGCTTCCAAGGAAAATTCCGGCGTGCGGCGAGGACTCTTTCCGATGGTTTGGCAGGCGGTCTTACCCTGCATGCCGCCATGCGTTCCACGCCGCTGTTCAGCCGTTTTGAATGCAGCCTGACCGCTGCCGGCGAAAGCACCGGACGTTTGCCAGACGTCTTTCATACTTTGGAGGAATGGTTTGCACTGAACCAGCGTCTGCGCGGCCGCATCATCTCCGGCCTGCTCTATCCAATTTTCCTGTATCTGGTTTCGATGTGCATCTTTGCCATCTTCGATCTTCTCACCACCGAAAAAGAACTGTCCCAGATCGTCCTCGAGACCCTCTTTCGCCTGCTGGTGCCATTCATTGCCTACGCCCTTTTCCGGCTGCTGTCCGGTTTGTTCCTGCACCGTGCGCTGACTGGCCGGATCATCGACCTCCTGCCGATTCTGGGTTCCTTGCAGCACAAACTGGAAAGTGCGCGATTCTTCAAGGCTTTCGGACTTTGCCTGGCGACTGGCCTCGGCATCGAACAAAGCATCCAGCTCTCCGCTGACTGCTGCCGCAATCAGGCCTTCCGAGACCGCTATCTTCGTCTGAAGGAAATCCTGCGGAGGAAATCCTGTACATTCAGCGAAGCCTTTGCTGAAATTCAGACCCGCCGTGATCTCGCTGCCGCCATACCGGAAATGTTGCAAACCGGGGAACAAAGCGGCAATCTCGATGTCTATGCAAATAGAATTTCCAAGCTTTGCAGTGACGAGGCGACTCTGCTGCTCGAGCGCATCAGCAAGTTGCTCCCGCCGCTAGTCTACTTGATCCTGGTCGTCTTCATCGCCAAGAAAATCATCGAGGTGGTATCCTTCTACACCAACATGCTCCATGACCTGATGTGAGATTCCATGATTCCATTAGACATGGTGGACGCTGTGGACATGGTGGACGCTGTGGACACGGTGGACGCTGTGGACACGGTGGACGTTGTGGAC
>JAPXLT010000032.1:0-25158 GCA_033809415.1 Lentisphaeria bacterium
TACCAGCCCAGGGCAACGCCCTGGGTTCGGATACCCACCCATCCGCAAAGCCCTGAAAGGGCGCGACATAGGAATCATCCACAGCACAATCCCTATCCAAAATCTTCCACACAGCAAGAAATTGGGTGAAAGAATGAATGAAAACGCCCTGGTTTAGCTGATCTATTGATCGAGTTTTTATGACACGGTTTGTGGGATTGACGGTGGTTCTTGCACGAGTTGATCAGGCGATAAATGGTGCCAATTCCAGGCGGGCGATATCTTTTGCGCCTTGGTCGAGCAGGGCGGCATTTTCGGGGTGGTCAAAGGTGTAAACCGGTTTTTTTTCAGTAAGAAGTTCGTGGGCTAGGGTCTCGATTCGGCTGCCGTTTGCGGCATGGGGGATGAGGATGGCATTTGCGAGATCGGCGACAAGCCGATTGCGCAGCAGGGCAGTCCTCGCGGTGACGCGGACGATATTTTCCTGGAAAGGCGAAAGAATCAGCAGTCGTCCTTCTGCAACGGCTGCACGGCAATCTATTGGGGTTTCGGGAATACGCTTGAATAGACCACGAGCCAGGCACCAGATGACTGGATGTGGAGACCGCAGCAGGATGCGCAGGCATTCTTCTTCCAGCGGCGAATGAAAACCACTGATGACCGTGACGCCTTGCTGCCGGAATTGCTTGGCTAACTCATACATGTCCAGAATCAGATGCCCGGGACACTTCGAGGAGCAAAGCAAGGCAATCCGAGGACGCTCAAGAATGGTGGTATCTCCTGCACTACCGATGATCTGCCGATACTCCAGTGCCAGATGCTCTGATTCTGTCATCAGTCTTCCCCTTCATCGCTGTTTCCATCAAGTCCTATACGGTACTTGATATCATAGTTGATAACAAAGTCTGTCAGATTGGGATGCATCCCATAATGTGGAGCTAAGGCGAGATCAATCATATCAAGAATAGCCTTTGACTGACCGACATGGAAGTTGACTTCAACCTGTTCTTCACCACTTGCACGGAAACGCGTACGCCTGGTTGCATTTGCATCCAAGTCTGCCAAGAGGGTGGACGAAAGCGATTCGAATATAGGATTAGTCAATAAGTCTGTTGGAACGGGGAGAAAATTTACATCTCGTTTAGTAACGTGATAGCAGTCGGAAATCACGATCCAAAACCAGTAATATAGCGACGATGTCATCAAACAAAGAGTGGCGGCTCCCATCCCCTTGGCAACAATCAGTTTTTTGTATTCGTTTGATAGACGTTCGTAGAGGCATTTTCTGAAGTATCTTCCACCACTATGGTAAAATAATTCATCGCCATTGGCAGTGACTGCAACCTTGACAAGAGTGTTATTTCTACGAATTTGATTAAAAAGTTCAACTTCTGTAGAACTTCCTAACTTAGGAATGCATTTCAAATCCGCGCAAAGAGCTGTTTTGGCGTAAGTTAGTGTTTCAAAGAGAACACAACGTGATTTCTCTTGCCACCGATTATATCTAGTTGACCAAATTTCTTGCTCGTGATTAGCCAAGGTAGCTTGACCTAAAAGAATTGTAAGATTCATATCAACGCCAAGAAATAACTTGCCTGGACGGACAGCAAAGTGGCTAAGATATAAAGGCGAAAAGGTGTTTGTTGCGAATTGCATGAGTGGAAACATGCGAGGAGTAGATACGAAACTTATAGGGACAATAACTCCACAACGTCCAGCAACCCGAATAAACATAGAGAAGCGCTCTATGCAAAGAGCATATAGGTTTCCTGTAGCAAGAAGGCGAAAGTTTCTTATTGAATACTGACCTTTCAGATCGCTAAGTTCCACATACGGTGGGTTTCCGATTATGACATTGAAGCCTCCTTTGTCCATAATTTCGTAGAATTCGATAAACCAGTGGAATGGATTGTGTGATTGTATCCACTTTTTGATGCCGTTTTGGTCGTTGATGCCATAGGTGCTGGCCAGATAATTATTGAGCCGTGCTTCGAGTGGGGCAAGTTTATCGCGGAGTCTTTTTTTATCTGCTGCGCTGACTGCACCGCCGATTTCGGTTTGCTGGCGGCGGAAAAGGTTAAACAATTCGGAGATTTCCTGTGCTTCACGTTTTACTTCCGGCCAGACGGTTTTGTATCCGAGCAGATCCTGTTGAATGACATCTTCGGCTTGTTTTTCAGTTGCGAATCCCACGAGAGTATTTCCGGCACGGATATTGAAGTCGATATCGGGGAGTGGTTCGATTCCGAGGTTGTGCTGGTTGTAATCCGGTTCGATTTGCGCGGCGAGTTTGAGGAAGAGGCGGAGTTTGCAGATTTCTACAGCCTCGTCCATGATGTCCACACCGTAGAGATTGTGGATGATGATGGACTTGAAGATGAAATATTTTTCATTGGGGTGTTTTTCGACGCGGGCAATGACCTCGGCAAAGTCCTTGTAGTATTTCGGATGCGGGACTTTGCTGGCCTGGCTCCATTCGAGCATAAAAGCCTTCATGCGGTCGAGACAGGCTTCATAAAGCGGTTCCAGGATGTTGACTGCCGCAAACAGGAATGCTCCGGAGCCGCAGGTCGGGTCGAGGACAGTGATTTCCTCGATGGCACGCCAAAAGCCCCAGAGGACATCCGGCGTGGCGGCGTTTTCGATGCAGTCCTGGGCAAACTGGCGAATATCCAAGTTCAGAGTGATCAGATCATTGGTGGTGATGGGGAGAGGATTGGCGGTAAGGCGGGAGCAAAGCTCGGCATGGCGCTGGTGCCGGGCGACGACTTCGCGCCAGATTTCGGTGGGCAGAGCGTATTCGGCAGGAGCGGGCTGGTTCCAGACGGCGCGACGTTCGAGGAGATTGGGCTTGCCAGTGTCCACACCCTCTTCAATTTCGGGCGGTAGCGGCAACGTAACACCATGTTTGACCGGATCGTAGATATAACGGTCAGGTTCGGAGGCTAGCGGCTGGAAAAGGTTGGAGAAGCTCTCGGGATTGCCTTTCAGGGCGGTTTCGACGCGGTCGAGGATAAAGGGGATTATGCAGTTCTTGGCGATGTACTCGGTGATATCCTCCTTGGTATAGTACGCGCCCATTTGCTTTTGATTGATGTATTTCTCAAAAATATATCCCAACACATCAGGGTTGATCTCGTTATCGTTTCGGAGCGGGCGTTCGTCAAGATGCCAGTTGTACTGATCAAAGAAATCGAAGACCTTTTCAAAAGCCTTGTCCGGGATATCTATGTCGGGATAGGTTTCCTCCAGAGGATGTACAGCGAAGATGCCGCCATTGAGATAAGGTATGTCGCCAAGAAGATTGCGAAGTTCCGGATCGCGCTTCTCGCAGCCGAGACCATCGTGAAAGAGCTTGAGCAGAAAATCCCGATAAAAGCTCAGAAACTTGGTTTGCGAGCGGGTCTCCCTTAACATCTTCAGTCGGTTGCGAAGATAGTCCAAATCTCGGTCAAGGAAGCCTTTTTTCTGGATGAAATAGATAAATTTCAGGCGGTTGAACATGATCGAGGCATACCATTCACAATCGCCCGAGACATCAATTCCCTTGATCTGCTTGAGAAAGGCGGCATGTTCCACCTTGAAGCGGTCGTAAAAACGCTTCGTGACCCGGTCGACATCAAAGGCTTTTGAAACACGTCCAGTAACATCGGACAAGGTCAGCTGCTCCTCTTCATCCAGCGTGATGACCAGTGCCTCAAGTTTCTGCAGGAGAGACTCCCCGGACTCGTGTCCCGCATTGAACGGGTGTTCGCGGCGGACAATGGGTTTGCCGGGCGCACGTTTCACCCACTGCCAAATTTGCAAAGCACGATCAGGTGCCGCATAGATAATCAAGTGTTCGTGTACCCGCTTGGTGAGCTGAGCCTCGATCTTGCAGCGCTCCTGATAGTTCCATGTTTTTGCAGGATCGGAAAAGGTGCAGACGTAGGCGACCATGCCGCGTTTCTGGGCGACTGCCTTCAAAGTGACAGTGGCTTCATCGACGGCGAGCGGCAATGCCTCGTTGTGATCGTCCCAACCGAGTTCATTGAGAAAGAGCCCTTTGAAATCAAATTGACGGAGATGCTTTCTGGCAGCGTCTTTATTCATGGTGTGATTCCTGTGGTTGAGGATTCGACCAGACCCAAGGAGCAAATAATACAGGGTTCGCGCCTTTCTTCTTCCTCGTGAACGATGCAGAGGCGTTCCTCTTCATAGAGGGAGATGACGAGTTCAGCCAGTGTCTGATCGCTTATGCCGGTGCGCAGCTGGCGGTTAAGAATATCGATGGCAGTTTGGCGAAGCGGGTAACGATAGATCTGATCGATGGCCTTGTGCAGCTGCGGCAAGTCAAAAAGCCCGCCCTTGACCTCTTCCGCATGAGCTTTTAGGCGCACGTAGGTACGAAAACGCGCACCGGATGGCCGCCCGAGCTGACCGCCAATGTTGCGCTCTTCTTTGACGATAAGCTTGACACCTTCCTGTACCAGCTGGTGATGATTGGCTTGACGGGGCACCCAGGGCGTGTCGGGCTGGCACTCGGCAGCCCGCAAAATGGCGTATTGCGACTCCGTGACGCTTTTGCCATCTTTGTTTATCCAGGCCAGTGCGTCGTTGCCATCCGCTGTCTTCAGATAGACCAGAACGCCCTCCGGCTGCTCGGGCGTAGAATTCCAGGAGCGTGAGGAATAGACTACGGGAGGCAAGTCCGGGATGATTTTTTCCAGCTTGGGATCAGCGTCCACGGCATTTTTCCAGATTTGGTAAGCGTATGAAGACAGGTCCACATCGTTGTCTTCCTCTCCGTCCAGAATGCCGGCCTTTTCGGTATAGAGATCGTTCAGTATCTCCTCTTCATCGCACTGGTCCTCGAAGAAGAGTTCGTCGGCGCCGACTACCTCCTGATTTTCCTGCAAGCGTTTGCGTACCCTGCTGCGAAGGCGGATGATCTTATCAATACCTTCAGCCGGCAGGAAGGAGTAGCAGAGGATGGTGTCCGCCTCCTGACCGATACGGTCCACCCGCCCGGCTCTTTGGGCAAGGCGAATGATGGCCCATGGCAAGTCGTAATTGATGACGATATGGCAGTCCTGCAAGTTTTGACCTTCACTGAGGACATCAGTGGCAATCAGGACGCGGAGTTCATCCTCAGGGCGGATTTTATCCCGCTTTTCATTGCTGACAGGGCTGAAACGCCATGCAAGCTGGGTCAGGTCGGGGGAATCTCCGGTTGCACTGGCAATCTGCTTTATTCCCATGACGGAGAGCTGGCTTTTCAGATAACGTGCAGTGTCGGCAAATTGGGTGAAGATGAGAACCTTGTCGTCAGGATGGGCATTTTTGAGAGTATCAGCGAGGGTCTGGAGTTTTGTGTCGCCGGACGGTTCCCATGGCCCTGCGCTTTTTAGAATTTTCAGCAAACTGTCAGCATCGCTTTTCAGATCGTTATACAAGTCAGAAATAAACAGACTGGAGCGTAGCCATTTGAAGCGTTTTTGAGCTTTTTTCCCGTAGAACTCATAGACTTCTTTTGCCCTGGCCTGAAACTGTTCTGGAGTGCGGAGACAATCCGGATGAATGGGAGACTCTTCTTCGGGCAGGTCTTCGTCGAAGTCAAAGCTGTTTTGAGTATCGTCGTCGTCCTCATCATTCAGGCGTGGATCGAGGATTGCCACATCCTGTGTTCCGATCGGTATTGGCAGATCGTTTTCGATGGCGTGCATGTAAACATAGTTGCGAAGAATATGACGTTCGATGGACAACAGGAATACTGCGCCGCTGCTTTCCAGGCGTTTGAAGAGGCCAGTGCGGCAAAACCCCATGAGGCGCTTGCCGGCGCGGGAGAGGTCCTCGAGTTGCTTGGCTTCAGACTGGCTGGGCGGGTTGTCGGGAGAGGGCGCGATATAGTTGCCAAGACCATAGCGGGGTAAATCAAGCCTGTTGATGGAATTGACCATATTATTACAGTAGAGACGCCCATACTGGTCGTTCTTGTCGCGTTCATCCACGTTGAACTTCAGGGTTTTGGGAACGCGGGTCGGAAAATAGGAACGGCGCCCGTCTTCAAAGGTGAGAAATTTCTGCTTTCGCTGGGGGTCAAACTCGGCGTAGTTATCCTGAATGAAGCTGCGTGTTCGGCGGATGAGGTACAGGCGCATAAGCTCGCGCCAGTCATCCGGATATTGGCTGTGCTCGAAGGCGGCAAGAGTTTTGACGGAACACTGATGCTGTCGAATAAATTCAGTCTCGCCGAGTTCCTGAAGCATGCGTTCCGGACGGATGCCGAGGTCGTGATCCTCGGGAACAAAAAGTCGCAGCTGGCTTGCCAAGTCAAGATAGCTTTTGTTGTAGGGGGTTGCCGACAGTAGTATGACACGGCTGCCGTTTCTCTCGATATAGTCGCGGATTGTTTGGTAGCGCTTACCGCTCCGGTTGCGCAGATTGTGACTTTCATCTATTACGACAAGGCGGTAGCGGCGGCACTCGGGCAGCTCGGTGATGGCGCGGGTGATCGATAGGACTTTGGCGCGCAGCCGGTACTTCTCGGCGTAGTCCTCCCACATGTGCACGAGGTTTTTCGGGCAGATGATCAGGGTTTCCAAGCCGTGGTCATCTTCGAAGATGCGTGCTACCGCTGTTGCCATAAGGGTTTTTCCCAGGCCAACCACATCTCCAATCATTACTCCGCCACGTTTGTTCAAGTGGTGTGCAGCGATCTTGGCCGCTGCTATCTGAAAGTCAAAGAGCTTGTTTCCGAATTCTTTCGGGATGCGAAACTCCGAAAGGCCGCTACGTGCTTCTTGGGAAAGGTTATAGGCGATTTTAAGGTAGATATGGTATGGTGGGATAGGAGTTTCCCGTGCCCAGCTCGTTTCAATGATCTCGACCAATTCCTTTGAAATATCGATACACCAGCGATCATTCCAGCGGTCTTCAAACCATTTGGCGAGTTTGTGCGTCGCATCACGGTCGAGCACATCTACATTCAACTCTCCCTGCTTGGACAAACCGGCCAGGGTGAGGTTGCTACTGCCCAAATAGCCTATGATGGGGTTGATCGGATCCGGACGGAAGAGCAGATAGAGCTTGGCGTGCAGGGGATGCTTGAGGAAGAGTTTGATAACGACTTTCTGGGCCTTGATCTGAGCGGCCAGGCGGCGTAAGCCGCGTTCGTCATCTTCTGTAGGTGCGCCAAGACAAAGCTGGGTGCGAAATTCCTCAGCCAAAGCGCGCTTCATGCGCAGAGCTGTGGCATTGTCCATGTGGGTCGGAGAGCTAGAGAGACTGAACTCATTGCGTAATTCCTCTGCCGGCAGAGACTGCATGCCGACCAGCAATCGGCAGCAGTTGCCCTCACCGCCAGACCATTGTTCAACAAAGGAATCGATCAGCCGCCAGCCACGCAAATTGAAATAACCGACGCAAAAATCGGACCTTTTCGATAGTCCCATTGCATCGGTGATAGCTGTTAGAAGGTGTTGCTCAATGTTGTCAAATATCTGCGGCATGATGATGTTTTGTCTATAGTGTTGGTTGGATTCCGGGAAATATTTGCAGTTCGATGCGTGAAGAAAGCATCCCGGTAAATGTAATCCTAATTTTGGACTTGTCACCTTTGCCTGAATAATTTTACTGCGAAAAATATGAATAGGCTAGTATCACTCAACTTCCTGGTTGCGGTTCATCTTTCCCAGTCAGTTACTAAACCTCGCGAGTGCCATCGGCGGCAGTTGTTTTCAAAACAGAAAGCACTGACGCTTGCTTGGCGTGCTGGGCGGTTGTCACTTCTTCGTTTCCATCTTCTTATGCCGTAATGTTGCCCGTCTCTTGTCGGTAAGACGGTATTTTTGCAGACGGCTGGTAGGTTTGTCTGGAACAGTCATTTCGATAAGGTCATCTTTCAGTGCCGGATGAATATACGTTTCCCTGAGTCGCCGACGGCTCTTCAATTGAAACGATTGCAGAATATCTGCGCTTCCAAACGCTTTGTCGGACTCGAGCAGGTCGAGGAGGCGGCGGACATATTTGCTGACTGGTGCCGTGACTGGTGCCGTGACTGGTGCCGTGACTGGTGCCGTGACTGGTGCCGTGACTGGTGCCGTGACTGGTGCCGTGATTTCGGGGTCAGCGTGTTCGGCCGCCACCAGCGGCACGGTTACCATGAACATGTCGCCATCATTAAATACAAGGCACTGGCTTTGGGCGGGGGACCTCACCCCAGGCCAGGGGTTAAGCATGGTCAAGCGCCTACGGCGCAAAGTATTGCGCCGTGAAATCGACTGATTCGACTGATCGGCATCCTGCTTCTTGCACATGGAGCGTTCGGACGTGGTAGGGCAAACATTACTCACAACCGGGACGGTTGCGCTACTTTTAACCGCATGCCATTCCATCCGTCAAAGTAGCAACCCTACAAAATTTCCGCGTTTTCCGTGCTTTCCGTGGACAAAAACGGGTTGTTGGCACTATGCCTATAGCGGTATTTTTTGCTTGCCGTCGGTACCCATCAGGTGTGAGAATCCGGCGGCTTTCATCATGGCGCGGCAATCTGCTGTGGTGATCTCGTTGCTCTGTCGCCACAGCGCAGTAGTGAAACCCGCCTCCGCCTGTGCGGCCTCTGCCTGTATGGTTTGTTCGTCCGGTTCTCCGGCTTCAGGGAAGAAGGCATTGGCGCCGCTGAACAGACCGACGAGATTGGAGACGTTGACAGCAATGCTCTTGACATTTTCCTGCCCGATCGTCGCCAAAGCGACAACGGCCGCGACTTGGCCCAGGCGCGGCAGGCTGACTTGCCCGTGGCGGTATAGGGGCGATCCAGGAACGGGAAACCGCTGCATCACACCGTGCTGTGTGCATGGCAGGTCTACCCCCAGCCATATCTGTTCGGCTAGTTCCTCGGGCGTGTGTTCCGGCCCCAGTGGCTCGCACATGTTGTACCATGCGAGACCGGCTTCGAGGATGCGCTCAATGGTTTTCCTGCGGTCGGCAGGCGTCATACAGGAGTCAATGCCTTCACGAATGCGGCAGACGTGATATGCTCCAGTCACGCCGGCAGTGCGCAATTCTCGCAGTTGAGATATCGTGATATCGCCGACGTTTGCCAAGATTTCCAGTTGCGCAGGGATTAGGCGGCGCAATTCCGCGCACAGGTTGCGAAACCACTCGAAACCAAAGTGGTGCATCGTCATCAGAAAGACACCTTGAGCACCGCCGCGGGCAAACCGTTCGCATCGGGCGACGATTTCCTCGGTCGGTAGAACTGCGGCTTGAACCGACGTGTGCGACTTGGCAAAGAAACAAAATGCGCAGTCGCCTTCGCATGGTGCCATGTTCACACCGATCTGGCCAAGAAGCAAGCCACTGTTTGCGAATCGGCGGCGGCTTACTGCGTTGGCCGTTGTGCGCAGCAGGGATGCTTCCAGCGAATTCTCAGGTAGGTGAAGCAGCAGAATGGCTTCTGCCTTCGTGATAGGCCGTCCATGAGTTGCATCTTCGAGGATGCGTTGTACATTCGTATCTGTTTTCATTTCTTTTTCCTTTCGTAGCGCGAGCGTCCGCGTGAATAATATATCTGCGTTATCCGAGTTTGGTCAAAAGCCGGACTGCCGTATTTAGACCCCGTTCAAAAAGGTTTTTTACCACGAACCACACGAAAAGGCTTGGCGTGGGCTAACGCCCACAACCTATTTTTTAACAACGAAAAGACACGAAAAGACACGAAAAATTTTGTAGGGTTGCTGCTTCGACGGATGGAATGGCCCGCGAGTTTGTGATCTGGTCTATTGGTTTCTCCGACTGATCAGTCGGATCGGACGGATCAAGTAGATCAGACGGATCAGTCGGATCGGACGGATCGGACGGATCAAGTAGATCAGACGGATCAGTCGGATCGGACGGATCAGTCGGAGAAAAAACAGGAATTGGCGGTACCTTAAAAGGGCTGTATGCCAATGACTTGGAGCTTTCTTTTCTGAAAAATCTTTCTGAAAAAACAAGAAGTTTGAAGATAGTAGTACGAAAATTTCCAAGTTTTTCCGTGCTTTCCGTGGACAAAAATCGGATATGCGAAAAGCCAGGCAAGATTGGAAAAACACTTATCTTTTTGCCAAAACACTTACATTCAGCATACTTTATATTTTTTCAGTTACTTTTATCCCGCTCGAAGATTTCTTCTTTTATGACGGAAGAGATTTTTGCCAACTCTTCATCGGTGAGTTCAGGGAACTGGCTCCTCCGGCTTTTTGGGAAACATCCCTGATTCTGCTGAATAAAGATCATTAGCTGCCTTGCCTTGTTTTCCGGCATATCGACAATGTCTCGCATTTGTTCGCGTGCTTTTTCCCAGGCGACAAGATATTCCAGTTCCGGAATCAACTCGGTTCGCAGGGTTTCCGCCACAATCCCGTAAAGCTCCTCGGCAATAGTGGTGAAATCGATGAAGCGGTAAAAATCCGCAGTTTCATTTTTCACTGTCATAGCTCCATCGGAATCCAAGCAATAATCAAGCAGGGGCAACAGTTTTTTCGAAAAGCTTTCCAGCATCCGGTCATACAGGCGCGGATTCTTGTATAATACCGCCGATACCGGAAACTGAATATGTTCCGGATTGAAATGCCGTGCTGCCAGAACATGATGCAGCAAATAGCGGTGCAACCGTCCATTCCCGTCATTGAATGGATGGATGAATACGAAGGCAAAAGAAAGTACCGCTGCCGTGATGATCGGATCACATTCGGCATCGAGCAGCTTTTGTGCAGTTTCAAGGAACGCCTGCATGAACTCCGGCAGGTCCGCCGGCTTGACTCCAATGAAATGGATCAACTCATGGCCGGGAGCAATGGTTTGTCCGACGTAGACCTGATCCGACCGGTAATCCGACTCCGCATAGCGTTTGTCCACAATGCAGTTTTGCAGGCGGATCAGAAATTCCTTTGTCAAAGGCTGATTTCCAGCCAACTGGAGTATCCCCAGGAATGCCGAAATGCGCTTTTGGGAGGGGTTTTGATGTTCGATCGCATAGGAAGATTTCGTCTCCTTCAAGTATAAAAAAGAGTTGGCTCGATAGATCAATTCTGCCGGAAACCTCTTCAAAGTCGCAGCCAATTCGCCGGAAAAATCGATTTCGCGGAATTTTCCGAGTTTTTTGGTGATTCGTACCATCGGGCAAAAAGCAGCATTGCCCGGCAGATTGCAGATCAAGCGCTGTCTTCTTGCACGTTTTGCAGCGGCATCGGGTATGACAAAATAGTCAGCGGGTGGCAGGACATGCTGATAGTTTCCGGTTTTCAACGCCTCAAGAGGCAGTTCTCTTCCCGTCAGGAATTCGTAAAAGAACCAGACCCTGCGCGAATAAACGCTTATTTTCCTGCTCTGCACCAGCGACATCACCTCGTCTTCTGAAAGTTGCCGGAACAGCGCTTTCAGTACCGACAGATTGACTCCCTCATGGCGAAGGGCAAACAAAAGATGATGACGCCAACTGTCGCCACGGAGATATTTTGCGGGAAAATATTCTTCTTCTTCATCTTGAGTTAGCAGCGTTGTCCGCTGCGCATGATTGCTGAGAAAGGATGTTTTATAAGGTGGCAACACTTCCAAAGAAAAGTGATCAATCAAATAAGTGTAGCCAATAGCCTGCATATTCGAAAAACCTTTGATTGCCGTTTTGCTTATAAACGCACTATTTTAGTTAAATATACTTACTTTTTTCTTAATTGTCAAGAAAAATGTCTTGCGACTTGACGCTTTTTAAAGCTCCTTTCGTATCTTCCTGCACCCTGCGCATTACAACCGGGACGGTTGCGCTACTTTTTAAGCCAACAGCTCTACAAAAATTTTCGTGCTTTTTCGTGTTTTTTCGTTGTTATAAAATTGGTCCGACCAGCTTCTCGCCGAGTTCGAATGCCTTTTGGCAGTCTTGGGCGAAGACTGTTTCATGGCGGCGGCGCTTGGCATCGCCGTCCCACATGCCCAGGTGGTATTGGCTGTAGTCCTTTACCTGCATTGTGTCTGTCGAGAGCAATATCTCGCAGTTTCCGAAAAAGAGTTTCATCCAGCCTTCATAGCGCTTGAAGAGGGCATGGTATCCAAGGTGGTCGAACATCTCTTCGGTGCAGTTCATGGTGAATACCCAGACGATTTTCTTGGCGTGGCTCAATGGCTTGCCGGGGTCGTTGTAGTTCAGGTATTGGAAGAGGAAGCGTTCGAGGAAGGAACGCATCTCGCCAGTGACCTCACTGAAATAGATCGGGCTGCCTAACACGATGGCGTCCGCCATGCGCGCATTTTCCAGGAAGGGGGTCAGTTCGTCTTTCAGGACGCAGCGACCTAAGTTTTTGTTGTCCTTTAATTTGCAGGACATGCAACTGACGCAGCCCCTGAACCTGAGGTCATAGAGATAGACCATCTCCGTTTCTGCGCCTAACGATGCCGCGCCATCGAGGACATTTTTCAGAAGCATGTCCGTATTCCAGCCTTTGCGCGGGCTGCCATTGATTGCCATAACTCTCATTGTGTTCTCCTCAAAATGAACCTACAGTTCTAGGACTTTCATCGTCGAGCAGGCTTGTTAGAATTTCATCACGACGGGTTCGTTTTTGAAGGAGAAGATGGTTGCGGTGACGGTTCCAGGCTGGAAATAGAGCACCATGGTATTGTCGTCATCGGCGGAATACATTGACTTTAGGCTCTCGTATTCGTCCAGCATGGAGACCTTGGGTTCGCGGCGGTTGTCGTCAACCAGGACGCCTGACACGCGAATCCACTCGTCGCCTTTCATTGCGCAGATTTCCACCTTGCCGTTGGCGAGTATCTGTTGCGCCACTTTCTTCTTTCGTCCCATCTGGATGTAGAGTTTGCCCTCGAAGATATGAATTGTCCCGAATGGTCGTACTCTTGGCTGGTCTTTTTCAACAGTTGCGATGAAATAATGTCCCGCATCCTTGATGAATTGACAGGTTTTTTGCATTGACATCTTGCGTTCCTCCATAGGTTATTGGTGAATAATATGCTTAGCCATCTGCTCTTGGCATGAGGCGTCTTATACTGATAAATTTAAGCAGGAAAGCCAGAAAATCAAATCGCAACAGCATGTGGCCTGGGTGAAATAGTTCGCCAGATGCTCTCGATTGAACCGCCAAGTCGCCAAGGTTCTTCCCTTTTTTCACGCCTATGCTTCCTCTTGGAGATGCTCGATGGAAGTTAGCCAAGTGTCAAAGTTCGGGCAGGCCTGGCGCATTTTATCTATACCGATTTCTTTGGCAATCACGATACCGGTCGTTGTTTTTCCATATTGCCCATTCGTCCAAGCAGCCAAGCGCTTGGAGGGAGCTGTTTCCGGGTTGTTATTAATCGCTTCCGGATTTCCGCATTCTTGCAGGACAGCATCTATTACCGTTGAAGAAATACAAAGGTTCTTTGCAAGAATAGAGGAATCGCTGAATAACAAAGTTTCAAATTCATGTACGGCTGTAAAGGGGAAATAACGTTCTAATGGGCGTGTTTCGGGATATGTCTGTTGGATTGCATTGATGGCCGCATTATTTAGGATTCGAGCAATTTCATGGGGAGTGTGATTCTTTTGTATTGTTTCTATGGATGGCCATTCTTTGATTCCATAATAGTCTACAAAACTGGCGATAATCGTTTTTTTCTGTTGTTTTAGAAAATTGCCGATCTGCTTTTCTACACGAGAAAAACGAATGTCGCCGCCTTTGTATATTCTTCCTGGGCGTTCATCTATTCGCGTGCGGATCACTGGTGCATTTACAAAAATGCCACGTTTCCCCCAATAGGGAGCAAGAACCTGCTTGATGAATCCGCTTTCGGTTGGTCCTTCAACGACAATTTCAACCGTGAGATAATTACTCATAGATAGTCCCTCCATGAATAATATCGCGAGTCCAGAGTTCGCCCACGGAATAATCCTCAAGCCAGACGTTATAATCTTTTTCCTTCAAGCGTTCAAAGGTCGTTGCGCCTTGATTCCGTTTGGCAACGATGATATCGTCAATGGCAAAATTATCCAATAACAGTGATGACTGAGTAGCGATAATGACCTGTGTCCGTTTTGCAGCCAAGGTTATCAATTCTGCAAGAACATGTATTGCTTCGGGATGCAAGCCAAGTTCAGGTTCGTCAATGACAATGGCGGTCGGTGGATTCGGCTGCATCAGAGCGGTGGCGAGGCAAATGAAACGAATGGAGCCATCAGAAAAATGATATGGCTGCATGGGATAATCCGTCCCTTTCTGCTTCCACGTCAATTTGACTTTTTCCGCCTCGCCTTGCTTGATGATATCCAAGGAGAAATCGTCAAAGAAAGGAATGACTAGTTGGATTGCATTTCTGATTTTTTCATAATACTGCGGAGCGTTTTCCCGCAAGTGCAGCAAAAAAGGCGCGACATTGCTTCCATCGCCACGAAGTTTTTTATGATCTTCGATAATTTCAGTGCGGCGCATAGGTGCGCTGGAGCTGGTATCATGGAAGTGATAGACCATCCATTGGGAAATGACGTCATAGATAAAATATCCTGCGTCATTTCGTTTCCTATCCCGAGCGCATACATTTTTTTGCTCGGAAAGGCGACTTTCCAGCGAAGCGCTTCCGTAGGATTTCCAATGATCGTCCTTATCTTTGCATTCTTCAGACAACAACATGGTTTCTGATGCTGTGGAAGTCATGCTGAAGCGATAAAAGTTCGAGCCAACTGAATCGGGGTTATTGGATGTAAATTCAAATCCGATTTTGATTTCAGGCGTTTCCTTGAGTCCATCAAAGGGGAAGGCATCTGCCCCGCCATTTTTCAAGATAAATTCTTGAAATGCGCCTTGAGACATGGCGCGCACCATCTTGAAAATCTGGATAAAATTGCTTTTGCCTGCACCATTGGCGCCAACAATAACGTTTAGGTCTTTGAGTTCAAAATCCTTAAGTTCCCTTATGGATTTAAAGCCATTGATTGATATTCGTTTGATGCTTCCCATATTTACGCCTCCTCGAACATCCCATTCTTGAATTCAGATTCAAGAATGCGGCTCTTCCTTCTGAAAAACAAAAACCCGCCAAAATTTGAGCAGGTCCCGGGGGACAGAGGCTTGGCGGGTTTGCTGTTGATAAGATACTACAATCCGGCTGGAAGGCAACCCCTGCCGTAAAGAATTGTTCTTTCCTGGTTTCATTGCTCTCGATTGAACCGCCACGTCGCCAAGGCCGCCAAGATTCTTCTTTTTTTCCCCTTGGCGTCTTGGCGGTTTGTTTATTTGATGCGCAGTCCTCCATCCTTGATTTGCCAGAGGAGTAGGGAGGCGAGTGTTCCATAGGGTGAATAGCGCTTGCGGTACACTTCGAATTCCTCTTCATCGAGGGAATCAAGCTGATGCAGCAGCATGATGCCGCGTCGGATGCCGAGGTCCTTGAAGCTGAGCACGTCCTTTCGTCCAAGTGCGAAAATCAGCAGCATTTCGGCAGTCCAGACGCCGACTCCCTTGAGCTGCACCAGCTCGTCGATGACCTCCTGGTCGGATTTTTGCGGCAGGGCGTCGAAATCGATGGTGTTGTTCATTTTGGCCTTGGCAATGCCTTGGAGATATTCGATTTTGCGGGCGGACAGTCCACAGGTGCGCAAATCGTCAAAGGAGGCTTCGAGCAGATTTTTGGCAGTAATGGGATCGAGCAGTTTTTCGACGCGATCAAAGACGGCACTGGCGGCTTTGAAGGAGAGTTGCTGCCAGACAATGCTCTGCACCAAGGCAAAAAACGGATCGCTCGAACAATCGAAGGATTGCACATTGGCCTGCTTGATCAGCTCGGTGAATTCCGGCGCCTGGCGGCACAAGGCCGCTTTATCCTGCTGGGTGATTTCGAATCGCATGTTAGGAGCTTTTTTAACAACGAAAGGGTACGAAAGTTTGTTGTTTTGACGGATGGGTTTGCCAGGGTCTGGTCGGTTGATTTCTCTGTTGTCATATATTGACAAAACAGGTTGTCTTCTTTATAATATACTTGGTTTCCAAGCCGGATGATACGGAGAATGCAACATGTGGAAAGCACCATTTGAAGAATTTCTGGAAAACACCCGTGCCTGCTGGGACTTTGCCCTGAAGGGTGCATGGGATCAGCACCGACGTCATCCGGATTTGACGCGCAAGCATTGCCTCGAGGAACGCTCTTTTTTCTGGGAAATCATTCGTAGCCGCGAAGTGCCTATTTTTGAGAAGTGCGGCCAGCTGGCGGAGCAGGTGGCGGATGTCTCCGAGATGGAGCTGCTTTATCCGGAAGTTTTGGCACGGGCTAAAGAACGGTATGCCAAACTGGGCGAAGAAAAAACAGAGTTCGAAGAGGGGAGGAGCTTGCGTGGTACACAGCACCCGACGCAGAAAGCCTGGTGCTATATGCATATACGCAATGCAAAACAGCCGGACTCCTTTTTGCAGCACCCCGCGCATGTTGCCGATGATCTGCGTTTTATCATGGATCAAGCGGAAAAAGAGCATGGCTGCACGGAACTCTATACGGCCAGCTGGCTTAATTCATACCCAGGCTTTCAGCGTTTCTTCCCCGAAGCATGGCGCAGCAATATTACGCCAGTCCCACCGGATGACCTGGGACCGACAACGGGATGGCAGGGACAGTTCTACAATCGTCGCGGAATGCTGAATACTGCAACGGCAGCCCGTTTCCTCGAGACGGGATGCCTGCCTTTCCTGAGAGTCGAGACGCATTGCCCCTTTGCATTGGTACGGCAACATTTGCAAATCTTGGGACTTTAAAACAGGAGTAGTTCGTTATGCACTTGGATTTTCATGCACACTGCAATACCGATGATCGTGAATTGATCCGGAAGTATGTGGACAACTGTATTCAAAATGAAACCATGGTCGCTTTGTCCGGCGGGCTGCATTATGGCGGTCATGATTATGTCGCCAATGAGGACGTGGTCAAAATCTGCCAGGAATTTTCCGAGGTTCTGGTTCCCATGGCCAAGATTGATTTATGGGATACGCCGCCGGACCCCGCAGAAGCCCGCCGTTATGCGGACATGGGGGTGAAGGGCTTTAAGTTCATCTATCCCTATTACGAATACGATCATGAAAGCTATTTGCCGCTTTACGAGGAGATTGAAAAACTGGGGTTGCCAGTGCTTTTCCATACGGGAGACTATGCTCCTAATCCGGCAGACTTAAAATACCGCCGCCCCGTGCTCAAGAACATGATGCCCATTCACCTGGACTGCATCGCTCGCTCTTTCCAGAAGCTCCATATTGTCATGGCGCACATGGGAACGGCATATTTCCGGGAGATGGCAGCCAACCTGGTCAAGACGCACAAGAATCTTTATTTTGATCTTGCCGGTTGCGGCGCCTTCCTGGGAGTCGATGCCTACCAACTTGCGGAACTCATGCGCTCGCCACTGTTGCCAGGGGGAGGACCGCAGGCGGGAATGCGTAAACTGGTCTTTGGCTCGGATTCCTATATCAGCTTACCGTATATTCAGTGCCAGGCCTTAAACGCTTATCAGGAACTGCTCTTCCGGTGCCAGATGAGTGCAGAGGACACCCATGATATTCTGGGAGGGACTGTTGCCGGATGGATGGGGATTGCCTTGCCCGATACAAGCAAGGTGAAGAATATGACAACGCCCTGGGATCGACGGCAGCTTGATGGAAATCCTCCCGACGCGGTCATTCCTTCCGACCCCCATGAGTTCTTGAAGCATAAGAAGGATGACAAATAACTACGTGCAGTCCATTTTTTGTCCACGGAAAGCACGGAAAGCTCGGAAAGTTTTGGTGGCGGTTTGTTTTCCGATCATTCTCGCAGTTTGATCAGGTAGACTATGCCGGTCACTCGATTGGTCGGGTTTTGGTTTTCCTGGTGGATCAGTTCGATTTCGCCGTTGAAATACAGGCTTTCGAGCGCTCTGTACGTTGAGAAGCCGTGGCATTGCATGCCTTCTCCGGTATGCAATTTTGCGATTGCGTTATCGCAGATATGCGCCAGATGGGACGGCCCATTTTTGCGGAGGTATTCCCGCATGGCTTCGAGGCATCCGTCCGGCATAGTTTCATTGATGTCATCATACAGGGGCGACAGCTTTTCAATGTGCAGGGTGTCAGCGTCGATGTAGCCGACCGAATTGACTGGCAGCTCCGTGGTTTTCGGGGGATTGTGCCCGAATGCCAGCGCAGTGATCGAGAGTGCGACTCCATCAGCATATTTTGCCGCCAGGATGCGCGAATTGGTCGTCGCGAAATAGAGCCTTTCCGGCTGGTCGCGGAAAATGACGATGCTGTCGGCTTCTTCCCGGTATTCGGTCAGGGCATAGCGCAGTGCGCCGATATGATCTCCAGTGCGCAAAAACTCTTTTTCGACCAGTTGTGTGACAAAATCCGAGCAGTGTATTTGTTTTCCATCTTCGAGGGTGCACGCTTCGTTTCCCAATGGTTCGGATGCGCTGGCAAAGGTCATTCCTTCGCGCAAGTGCTGGTTCATCATTTGGTTATGGATTGGGCCGCGTTTGGCGAAGACCCCTGCGCTGCCTTGGCTGATGAGGGCAACTTCCCCCTTGTTTCCCATGAATGGGTGGGCTTTTCGCTGGTCTCCGCCGCTATTTGTCCGGCTATGCCAAAGTCCGGTGGTGCCATGCATGTTTTTCAGGGAATATTTTTCCTCCCAGAAGCGGCTATGCCCGGCCACTTTGGCGTGCTGCATTTTTTTGCCGTTATGGGTTGCTATGCCCGTGTAGTACCCACTCCAAAGCCCTTCGATGCGTTTGCCACATTCCCACAGAATCGGCGCTGCTTCGCGTTTGCCAGTATATGCTACCCATACACACATGATATTTCTTCTCCGAATTGTAGTGCCTTTACAAGGCACTGTCTTTGGGTGGGTTCCTCACCCCAGGCCAGGGGTTAAGCATGGTTAAGTGCCTACGGCGCAATGCGTTACGCCAATCCGCCCGATCCGTCCGATCCGACCGATCTGTCGTCCGTGTAAAGTCCGTGTCCCGTCCGTGTAAAGTCCGTGTGGGTTGCGGGCGATCAGTCCATGCCAAGCCTTTTCGTGTTTTTTCGTTGTTAAAAAAAATGTTGGCGTCACACGAGGTCGATATATCCGTTTGCGCGGTATCGGAAGTGGATTTGTCTTTTTTCGGCGATGGACAAGTCAGCCGCGATGCAAACGGCGTTGCTTAGGTATCCGGCGTATGCGTCCTGGGCGGGGCGGCACGAGCTGTCTTTCAACATTTTGACGAGGTTGAGCGCGTGGAGATTGTCAGCGCCATTATGCCCTCCCGGCACAATCGGCACTGCAATATGTTCCGTTTTGTTGGAGAGGTTTTCATGGATGCCGATCTGATTGGAATCGATATTGCCCCAGATGCGTCCTTTGGAGCCGATGATGTGGATGTTTCGTCCGCCGCGTTCTCCGATGCAGTTGAAAGCGAGGGTGAAATTGACGAGGATGCCGTTCGAGTACTGAATGGAGACAACCTGATTGTCATATACATCCTTGTCAATGTTGTAGATGCAGCGGTCCAAATCCCGCTCGAGGGAATTCTGCAGGACTGCGTCGCCGGCCGCTTCGCTGAACTGAGGCTTTTTGTAGTACAGGCAGGTGCCCTGGGCAGGGCAATCAAGGCAGTTCTCAGGCAAGGTTGGATTAGGGCGGAAAAGAAGACTCCCGCCAAAGGAAGAAACGGTTTCCGGACGCCCCCCGGCAAACCAGTTCATCAAATCCATGTCATGGCTGGATTTTTCCATCATCGAGCCGCCGGACTGCTCCGCAAAGCGCCGCCAGGGCGAACGGGTTATGACTGAGGAAATGCCCGGCATCACCAGTTCGTCGGCCTGCATCGAGATAATGCGTCCAATACGTCCGCTGTCAACCTGTTCCCGGATGATTTGGTAGAACGGCGCGGAGCGGAGAACGAACCCGAGGACGAGCTGCGAGCGGTTTTCACGCACCACGTCCAGTATTTTTTCGCTGTCCTGCATGGTTGTGGTCAGCGGTTTTTCCAGTGCCAGGGGGATTTTTCGTTTCAGCACTGCGATTGCCGGCTGATGATGGAGATTGTTTGGCGTTGCTACTACAGCACCATCGAGTTCCTTCTCGCTATCGAGTAAATCCTGCCAGTCTGTGTAGTAGCGGATCGTTTTTTCGTCGATCTTTGCGTAATCGAGCATATTCTTGGTATGCACCCAGGACGGGTCTGCGCAGGCTACGATCTGCACTTCTCCGGAATCCACCAATGGTTTTGCGTAGGCCAGGCTGCGTGCGCCACAGCCAATTACAGCAACTTTAAACATGTATGACCTCTATTGGATACGTTCGTTAACGGGGGAAGGGAATTCGAGCAGGAACAATTGCCCGCGGTCTTTTTGAAAATCAAAGGTGATTTCCTTGCCGGACACTGCAAGTTTTTTGCCGCCATCGCATTCGATTGCGGACAGCAGGGGCTGGGGGAATGTGACCGTGACCTGCTTGGCGGGATTGTCCGTGTAGTTGGCGGCATAAAGCAGGACTCGTTTGCCCAGGCTCAATGCCTTCAGGCGCAGATACGGCGCATTTTTCTCGAAGTCATAGAAGCGCACGCCGTCGGTAAAGAACTCCTCGAGGGGCTGTGCGATGCGGATGGCCTCGACAACCGGTGCCAGGGTAGGTGCATTGAAGATGGTGGCACCTGCATAAAACACGATCATTTTCGGCTTTTGCATCAGGGATTCGAACATCTGGTATTTGAGCATGACTTTGCGATCAAGCCGAGTTTCCGTCCCATATCCGCCAGCCAGCAGGATCGGGACGGTGACGTCACGGCCCAGGTATTTGGCATACATTTCCATGGCATCGCCAGGCTTGACGCATTCGTATAGGCCGCCGTAGGTATAGGACATGATTTGAATGAGATCGCAGTATTTGCTCAGCAGCTTGTAGTCCAGGAATCCCTTGATTTTGATGTCCTCTGGTTTCTGGAATTCCTTGCCGGCGCCCTGAACGCAGGTCAGCAGCATCGGCTTGCGGTCTGCCGGGTATTTCCCTTCTGCTTCGGCCAGCCCCTCCTCGAATGCCTGGCGATACAGCGAATACCAATATCCTATGCGGGAGCACTTGAAGTCAACCCATTCATTGTACAGGGATGGATTAGTTGCCTTGTTCCGGACGATCTCCTCAGGCTCCATGTACTCGATGTTTTTCTTGGCCAGATACTCTCGGAAGAGCGCCTTGGTCTTGGGTGCATAATCGACCTTGTCTTCGAGCATGTTGGTCATTTCGTCATCATATTCAAGTGAGATTCCGTACTTTGCCGCTTCTCTTGTGCGGCGCAGGGTGCCCGCGATCGGCTCGTCATCCTTGTCCAGCGCCAGGGAGACGACCCCATGGGTGCCTTGTCCACTGCCAAAACTGAAAGGCTTCCCATCGATCCCGTAGGCGATGTGCTCGTCCTTGATGCCGGTGTACTGCGGCACGACTGCCGCGATCAGGAAGCCTTTGGCGTAGGCTTCGTCACGGAATTTGCTGAACCGGTCGGGGTCATCGTCAGCAACAGGGCTGTACCATGAGCCCATGTAGTTGAAGCCGCAGGCATTCAGGCTGTTAAAGCAATCCGGATAGGAGTAGTACATCATTCTCAGCGGAACATAGCTCGGTCCGATAAAGATTTTCTGGAATGGGCGCACCGGTTCGATGGCGGTGTGGGTGATTTCCATGATTTCCGGGCGTTGTTTCTCGCCATCGTGTTCAAGCCAGTATTCGCAAAGGGACTTTGCCCCAACCTTGAAGCGCTCTGGCGCAATGCGGCCAAAGATCAAATACTGGTTGCCGGAGAGGAAGTAGAGGTATGCCTCATAGTCGTTGAATTTCCGCCCATTGACGACCCGCTCGCCGGTTTTCTTGTAGGTCAGGAATTTTTCCCCCCATTGATTCTTTGAGTTCCAGTCGGCGCCGGCGCCATGGGAACTCATGCCATCGACCAGGATGTCGTCAGTCAGCGAGAAGTGGAAAATGCCCGGTTCCTGGTCATTGGGGATAATCGTCCGTTTCCCTGCGATTCGGAAGGAGATTGGCAGTGGGATGCGGTCGGTCATGCCTTCATGTTCATATTCGCATTTGATTATGTGCTTGTTTCTTACATCCAGGGTCTTGGCCTGCGGGAAGTCCTTCGCCTCGAATTTGACGGGCGCATACTGCGCGTCATCGGTCAGCAACAGGCAGTCTGCACACAAGCGTCCCTTGGCAACGAGAGAGAGCATCTGAGCGCCGCCTTTGGTCGTGAAATTACCGCCGTACACCCAGACATATTTTCCGGGGCCGGCATATTTCCCCTGAGATACCTTTTCGTTTGCCGGGGTGTCAATGTGATTCAAGTGCTTGCCATTATACTCGATGAAGACTCGTGGTGATTCCATGTAGCCGTAAATGCGCAGCCAGATGTGCCACGTCCGCTCCTTGCTGAAGAGGGTGACCGGGTCCGTCACTTCCGCAATCTGGAAATTCCAGTCCATGCGTTTGTTCTCGAGGTCGATTCCTCCTCGACCTGAGAAGTAGTCCGGTTCGAGGTCATATCCCCAGTTGGTTGGCGACTTAAAGGGGTATATGTCTTCTATTTCCCGCCAGATGACTTCATGATCCTTGTTGAATTCGTTGCTGGATGGGGTCAGCTGCATGGAAAGGTTGCGATAGCACACGGTTCCTTTTGCCTGCCAGATGCAGGCGTTCAGGGAGATTGTTTCAATGTCGTAAGGCACGCGCTTCGAGACGCTGAATGTTTTCCATTCATCGGTCGGATCGAGTTCGGCGTTTAACCAGAAAACCGGCTGTTTGTCGCTGCCTTTGACGGAACGGTGCATGGTTGAGACAAAGACCTTGCCGCCTTTGCCAAACTCGATGTCCGCTGTCTTGTATTCACCGCTCACAGTTAGCAGGGAACCCTTCGCGAGCTTGTAGTCCGCCCGGTAAGTCAACAAGCCATTGACATCGGTGCGCTCCGAAACAATTTTAGCAAATTTTACGCCGTTGCTGTCCGACTCGATCGAGCCAGTCGTGTTTTTACCATCGAATCTGAATCCCCAGCCGGTCGGCGCATTGCCGGACATCGAGGCAAAGTCACGATTCGGCAAAAGCTCCTCCGCAAACAGGGAAACAACGGCTATGAGCAGGCACAAAACTGCACTGGGAATATTCTTTTTTCTGGGATGCTTCATGATTTCTCCTGTGGACGAGGAATTTTATTTTCCGGGGAGCCAGCGTTTGCCGCCGGAGCTTCCCCAATCTCCGATCGAGTAGAATGATTGTGGATTGACGTAGTTGGGGACGCTTATGCCTTCCACATGGCCATCGAATATGCCGACATTGGCGACGCCCTGGTGCCAGAGGGCGCTGACGACCGCGTTATTGTTGCTAGGATATACCATCGAGTTTTGACGGCCATTTGTCTTGTGATAGCTGTCGGAAATATAGTGCATGTACGAAGGTGATTTGATCTGGGTGGCGAGCCACATGCGCTTAGTGCCAAAGCCATTGTCTGTAAAGCTCAGCAGCAGGTTGATGCCATAGGAATGTCCATTGTACAGTTCCTCAGCGGAGTTGACTCCAGCTGCTGCCGCCGCCGCATGACAGTAAAACATACTGTTTGTGCTGGAAGCAATGTTACCATAGTTCTCATTGACGTATTTCAGGTGTGACAAAATATAATAGAAGCTGTTTTCAATGGTCTTTCGGCTGTTGGAAGTGCATCCGGTCACATTCGACCCGATTGCATAGTAGAGCGAATGCGGCAGAATCCAGTCGTCGTAATCATCCTGGTATAGATGCAGATATATGCCGGTCTGCCTGAGCCTGTTGGCGCAACTGGCCGTTTGTGCCTTGTTGCGCGCCTTGGCCAGGGCGGGTAACAGCATGGATGCGAGAATTGCGATGATGGCGATCACGACCAGCAGTTCAATCAGTGTGAAGAATTTCCGTTTACTTTTCATCGATGACTCCTTTTGTTGTTGTGGAAACCCAATGATCTTATTGTTTGAGCTTGTAGCAAAGTGTACTTTCTTTGTTGTTGATCGTGTAAGGAAGGGTGAGATGAATTGGCTGCTGTTCTTGCGAGTTTATCAGGTGCAGCAACAACTCTGCCGCCGCGATTCCCCAGTGCCTGTAGCCAAGGTCCACAGCGGACATCGAGGGGGTCAGCAACGAACTTCCAGAACCGAAGGCAAGAACAGCAATGTCTTTGGGAATTTTCAGGGAACATTCTTTCAGTATTGCATAGCTCTGTGCAGCCAAGTAGCCGGAGTAGAAATACAGGGCATCCGGATGTTCGTCACGCACAAGACGCGTCAGACCGCTAGTAAAGTCTTTGTGTGCAATCGGTTTGATCAATTTTGCCGATTCCATCGAGCCGGCTTTTTTCAGTGCATTTTCCAGCTCTTTGCAGGTGTAACCCAGCCTTTGCTTGTTCCTGGCATCTTCGCTGCAAATGGTGCCGATGCGATTGCAACCCAGAGAGAACAGATACTCGTATCCGGACCACCAGGCACGGCGCATATCCGCTCCGACGCTGCTGAAGATGCTGGTGACTTTGCAGTTATGGTCTTCACGGATATAGACCACTGGGAGGTGGCTGGCGCGCAAAGTCTTAACAAACGGCTCCCAGCCATTTAAAGCGGCGCCAAACAAAAGAACCCCACAGAAATTTTTGGAAATTTTCTCCATCGATTGAAGAAAGGTGTATGTCGTATTTTCAACACTGTAGCCAGATTCCCGCAAGTGGTGCTCGAAGGTGTTGAGGATCATGAAGATGTATTCTGTGATGGCGTCTCCGGCAGCTGCATCGTGCACAACCAGTATCCGTCTGCTGTGTTTTTGCGTTGATGCAATACGTGTTCCGTAGTAGTGTGACCTGGAAATCAATCCCTGCGCAGCCAGGCGTTGCAGGGCCGAACGCAAGGTGACACGCGATACTCCAAGCTGCTTGCTCAACTCCGGCTCACTTGGAAAACGCTCCCCTGCATGACCGGCAAGAACCCGCTTCAGCAGATGATTGTAGACGGCATCTTTCTTTTGTTCAGGCTTGCTTTCCATAATACAACTCCAAGTCGTGAATTTAAATTAGAAGAGACAACTAATTGTGTCAAGATAAGACAACATCATTTTTTTGTCTATAATTTAGGGGGCAGGGTGCAGGGTGCAGGGTGCAGGGGGCAGGGG
>JAPXLT010000033.1:0-25003 GCA_033809415.1 Lentisphaeria bacterium
CCGGGACGGTTGCGCTACTTTTTAAACCAGCGCCCCCTGCACCCGTTCCCAACGCACTACGCACCACGCACTACGCACCCCATTCCCCTGAACCCTGTACTACAGAGGGATTGCGTTAATTTATCCTGCTGGAGGAGTTTTTCAATGCGCTGGCTTGTTTTATAGAAAGAATGAATTATAATAGGCGGTTAAATAGAAACAAATAGAAACAAGTGGTTTTTTGTTGGTGCATGGGAGAAATCAGTATGAAACGAGTTGCCATTGTCGGGTGTGGTTTGCGGATGCTGGCGTTTGCCAGGGCGCTTTCTGAAAGATATGCGGAGACGCATGTGATCGTTGGCCTGATGGATATTGACCCCGGAAAAATGGCTGGCTTCGCCCGTGCGGCGGGGTTGCAAGTGCCCCAATATACGGATTTTGACCAGTTGTGCGATGCATGTCATCCGGAGCTTGTGCTGATCGGAACAGTGGATGCTTTTCATGCAGAATATGTGGTGCGGGCGCTGGATCGAAAAATCGGGGTGATTTGCGAGAAGCCATTGTGCATCAATCGCGAGCAATGCCGGGAGATTCGGGCGGCGCAGCAACGCAATCCGGAGGTGTTTGCGATGACGAGTCACAATTCACGTTACCGCCCGGTAGCTCGTACCTTGAAGAAACTGCTTGCCAGCGGAACGATTGGGCGGGTGCTGTCTTTGGAATATCGCGAGACCCTCGACCAGGTGCATGGCAAAAGTTATTTCCGGCGGTGGAATTCACGCCGAGCCATGTCCAATGGCCTGCAATTGCACAAGAGTTCACACCATTTTGACAAAATGAATTATCTGCTCGAGTCGCATGCGGTCGAGGTGAGCGCATCTGGGGCACTCATTGCATATGGTGCACAAGCGCCGCATCGCTTCTCGGGACAAAACTGTCATACCTGCCCGCACCGGCAGGAATGTCCGGATGCCATCGAATATGATCGTGATCTCTTTGATTCGACCATGTATACTCCGGACTTATGCATCTGGTCTCCGGATATCGATATCGAGGACACCTTTGCTGCGTCAATCCGCTTTGCCAACGGAGTTTTTGCCTCCTACTCGCTGTGTGCACATGCTTCCTATGAAGGCGAAGTCATTCATATTCAGGGCGAAAGCGGACGCATCGAAGCTCGCCAGCTGCAATATCTGTCACAAACCGATGACCTGCATAACCAAAAGGCAGTGCCGGAAGAATCCATAAAGATATTCCGTTTCGGTTCAGCTATACCCGAGGAAGTCCCCATCGAACGCGAAAGCGGCAGCCATGGCGGCGCCGACAAGCTGCTCTTTGCCGAACTCTTTGCCTGCCCGCCGGCAGACTCCCTGCCAACGCTCGAAGATGGCATCTATGCCGTATTGACCGGAGCAGCTATCGTGGAAAGCATCCAGCAAGGACGAAAGATTGCCGTGATGGATTGAGTCTTTATTTTTTGTCCACGGAAAGCACGGAAATCGCGGAATTTTTTATAGGGCTGCTGCGTTGACGGATGGAGGAGCACGCGGTTTAAAAAGTAGCGCAACCGTCCGGTTGTGATTGGAAGAAGTTGATAATAACTTGAAAAGTTGTAGATTATCTATATTGCCCAGCAGCAAACAGAATCAAGAATTGTGACCGATAAGGCAGAGGAAGATTCATGAGTGAACAACCCGGCGGCGAAATCATTCTCTATCAGCGCGACCATGCGCCAGCCATTGAGGTGCGTCTTGATGGCGATACGGTTTGGATGAGTCAGCAGCAGCTTGCTGATCTGTTTCAGACCTCGCGCACCAACGTGGTAGAGCACATTGCAAATATTTACAAGGAAGGCGAGTTAAGCGAAGAAGCAACCTGTCGGGAATTCCGACAGGTTCGCATTGAAGGCACAGAAAGTTCTTAACAACGAAAAAACACGAAAAGGCACGAAAATTTTATAGGGCTGCTGCGTTTTGGGAGGGAGTGCAGATCGTCCGTGTTTAGTCCGTGTTTAGTCCGTGTATTTTCCCTGAAAGAAGATGCCTGTGACGCGACCTTTGCAGGGGATTCCCTGCCAGGGGCAATTGAGGGACTTCGAGTGGAATTTTGCGGTATCGAGGGTGTGTTCGTGATCGGTATCAAGGATGGTCAGGTTGGCAGTTGCGCCGGGCTTCAGGGTGGCTGGGGGGAGTCCCAGGATTGCCCTTGGCCCGCTGCTGAAGCGTGCGATCAGTTCCGGCAATGAAATCAGTCCCCGGTGATAGAGCAGCGTCAGGCAGAGGGGGACGGCCGCTTCCAGTCCGATGATGCCAAAGGGTGCTTCGAGCATGTTCTGGGCTTTTTCGTCAGGGGCGTGCGGCGCATGATCGGTGGCAATGGCGGAGATGGTTCCGTCGCAGAGTGCCTCGAGCAGCATTTGGCGGTCTTTCTCCGCGCGCAAAGGTGGCGCCATCTTGGCATTGGTGCCATATTTTTCGACGGCTTGATCGGTCAGGAACAGATGATGCGGTGTGACTTCGCCGGTGACCGGCAGACCTTCCTTGCGTGCCTGGCGCAGCAGTTCGATGGAGCCTCTCGAGCTGAGGTGCTGCAAGTGGATGCGGCATCCGGTTTCGCGGCAGAGGCGTATATTGCGTTCGACAATGCGCTCTTCGGCAAGGCGTGGCTGTCCGGGAAGGCCGAGTTTCTGCGAGATTTCACCGGCATGCATGACGCCGGGCTTCGAGAGGCTGAAGTCTTCGCAATGGTCAATCACCGGCAAGTCGTTTTCCTTTGCCAGCAGCATGGCTTGGCGCATGACTTTTTCGTCCTGGGGGGTGCTGCCATCGTCAGTCAGTGCGATGACACCGGCTGCTTTGAGGGCTTTGATATCCGTGACTTGTTCGCCTTTTCTGCCGATGGTCAGGGCAACGCTCTGCAGTACCTCGATAACGGCTCGTCCAGGCAGGCGGCTGTTAAGTTCCCGGAAGGCTTCCGGCGAATCGATCGGCGGTGCAGTATTCGGCATGGCCAGCACCGCGGTGAATCCACCGGCTGCTGCTGCCCGAGTGGCTGTGACGATGTCCTCCTTATGGGTTTGTCCGGGTTCCCGCAAATGGACATGCAGATCAAGAAAACCGGGCGCAACGACTTTGCCGCGCAGATCAAGGTGGATGGCGTTGGCGGACAAGGTCTCCGGGGCGACAATCTTTCCGTCGCGTATGGCCAGGTCTCCGATTTCATCGCGTTCGAGCAGGGGATCAATCAGGCGTGCGCCAGTCAGAAAATATTCTTGGGGCATTATCGTGGTTCCTGTTCAAGATTTTTTGCAGCGGGTGATCTCGAGGATGGCACCATCGGCTGTAGCGATGCCGGCAGGCTTGAGAATGCTGATGCGGATGCCCTCGATCGGATATTTTTCCAGGCAATGGTCCGCCAACTGATTGGCTAAAGTCTCCAGCAGCTGACAGGTCGAGCGGCTGACAAAACCAATGATATCCTTGCTTAGGTGCGCATAATGGACGGTCAGGTTAAGATCATCGCTGGCGGCGGCCTTCCGGGTATCCAGGAAGACGGTGATGGTCAGCAAAAGCGCCTGTGGTAGCAGGCGTTCTTCGGGCTTGCAGCCAATGATGGCGCTGCAACGAAGGTTGGGAATGCGGATCTGATCAAGGCAGTCCAAACGCTGAATCGAGGAAGAATCATTCATGGTGCTGAAATCCTGTTGCTGGACGGGACACGGACTTTACACGGACTTTACACGGACTTTACACGGACTTTACACGGACTTTACACGGACTTTACACGGACGGGACACGGACTTTACACGGACAATCGATCAGTCAGATATAAGCAACAAGCCAGGCTGTAAACTGCGTGCAATCCCATCACTCAAAGCAACAACCCTACAAATTTTCCGCGCTTTCTGTGTTTTCCGTGGACAAAAAGTTGTTAAAAATCGGTTCGTTTTTCGGTATTTTGGTTCATTGCTTCGAGCATTTCATCTTGGCAGGCATATTTATCATGCGAAGCGTAGAAGGGAAATCGGCTTTTTTGTTCATCGGTCAGGTTATTGGGCAGATAGCGCCAGCGCTGGTACATCCACAGGTACTGTTCCGGATACTGCCGGATCAGTTTTTCATTGGCTGCGACAAGGTCCGACGTCAGTTCCCAATCGCTCTGATATTGGTCGGAGGTTTTGGGTAGCAGCTGATAAATCAGCTCGAATTCACCGTCCGGGGTTTTGCAGCAGGCTGCTGCCGCAAGCAAGGTGTTTTCTCGACGTGCCAAGGCGGCCGGCAGACGGCTGGTCGCAGCCGGTAGACCAAAAAACCGGACGAAGATTCCGCCATGCCGCGGGCTGATATTCTGATCGTTCAGCAAACCTACGAATTTCTTCTCATGGACGGCTTGGCGCACCTTCAAGGCTGCACCTGTCGTGGGGATGATTTCAGCGCCTTTGCTGGAACGCGCCTGATACAGGAGCCGGTTCAGTTTCGGACTGCTGAATTGCGCGGCAACGAGGACAAAGGGGCGCCCTAATGAAGGCAGAAAATGGATCAGCATTTCCCAGTTGCCAAGGTGCGGCGAGCAAAAAATGCCGGCTTGCCCGGGAATATCTAGTTCTTTCGGAAAGACAAACGGGCGCATCTTCGCCTCGAGGCGCTCGGGGTATTTCAAAGCCTGTAGAAAATCCAACCCGAATTCGACCATGAATTGCAGGTTCCTTGTGCGCAATGCTCGGATTTCAGCTGGATCGAGTTCAGGGAAGGCTATTTTCAGATTAGCTTCAATGACACGGATTAGCCTGCCCAGAAAGGGGCGGGCAAGGAAAACGGAAATCTTGGCGAAGCGCCGGGTCGTTTGCAGAGAAAGCCCACCAAAACAAAAGAGCATGCAGGAGAACAGCAAGTCTAGAAAAAAATCGCTGAAGCGCCGTCGCAGGGGCGTGGAGTTACGTTTTTCGGATGGTTTGGGCATATCATCGCTCAGAGGTTATTTTTATGAGCGGCGAAGGCTTCTGCTCGCTGCACCAGCAGGAAACGCTTGAGCGGATCGTATCCCTTGGTGCTGGTGACCATTCCAATCGGTTCATAGCCGGATTTCCAGCGTTCCTGGAGCACCGTGTCCAAAACTCGGAAAGAAATGTTACTGATATCAAGCCAGCGGACATCGTCAGGAACCTCATCAGCCGTGCACTGGGTGAGGACTACCAGCAGCTCTTCGTCATATTGGCAGAGTGCCTGTACTCGGAACGAAGTGCCGCGTCTGCAGGCATGCAGAATCATGTCGGATATATCTTCCGGTTGGATGATCAGGTCATCCAGATGGATAAAAAGATAGCGGTCGCTTTCCATAAATGTCTCTCTTTTTTATGGACGATGGACAATCCGTCCGTGTTTAGTCCGTGTTCAGTCTAGCAGCAAGGATTCTCCGTGGGAAACTGTCGGCATGGAACGGTGCTGTTCCATGAAATCTTCAGCATCGACGCAACGTCGCGGCGAGATTTCGACGATGGCATCGGGCGTTCCATCGTCCTTTCGGGGAAAGGTTTTTCCGGCCCGGTCGAACCAGGTGGCGCACCGTTCCAGCAGAGCTATCCGGCAGCTTTCCGGCGAATCTACGCCGCTGGCATTTTTGATCGGGGCGAACTGTTCGAGGCGGTCTGCGGCAAAAATCAGCGGATTTTTGGCCAGGGGCAAGGCATCAAACAAGAAGAATTCCAGTTTGATGGCATTGGGCTGTGCGGGATTTTGCTCGCGTCCGCTGTCATCGACAAAGGGGACTTTTTTCAGTGCGCGGTGCGGTTGGAAATCGAGGGAGCCATTGGTCAGGCGCTGAATGAATTCGCAATTGAGCAGATGGATGGCCGGGCTGCCGGCACGATAGCGCAATTGTCCGGAATCGTCGGTTTCGTAGAGCAGTTTTTCGGGCATGTCGCTGTATTCGACGATGGTGGTGCGGTTATCCAGCTGGCAGAAATGTCCGAGTTTTTCCATGGGATCTCGTTTGATCAGTGCTCGGCTGCTCATTTCCGAGCCGGTCAAGTCATGCATGCCGATAAACAAGGGATCAAAGAGTTTCACTAGAGGATTATCTACCTGCCAGTAGGACAGAATGGATATGCCGCGGCGCTGCATGTCATCGAGTGCTCCGGAGTCTTTCAGGGCGGCAAAACTGCCGCCGTGTCCATTGGCGGAAAGTGCCAGGCTGTCCGGCGCAGACAGGATCGCCTTGCCCTCGAGATCAAAGGCGGGCAGGGTGCCTTGGGTGAAGAACATCAGATTTTCCGGAGAAATCCCGAAATATTTCTGTTGCTCGAAAAAATCGCGTGTAGGCTGATCATTGGCGGGACTGGTCATGATATACCATGGCAGGGTGCAGGAAAATTTTTCCTGATAGCGCAAGATGGATTCTGCAAAGAATTGAAACAGGGTTGCTTTTCGAATGGTGGTGAACGCAAAGGTGCCTTTTGGTCCATCGTAGCCCAGTCGCGTGCCTTGGCCGCCGGCGACAGTAAATCCTGCTACTTTCCCGTTGGCGAGCAGCTTCAGCCCCCGCTCGCGGCAGGTCGCCTGGTATGCTTTTTCGTCCGCAGTAGTCGTCTCGAGCGGGGTGTACGGTGCCGGTTGCAGCTGCTCAAAGTCAATGGGCAGGTTTTCGTTCTGCAGCGCGGCTGTTATCCAGCCCATGGTTTTTGGCCAGTCAACGCCGCGAATCTGTTGCGCCAGATTTTCCTGTTGCGATGCAGTCAGCGATTCCCAGAAGCGGAGCAGGTGCGTCTGCTGGAACGGTTCCAGCAACTCGAATAGTTGTTTTTCAGTGATTGTAGCCATGAGAGATGCAATTTTCCATTGAAAGGTTATTATATTGTGCAGGGCGTCTTACCATAAGATAGCGCAAAAACATCAGTTGGGCAATTGCGGAGCCGTAATTTAAACGATTCCTAAGAAAAGTAAGGGTGCAGGGTGCAGGGTGCAGGTTTAAAAAGTGGCGCGACCGTCCCGGTTGCGATGCCCTGTCTGTCATGGGGGGGATGTCCTTGTCCTGTCTACATTGTCCACCACGTCTGACCCGCACCACGCACTACAGAAGATTGAGCCGTTACGGAAAGGTAAAAAATGTGTTTTGAAGATCATTACCAGGAGCTGGTTGCGAAAGTATTGCCGGTGATTGCAGCGCAGTTGCAGTTGCAAGGGGGGAAGTTGCCTCCGCATTTGCGTGAGGTCACGGGCAGTTATCTGAGTCGCCCTGGAAAATGCCTGCGCCCGGTGCTTCTGCTGTTATCCTGTGAAGCGGTCGGCGGCGATGCGGAAATAGCTCTGCCAGTTGCTGCTGCGGTGGAAATGTTTCACACGTGGACGTTGCTGCATGATGACGTAATTGACCATGACAGCCTGCGGCGCGGGCAAGAGACCGGGCATGTCCGGGGAGCGCGCCTGGGCCGGGAAGATTTTCAGCTTCCTGCGAAACAGGCTGCTGAATACGGGCAGAGCTTGGCTATCTTGGCCGGAGATGTCTTGCAGGGTGAAGTGGTTCACCTGTTGAGTACCGCTGCTGAAATTCCTGCCGAAAAACGCCTGAAGCTTATTGCCGGTCTTTCTGGTCGGCTGAATCCCGAATTGCTGGCTGGTGAACAGCTCGATATCGAAATGGCCTGCCGCCCACTCGAAAGCATCAGCGAAGAGGAAATTCTTGAAATGATGCGCCTAAAAACCGGCGTTCTGCTGGGCTTTTGCGCAGAGTCCGGCGCAATCATCGGCTCGTCCAAGGATTCCGACCAGGGGCTTCCTGAAGCTTTGCGACAGTTTGGCGAATTTTGCGGCATTGCCTTTCAGCTGCAAGATGATATCCTGGGGATGACCGGAACGGAGGAAGTCCTCGGAAAAAATATTGGTTCCGACCTCCGTGAAGGCAAACGCACCTTGTTGCTGCGCAAAGCCTGGAAGCAATGCACGGACAAACAGCGTGCGGAATTGTCAGCGGTTCTGGGCAACGAACAGGCTAATAGCGCCGAACTGGCCCGCGCCACCCGCATCATCCTCGAAAGCGGAGCTTTGCAGCAGACCTCCGAACTGGCCGAACAATATCAGAAAAAAGCTCTCGATATTTTGCAAAAGGCTTTGCCGGATGGCACCGGACGCAAAAACTTGCAGTCCTGGGCCGCACTGATGATCAAACGAAACCGCTGATTGCTGACGGTCAGTCTGCGCCAAGTTCTTTTCGTTGTTAAAAAGAACGTTCTTTAAGCGTGAGTGTCACGGAATGCTTCAAGGAAACTAGCACGGGATTCAGATAGGCTTCCCGACTGGATTGTTTGCCGAACCATGCCCAGTTGACATCATTCTCGAGCATATATTCCGGATGTTCCACGATTCCGGTGACGGCAGTGATCGCTGCGGGCACCAAAACACGACCATCGGGCTGGCGGACTTCGACATAGCAAAGGCCGCGACCGCCGAGTCCGGAAAGCTCGAGGCGGATCGCCTCCGGCACCCCTAGCTTTGGATCAAAAGGAATAAAGCGTTCGAACAGAGCCGTTTCGGTGTCATTGGCTTTGTAATTTCCGCAGGCAACTTCATGCCATTGGCCTTTGCAACATAACGAAATGGAAATGGGTTGCACAATAAATTCATCCGGGGTGCAACTGCGCAGGCGCAGAAACGCCCCCACTTCGAGCATTCGCAGTTGCTGCGAAAGTTTTTTCAGCAGGCCGGGTTTTGCCTGCGTAAAGACATTCGGCGTAATGCCCGGTCGCTTCTTTTCCCATTCCTTCTCCAGCTGCAACAGCAATTGTTCCCCTTCCGCAAAGGTTTGCTCGATGGCTGCCTTGCGTTCTGAAGTCAAACCACGGTCCAGGGAATCATGAAATAATTTCTTCAGGCGGTGCGAGAGTATTTTTTCCCGCAAAGCCACAAGCATATCTTCGCAGACAATCCGCCCGAGTTCGTTGCTGATCCCAGGTAGATACTGCCGCAGAAGGCTATCGAGTAATTCGTCGGTCTGCATCGCTGCATAGGGCAGCCCGAAAAAGTCGCGGGTGAACAGGCGGCTTTCTGAAAAGGAAGAAAAGTGGCGCCAGAACCCACTGGTCATGGCCTGTTTGATTCCCTCGCTGAACAATTCATCCTGATTGCCGAAGAGTTCCTGCATCATCGCCTGAAACGCTTCCTGGTCAGACTTCCCATTCATCAAAAATCCCGCATAGCCAAAAATCGGGAATGTGCGATAGAGGAAGGTATCACTTTTCTCCCAGGAAGTCAGCATGCAGCCCAGCACCTTGCGGTTTTCAACATATTCAATATAGGAACGAATATTGCCGATGCTGCGGTCAGCCGGCGCAATAATGGTCTCGAAGCCATATTTTTCATTGACTGCGATGCGGTCTTCCTCGCCGATATCGAGAAGATGGCCCTGATAGGAGCGCACATCCTGCTGGTATTGCCAGTCCATCATAATTACGTCAGAAGGCACATCCTGCATAATATGCGTATAATTTTCAAACATGTCCGACCACATCATCATTCGCTTGCCAGCTTTTTTCAGCAGCTCATGAATGATCTGAATATGCCGCAAAAACAGCTTTTCCTCCGCCAGCAAGTCCGGAGCTGCTTTCTGGCAGCGCGGGCAGAGATTGAAATCCCAGAATTCATCAAGTCCGGCATGAAAATATGGTGATGGGAAGAGCGCGGCCACTTCTTGCAGATATCGTCCGATGAAATCGTAAAACTCGGGATGTGTTGGGCAGAAGGAATCTTTTCGGGTGCCGCCGAAGCGTCCTTTCATATCGCCTTGCAATTCCGCGAGGTGTTGCAACTCCGGATGTCTCAGGAAGCGCTCTGCATGGCCCAACGTTGCAACGCATGGAAACAGGTCGATCCCCTTTTGCCGGGCATATTCAACCAGTTCCCGTATCTGCTCCTCACTGTAGCTTTCCGCAGTGGATGGATATGGATAGGATGCTGTGCGGATACGGTCTTCGAGGTAAAGCATGACTGCATTATAGCCGCAGCGTGCTACAAAATCGATAAAATTCCGGATATATTGCGGGGTTTCCATTTGACGGGCCAGATCAAGCTGGGCTGCGCGAAGGGTGAGTTTGCTCATGAACATGTTTCCTTATCTTTGGGATGATGGGACAAATGGGCTTCATTATATGATAATTCATCAGAAAGATGCCGTCAAAATTTTCGTGCCTTTTCGTGTTTTTTCGTGCTACTATCACTCGACTTCATGTTTTTTGTAAAAGATTGTTCTGAAAAGAAAGCTCCAAGTCATTGGCATATAAGCGTTTCTTCGTCTGATTGTGGTGCCTTTACAAGGCACTGTCTTTGGGGGATTTCCCACCCCAGGTTAAAACCTGGGGTTAAGCATGGTTAAGCGCCTACGGCGCAAAGCATTGTGCCGATCCGTCCGATCCGACTGATCTGTCGTCCGTGTAAAGTCCGTGTGGGTTGCGGGCGATCAGTCCGCGCCAAGTTTTTTCGTGTTTTTTCGTTGTTAAAAATGTTTTTCTGCAATTATACATTGACGATTGCATGTTTTTTGAGCCAATTGTTTGGGTAATGCAGTTTGTCGCATAGTTTTTGCCAGCGTTCGGGCATGTCATCCTGGAAAAGCCAGGGACGCCAGTTCATTTTCAAATAAAGCGCGACGGCAGCTATGCGGGAGTCATCGGTCAGCAGATATATAGGGGCGAGGCCGGCATCGAGCAGTGCCTGCATGGCAGCCGTTGAGATGGCGCGTCCCAATCCCTTTCCCTCGTATCCGGGGCGGGTCATGACCCATCCCAAGGTGCCTGGGAGACTCTTTTCCGGCAGTTCACCGTATTCGGCGGTGGCAGAGGCGACGAGCTGTCCCGTGCTTGATTCTTCTATGACCAGTATGCCGTCTTTAATGGCATGCTTTGCATAGAAATCCAGAATCTTCTCATCCGTCCACAAATCGAAGCCGCATCCATATCGCAGCTCGATGTATTTGGCCCACTCGTCTTTTCTCAGAGGGTGGATGTTGTATCCATCAGGCAGGACAGGTGCTGTCAGCGGCGGGCAGGTTTTGTCGTAAATCATTCTTAATTGCTTTTGCATAAGGCAGTGATTCCTTTTAACAATGCGTTGTTAAAATCACAGATACAGTATTGTTTTAGATGTTGCTGCAAACCTGGCAGTGGATTGTCCATCGAGTTAAAGCCTGGGGCTATTCCTCCACAGATGTCTATTCCTAAATCAGACGCAAGTGCCTGCCAATATGCGTTTTTTTCCAGGTTTTTTGATAGCGGAAGCAAAATGCGGTTGATGCCCGCGTCGGCAAGTATTGTCCGCCATTTATCGCAGTCTGAAATTTCGCATATCGTTGCTTCTGGGATATATAGAATGATTTCCCGTTCGTCATTTCTTGATTTGAGGGCAGAGGCTGTATTTCGGCAAATGTCGCTGATTTTTTCACCCCATTCGGTTGGCAATCGAGTGCCGGGCGGTGGGAATAACGGGATGAAGAAGCCGTGAATTTGGTCATAGCGGCGGACTTCAGAAAGGGTGCAACGCAAGCCAAGCAGTTCTTTTTCCCAAGCATCCCGTGATATGTTTTTTCGCCAGAACGCACTGGTCATGTAGCCGCCACAGCATACCTCGAGATGCTGTTTTTCAGCAGCTGAAAGAATGCGTGATAATACTGGGGCGTGTTGCAAATCTGAATAACGTGAGGAGGGATAGTAACGAAAATACAGGTCTTTCCAGATGACTGCGGGAACAATGATTTCTTCGATCCCTTTGTGACGGAGATGCGAGAAGGCCTTTTCCCAATCTTCTGCGCTGGCGCTGGCGAGTAAACCATCCGGGAATGGAGGCAGTAGCCATGAATGTGCGCCTGGAGGCAATTCCACATTTAGAATCGCCTCTGAAAATTGCGATGGCTTTTGTACCGGGCAATTAGTGTAATGAGCTGGGCTGGTCGTCCGGTCTATGGCGATTTCTGGTAGAGCTGGGGCATTGATGGGCGGTTCGATGATCCTTACATTGTCGGTATGGACTTCTGAGTGCTCTGAACGGTAGAGTTCCCCCTGCCATGAGCCGGTGGCGTTCGAGTAGCGGATGACGCTGTCTCGAATAGTCAAGTCTTTTGCATGACGAATATGAAACGGATACGGAATGCCATCGTATGGCATGTCACCCCACAATGGGTAGGGATCAGGAATGAAATTTAGAAATTCATCGCCCATTTCTCCAGTCAATGTCAGATGAAGGTCGGAAATCTGTATGTTACCCAGGGGCTGCTCCTGAACACCGCCAAAGAAGGAGCCACGGCGTGCCAAAGCATTGATATTGCTGAGCGTGACATCCTCGATGTAGCCTAGGAGCGGGCGGGTGCTGCCCGATTTGGGGCTCTGGAAGTTGAATGTCTGCTCGGAATCAATGATCAGATTGCTGAAATTTATCCTTGAAATTTTCGGGCCGTATTTGATGATGACTCCGCGGGCGTCATCAGGACTCAAGGCGACCATCATGGATATGCCAATCATGCTGTGGTGGATCACACAGTTGGATATGGTTACATTGCGTATGGTGCCGTCCCCTACATAACCTATGCGGATGCCATCAGAAATGGCCATGATGCGACAGTCGGAGACCACGATGTTCTCACACGGCTTGTCGAAACCTAAGGTGTTGATATCGCTGAAGATGCCGATGGCATCATCGTTGGTGACAATGTCGCATCCTGTGATATAGACATTGGAACAGCAGTCAATGTCCACACCATCGTTGTTGGGACCGTGTAAGTCTGTGCGTATGCGTATGCCTGTGATGTCGCAAGTGTCGCATCCTAATAGCCAGATGTTGTAGGCCGGCGGTTCCAACAGAGTGATGTCTTCTATGCGGATATTATTGCATTCACGGAAGTGGATGAGGGCGCGAGGACGGTGAGTCCGAGGCCAGTAGCGCTGACCATACAGGGGGTGCTCATACCCATCATTTTTATCCCAGAAATTGACATCGCCGCGACCATCGATCGTGCCTTTGCCGGTAACGGAAGCCCCAGTGAGTCCGACGCCGCCTATGAGGTAACGTTTCATGTTGAATGAAGGCTCGGCATAGTCGACACCCTCTTCTGGGATACGTTCCAGAAGGCTGTAGAGCACGGCGCCATTTGCCAAGTGAAACTCGACGTTGTCACGCAAAGTCAGCATATCGACAGCAAACAGACCTGGCGGTACGATGACTCGCCCACCGCCAGAGGCGCCGCAGACGTCGATGGCGGCCTGCACCGCCAAAGTGCAGTCATGCTCTTTCCCCGAAACAGCACCGTATTTCCGTATGTCGTAATCCATAAATGCAACTTCTCAACAATATGTTTATACTTTGTTTTTCCCGATCTTACAGTTGAGTCAGGAATTGCCTCAATCTTTTTCCTTCACTTCCTGCTTCATCGGAGGTGAAATAGAGTGCTTCCCAGCAGCAGAATCGACTGACATAGGGGGCGGTTTGATTGATTTGAGCGGCGACCCGTTCCGGTGTGGCGGGATAGAGGTTATGATCCGGGCGGTATCCGCGTCGTTCAAAGATTTCGAGATGGCACCACAGATCGATTTGATGCGCATCGGTGATTTCTTTCCACGCTTTCCATTGCTCCGGCATATATGACAATTTACTGCAAGTATTGCCGATACAGTCCTGCGGCAAAAGAATATCGATATTCGAGGAATCGAGCACGGCATTCCAGAAATCCTTGAACATCGCATTTTGCTCCGGTGAATGCATAGTGGCAGGGGAGACTAGAATCTTCAGGTCGGCATCCTTGCTTTTTACCATATCAGAGAAATGTCGGTAGAGGGTACGCATGCGCTGTTCTTTTTCCGGCAGGCGCTGTCCTTCAAACGCCGTTTCAGATGGAAAGTACATGCCGGAGATTTTGCCGATGCGGCAGAGTTCCTCGAAGCAAGCACGGTGATTTTGTAGTTCCGCCATCAGCGCTTCTTCGGAAAAATGTTTTTTCCATCCGGCAACGGAACCGTAGCCGCCAAGGAAAACCTGCATCTTCTCTTCTTCGGCAGCCGCGAACATGCGTTCCAACACACCATAACAGGTCAGATCGCTGAAGTGTTTGGAACGGTAGAAACATTCTCCCAGCTCTCGCCATAATGCTGCCTGGAAGATCACCGTGTCAATATGCATTTCGCGAAAACGGCGGAATACATTTTTCCAGGCTTCGACCGATGCGTTAAGCATAGGAAGCCCATAATAATCCGGCGGATGGGCATAGATGAAACTTGCAGTGACTCGAGAGGTTGTAGCCAAGGAATTTGATTGAATCTGATTGATTTCATCAGTGTTGGCTTCATTGACGGCAATCAGTTTGGCAAGGCTGCTGTTTTCATTAAAGCCTACCGGTGGCATGAAGTAAGGAATGCCGCGGTGACGACCGACCGGAAAAATGACCTCGCCGGGTTGATCAGACTGGGTAGGAGGATTGACTGTTTTTACGCGCTCGATGGTGACAGTTGCATTCTCGCATTGGACGATTTCCGGCTGCCAGAACCCTCCCGCATTCTCCCAGACGATGGTGCTGTCACGCAGAATCACATTTTTGGCATTTCTGACATAGAATGGCCAGGGCACCCCGGAATATGGCAAGTCGCTCCAGACCGGATATGGGTCCGGCACTGCCTGCAGAAAGTCCTTTCCCATGTTGCCGGTGAGGGTCATATGCAGGCCTGAAAACTCGATGTGACGGATGGGGCTTTCCGGTGCGCCGCCGAGGAATGAACCTCGGGTTGCATGTGCGATGATATTGCGGAAGAAAATGCGGTCAAGGAATCCCCGTATGGGCTCTGGACAACCCACCGGACTTTTCGGATGCTGGAAATTGAAGGTCTGAAAGGCATCAATGATCAGATTTTCGAAAATGACATCGGTAATTTCCGGCCCTTTGTAAATATTGATTCCACGGATATCATTGGGACTGATGGCGACCATCAGGGAAATGCCGATCATGGTGTCATGGATGACGCAATTGCTGACGGTCACCCGCCGGATGGCGCCGTCGCCTTCATATCCCAGTCGTATGCCGTCGCTGGTGGTATGGATTCGGCAGTTGGTAATGGTGATGTTTTCGCAAGCCTTGTCATAACCCAGTTCGTGGGTATCGCTTTTCAGGGCGATTCCGTCATCCCCGCAGATGATATCGCAGTTTGCGATGCGCACATTCGAGCAGCAGTCTATGTCGATCCCGTCATCATTGGGGCCGCGCAGGTCCGCATCGATGCGCACTCCGGACACCTCACAAATGTCGCAGCCGAGCAACCAGAGGCAGTAGCATGGCGGATCGATCAGCGTCACATCACGGATAACGATTCCGGAGGATTCGCGGAAATGGATCATGCCTTTCGGGCGATGCAGCTGCGGCCAGAAGCGCTGCCCGTACAGGGGGTGTTCGAGACCATCGTTCTTGTTCCAGAAATGGATTTCCGCTCGACCGTCGATGATGCCGAATCCAGTAATCGAGACGTTTTTAAGTTTCCGTCCGCCGATCAGCCATCGGTGCGGATTGCTGCTTGGTTCTTCACACGTTGCATTGGGATCAGGAACGGGTTTTAGCAGGCTGTTGATGCGGCTGCCCTGTTCCATGTGAAATTCAATATTATCTTTCAGGGTGATCATATCGCAGGCAAAGGTTCCTGCCGGAATCACTACGCGTCCCCCGCCTTTTGCGCTGCATAGGTCGATGGCCTGCTGAACCGCGGCAGTCGCATCGGTGCAACCATCCGGCACGGCCCCAAAATCAAGAATATTCAACTGCATTTATCATCCTCCTATTCAAGTTTAATCAAAGCAAATGTATGCGCTTTTAGTTCCAGTGTCAATATACCATCTTTAAAATCGATGATTTTTGCGCCGCCGGGCTGATAATCGAGTGGTGCGCGATAATTTGGAACACCATTTTGTTTGCGCAGGGTATACAAGTCCTGATATTCCGGGTCGTCGGCATCGATTTGTTCGGTGGCTTTGACAAAGGGACTCATACCCAGTTTTTCCGGGCGGAAACGGATTTTGACGGTCTGATCGATGCGCGTGTTGCCGAGGTGTGCAACAACGGCCAGCATTTCCTTGCCGTTGGCATGCCGGTAGGTGCTGGCGTAGACCTCATCGCCTTCAATGACAACAGCAGGATTTTCCGGGTTGTAATAGCCGAAGAATTTCGCTTTCGGGACGCCAAAGGCATCGTAGATGCGGACGACTTTATCAAAGATGCCATGGTGGCACCGGTTCATGGCTGGCATGGAATTATGAACCAGCATTCCGGCGAGCATAGCCCTGGTCATCCGGAGGACATAGAGTTCCGGCTTTTCCTTGCCGCCGCCATACTTTGGACTTAACACATCCGCCGGCATATATCCACTGTTGGTAATTCCGAAGGGGAGGGAATTGAGTTCGCAGGCAAACATCGCCAGAGGATAAGTATCCAGAATATCCTTGCCGTCATGCAGCAGAGAACTGCTTGCCTGCCGGATATGTTCGCCATTGAAAAGATGGGTGACAAAAGTGAGCGCAGGCACCTGAATATGATCGGTGTTATGCATGACGATCACATAATCGTTCGCTCCGGAATCAAACAGGGCGAGTGCGATCCGTCGCAAGTGCTCCCGGGTAGCGAGGATGGCAGTGCGTCCATAACAGCCATGCAGATTGTTATTGCATTCCGTGGTGGTTCCATAGTCAAAGTAGAGGCCGCCGAACTTGGCCTGTTTCAACAACTGTTGCGTATTCCAGACATAGAATTCACATGCAGCAGTGGTTGGGCAAAGCGTGTGAACGCCATATCTCTGTCCATTTTTCGTATAGGGGTAGGGTTGCAGAGGAACAACTTTCCATTCCTGGAGGAAGGCGGCAACTTCGGGATATTCGTCAGGAATAGACATTTTCATGGCATAGGGAAAAGGCTTTGTCCCGTATTGTTTGAGTCGAGTGATTTCCTTTTGGTAAAGGTTCAGCAACGGGTTGTTTTCCGGCGGGAGATTCGCCAGGCAGTCTCCGTGCGTCTGTCCATCCATCCATTTGGTAAAGGAGGTGTAGCTGGTCGGGGTTTTACCGGGACGGTTCAATTCACTGTATCCGCCCATGATATTCAAGGGATAATTTTCAGGGAGTTTCTTGATGGGAGTCCCGAGCAGGCCAAATTCAAAGGTGAATGTTTCGCCTGTCTCGAGTGACGGTGCCAGGCTTACGGTAAGTTCAGCGGCACTGTTATTGGCTTGGACTGCCATGACATGCGTCCCTTTTTCCGGCCAGGAATGACGACTTTCCGTAAAGAAACAAAACCCTTTTTCTTCGTCACCGAGAAACAGAACCGGATAATAGCGCAGACTGCGTTTTCCATTTTTGACTGTATCGGTAATTTTATTTCCCCAGGGGCCGGCGGCTGCATGGAGGTATTTTGCGATTGTGCGGGGCAGGGTGAATGCCAGTTCAATGGTGCCAAGATTCTGCAATGCCTCCACCTCGACTTGATAGAAGGAAACGCCATCGTATTCGATCCAGGCGCGGTTTTTGATCTTCCATTCCTGCGAGGTTGCGTTCGAAGTGTATTCGAAACGGTGCTTCTCCGAAGTGCCCCAACTGGTTTTTGCAGTGGCAGGGATCGCTTTTCCATTGATGCGCAGTGCCACGGGACAGGTCAGAAGCTGTTGCTCGCGGGACATCATTTGAACCGGGAAAAGACTGTCTTCAGCAAGGACATAATTGCGTCCCCACATGGCTACTGTTTTCCTGCTTGCATCGCCGCTGATTTCCAGTGGAGTGAAGGGTGGGATGATCCGGTTGTCAAATTGGAGTCTGCTCCATTCTCCAAATCCGGTAAAAGGGAAGGAACTCGCAGAAAGGATTTTGGAATCATCCGCAGAGCGCAGTTCGACCCGATACATACCAGCTGGGTTGTCTTTGGCGAATGGAATTTCGGTTGATTCCAAGTTGGCGGCAAGGGAATACAAGTCTGCGTTGTCCGGTGAAACAAGCACGAGTTTTGCCTGAAGCCCTTTTCCAAACTTTGCCTCAGCCTGATTTTTACGATATTGGACAAGTACTTTTTCCTGTCCAAACAGAGGAAGAACACTCAGATAATCCGAAGAAATCCTGACCGGCAGCACCTGTTGCTGATAAATATTTTTGCCTTCGGAATCACTCAGGGTAAAAACCAGGGAGTCAAGATTGGATGCAGTTAAGGGAATATTGAGTGAAAAGGCGACGTTTGCTCCTGGTGCCAGCTGCAAGTCCTTGCGGAAGGCAATTTCCGGGGTGATCATACCCTGGGAATTTTCGAGGGTGATCTGAAAACGCGCGTTGAAAGGGGATCGGCTGTACGCAGTGATTTTCTGTTCCAGATTTCCGTAAGTCGGATCATTTTTTGCAGTGACCTGCAGCCCAGGGGCTTCTTCAACTGGAAACAGGAGCGTATATGCTTCATAATCATCATAGCCATATCCCGGGCGGGACAACGCGGAAATGATCAACTCATCATTCAGGTGCCAGGTTCGGCAGAAATTGAATTTGACACCGTCTTTCGGCGGCGCAGCAAATCCGATGCTTTGCCACGGGATCCTTATCTCGCCCTGCCAGTATACACTGTCATCGACCTGCATTTTATTGGAAGTGCGGTATGTCCAAACCGGGTTGTAATTGACATCCTTGTTTTTGCTTTCTGTGCTTCCACCGGCAAAGCTTCCGGCAAAACGATAGTGATCCTTCTGATTGACAAAATACAGTTCAAAGGATTCACTGCCCCAAACCTCTTTTTCCCCATCCGAAGGCGCCGGTCCAATCTTGATGTTAGTTCCTGCCGGAAGCAAGGAAGTGAATCCGATGTATAAGTTCTGTGCATCACAAAAGAAGCGGACATGATTGGCGGGAATGCGCCAACTTTTTTCTGGATTGCTTAAGTTGATCATGCCAAACAGGCTGGCCGCCTGGTTCCATATCGGCTCTTGAAGATTGCCATCCAACTGGACATCCGCCTTCGGGTTTCGCATTCCCGGAACAGACAGGATGTTCGGATAACGTGCCGAGATATCCACGACTTGCAGCCCGCTGAGTTCGGCGATTTCAGGCGCAGTTAACACGCGGTTGAATAGTTGGATACGTTTTCCCATCGTGTCTTCGTTCCAGGTGCCGGTGTCGATCCAACCGTCTTTGACTGGGCCAATGAACAGGTCGCGCCATGGATTCGCTTCCAAGGGGATCGGCTGTTTCCCTTCATGGATCAAGACTCCGTCAAGATAGCAGCAGACTCTGCTTCCGTCAAAACTCATTGCTGCCGTGTAGAGTTTATTGAACTCCAGATTGTTTTGCACATGATGCAGGCTTAGATTTCCGTCCCCGAAAGAATATTGAACAAAGGGCGGTACGACGTTGGCACCGGTTGAAAAACCGGCTTTTAGTCGGCTGTTGGTATTCAGGGTCACCATTGGACGGCGCGGAGTTCCTTGAAAGGGCTGAAATGGTTTCAAGGCAAACTGCCAGACCAGAGTGCCTATTGTTCCGATTTTATCCCGAACTGGAACGTGCAGCGCATTTCGCCGACCGAAAAGCATGACCTTTTGCCCGTCAGCAAGAGTCTCGAAGCCATCCCCGGCGATCCGATACTCTTTTCCATTGATCTCGATGGCTGTATCCCGGGTGAAATCAACCTCAAAATCAGCAATAGGGGTGACAGCGAACAGAGATATAAGTGACACGACAAAGGTAAAACATAGAACCTTTTTTATCGAGAATGTAAACATAAAATCGCCTTTCCTTTTAAATTCCACAAAGGCTTTTTGTATGGCTCTTCAGCAGGATGCATGGCGCAACCGCATACCCACTATCCGTCAAAGCAGCAACCCCTATAAAAATTTTCGTACCTTTTCGTGTGGTTCGTGGTTAAAAAATAGGTTGTAGGCTTTTGCCGGATTTTGCTTCTGGCGTCCTACTCCGGTCGGATGGCTTTTCTTATTTTTTCGGGGGCGGCTTTTGGCGTACGGTCATAGTTATAGATGCCGTTTTGTTCCTGTTCGATATCGGTCAGCTGCGTGTAGCAGAAGCCGGCGATTCTTGGTTCCGTTGTCAGGGCTTTCACTTGTTCAGCGATAAGGGCGCAGAATTCGTCTTCATTTTTCAGTTCCAGACCATGGTATCCCCATGATTTTTCAGTAAATTTGGCGCGTTCCGGTGGTATAAACATGAAGCCGCCGATTTCGTCAGCCAGATATGGTTGCCCGCAATACCCGCATTCAAATTCCGGACTGTGCATCATCACAGGCCTGTCTGTCGGGAAAAGTGCCTCCATCAATATTTCAGCATTGCTTCTATAGCAATGTACGGTCCATAAATCCGTCTGCACATGAAGATAGCCGGAGCTGTCGTTGACCGGACGGGTGTAATCGAGCTGTTTTGTCAGAAAATAAGTTCTTCTGATAAAACGCCGGTATGCCTCGAGGGCTTTCTGATCAGGGAATATTCCACGCAAATATTGCGGGTCAGGCCGATAGGTCTCATTGAATGGGGACCAGGTAATGATCGAGGGATGGTTTGCGTCACGTTCGAGAATCTCGGCCCATTCCATCAGAAAATTCAATTGTGCTTCGGGATCGGCAAGGTCCAGTCCCCAACTGGCGGATTCCCCCCATGTCAAATATCCCAATTTGTCAGCCCAGTAATGAAAGCGCTCTTCAAATACTTTCTGGTGGAGGCGCGCCCCATTGAAGCCTGCCGCCATGCTCAACTCGATATCACCCTTTAAGGCGGCGTCAGAAGGCGCTGTCCAGATGCCGTCTGGATAAAATCCCTGATCCAGCACTAGGCGTTGGAACAGGGGCTGGTTATTGAGCAGGATGCGGTCGCCCTCGATGGCAATTTTTCGCAAACCAGCATAACTTTCCACTTTATCGACTTCATTGCCATTTGCATCCAAAACCCGGAAGATGACATCATAGAGAAAGGGGGCATCCGGCGACCAGGTTTTCAGCACCTCGAGTGATAGCGAGAAGGCGGCGCCGTTGCAGGTTTGCATTTCCTTTGAAGCCGCCAGCTTGTCTTCCGCCCACACTTCGACTTGCAGCTTGTAGCCAGGTTGGATCGAGTGGAACATTGGCACGAACGTAAAGGCACCGTTGTCCAGATCGGGAATGATCCGGCACGATTTCAGCCCTCCATGGGCGACTTTTTCCAACCAGACTGTTTGCCAGATTCCGGTTGTCCTTGTGTAGTGGCAGGCTCTCGAGTGAAAGTCCGGGCACTGTTTCCCACCACCATATAGCCCGGAGCGGACATCGTCTACAGCCTGCACTACCAGGTGTTGTTCGACGCCTGGCTTGGCAAAGTTTGTCAAATCAACTGCAAAGGAAGCAGAACCACCGTAATGCCTGGAAATTTCAATGCCGTCGATATAAACTGTAGCAACTTGATCTACTGCCCCAAAATGCAGAAAAATTCTGTTGCCGCTCCACTCTTCAGGAATGGTAATGGTTCGATGATAAAATAGCGCGGGAATAAAATCCTTGTATGCGACACCGGAGAGTTCACTTTCCGGCGCGAATGGGACGATGATCTGCTTCTCGAAGCCTGAAGAATGCTGCCAGCCCTGGTCGATCCCGCTTTGCCCGAAATCAAAGCGGTAACTCCATGGACCATTCAGATTGATCCAAGAGGCGCGGTAAAACTGAGGGCGGGGATGTTCCGGACGGGGTTGCTGAGATGACATGGACAGCTCCTTTAAAATTTTCGTGCTACTATCACCCAGAATCTTGTTTTTTGTGAAAGATTTTTTATGGACGATGGACAGGGACAAGAATGGACACGATGGACTGAATGGACAAGAATGGACTGCTGAATGGACAATGGACGATGGACAGAGATTATGTCGCCTTTCAGGGCTAATCCCAACATCGCCGATCAGATCGATCCGACTGATCTACTTGATCCGTCTGATCCGACCGATCTGTCGGAGAAAGCAACAGACCAGATCACAAATTCGCGTGCCATTCCATCCGTCAAAGCAACAACCCTACAAATTTTCCGAGTTTTCTGTGCTTTCCGTGGACAAAAAATGGGTTGCGGGCGATCAGTCCGCGCCAAGCCTTTTCGTGTGGTTCGTGGTTAAAAAAAGGCTGCTATTCGAGGTCCGGGCCGCGTTGTCCATAGTTCCAGAGCTGGCCCGGTTGAGGGGTTGTCGTGGCGGGAATTTGCTCGGGCTTGAACTGGCTTGCCATCTGGATAAGCTTTTCGGCGATCATGTCTCCGGCTTCCGGTTGCAGGTTGCTGTATGCGGTAAGCACGGTTTCATAGCCGCCGCCTTTGACGGGGTCAAAGGCCTCCGCATCCGGCACGTAGCCGACAATGTCGTTGGCCAGCTCGACTATCATGCAGTTGTTGAAGCCGCTGGCCGCCTTGATCCTTAGGCCCAGGGAGCAGAAATATTCTGCCGGATTGGCCAGGAAAAGTGCCGCGCCTATTTGTATGGCGCTCAGCGTAACCTGACGCTGCGGTTCGATCCTAGCCAGCTCGGCGGCGACCAGGCGTTCCCGTGCAAATACGGCATCCGGTTCAGTAGGCTTGGCCGCCTTTGCCAAGATGTCCCAGGCCTTTGCCAATGAGTCCTTGCCGGGTTGGCGACGTTTGATGCCCAGTTCACAGCTGCTGCCAGTCAGCACTTGGTAGGCATGCTTAGGTGCACTGACCAGTTGCTTGGCTGCTTCGCATGCGACGCGGAAGCCCAGCTTGTAACTAACCTCGGGGCCGAAATCCCGGCTGAAAGACAGGTTGTTGACCTGTGTGATATCGCCGCATGCCCCATTCAAGATCACGGTGCCGATTTGCGCACCGAAAAGTTTCTGCAGGGTTTCTTCGGCGTAGTGGTACCAGTCGGCGTGAGTCAGGTGCCCGCCATGGGTTGTGCCATGGCAGGAGTAGTTCAGCAGGCAGCCTATGAGGCTGCCGTCCTCGCGCCAGGCGCCCAGTATTCCCACATCCGGGTCTATCGGACCGGCCGGCTCCACAATGTCCGGATTCATTTTTCCGGGATGCGTGTAGGCTCTGCCGTCCTTCAGGTAGAAGCGGCGATTGAAAACCATTGCGTCTTCGCTTCCCTTGCCCATATTAAGCAGGCAAGGTTCGAGGCGTTTATGAGCCATGATCAGGGCGGTGGCCAGTTGGCGGCGCACCCAGTCATTATACCAAGGGTCGGAAACCGGCGAGTCGCGCAGCAGTTCGACAATTGCCGGATTGGCGTCACGCAGCAATTCCAAGTTGAAGAAGGAAGAGACTGCTGCCCCGGAATGCGTATGCGAGGCCGAAATGATGTGCCCGTCGAACTCGATGCCGGCTTGCTGGCGCACAAGGTCCAGCGCTCCGGTTATCGTGGCCTTGTCGATGGCGCAGCAGTCCACCCCGGCGAAGGCATACAGTTTTCCGTCCTGCTCGAAGACTGCGGCGCGCACTTTCAAGGGGCCGGCGAAGCCCTGTATAAACTGCGGGCTGTAGTTGCCGGCTTGCATGGTGCCTACCGGCGCGGTGATATCAGTGGCAAAGAATCCAGCTTGCATAGATCGACCTCGATTTTCGTGTCTTTTCGTGCCTTTCGTTGTTAAAAACAGATGATGTTGCACTCAGAAGCGTATTTTTTCGGGTTTGCCGCTGTTTGCCGACGCGATGGCAGCTTCGGCGAAGGCCACGGTTTTTGTGCCTTCATAGACATCGGTTGGGCATTGTTCACCGCGTGCGATATAGGCGACAAATTCCTCCAGTTCCGAACGCACATTGTGGTTGGCGATGTTCACCGGTATTTGGCTGAACTTCAAGGCTGATGCGGCTTCGCAGACATCCGACTCGCAAATCTGAATATGGTCGCTGGTGTTGTCGCAGATGATCGTGCCCTTGGTGCCGTTGATGACGGTGCGCATGGTGTAGGGGCGCTTGACGCCGATGGAAACGAAGATGCGCCCAATCACCTGGTTGGGGAACTTGGCCACTGCCACGCCGGTGTCCGGTGTTGGCCAGTCCGGTAGATGCTTTTGGTTCATGTAGCAGAAGACTTCTTCGGGGTCTCCGGCCAGCCAGCGCGTCAGGTCCAGGGCATGGCAGCCGCCGCCCAGGAAGCCTTGGCGCTTCACTTTGGGGTCCTTGCGCCAGTCCCGATAGCCGAGTGCCTTGCTGTAGTCGTGGGCGTATTCGCTTTCGATGTAGCAGATGTCGCCGATCCGCCCGGCATCGATAAGATGCTTTGCTAGCTTGAAGCCCGGTGCATAGCGGCAGACCTGGCCGGTCATGAAGAAGCGACCGCTCTTCTTGACGGCGTCAATGATCTTGCGGCAGTCGGCCACAGTGGGTGCCAGGGGCTTTTCACAGGCCACATGCTTGCCGGCCTGCAACGCCAGACAGCATTGCTCAGCATGAAAATGGTCCGGCGAGGCCACTACTACGATATCGGCGTCGGACTTGTATACTTCCTCTTCGGTCTGGGCTACGCGAATGCCATTGTCGTTGTAAAAGCTATAAAGAATCCGCGTGTTTTCATGGTAGTACTTGTCGTAGACTAGGCTCAAGGTTGTATTCGGCATCTCGTTTGCCGCCACAGCCCAAGCATGCCCCATACGAAGACCTATCACCGCAACTTTGAAATTCATAATGCCTCCTGAATAGAATGAAACGTGGAAAGCATTAAGATATTATTAACCTGAATCCGTGAAGTAACTTTCTGAAAAAGAGGTCAAAAAAGTTGACAACCTGCTGATTTGTAGTATATTATGTTGTCGCCGCAACATCATGATTCCACTCACCAACGAGGTTGTCAATGATTAAGTTAATGCAAGGTTCAGAAGAAATCAACTCGAACGGCGGTCTATCCTTTGTCAAAAGACTGCTGGACGGCAATGCCCGCATGAAGGATTGGGATGCCGAGCTGCCTGCGGCAGCCAATTCCTGTTACCCGACATCCGCCATTGTCCGCAGCGCCATTGGCCTCATGACCGCCGGCAACAGCAGCTATGCCGACATTGAGAAGTTCCGTTCCGACTTTCTCTTCCGCA
>JAPXLT010000034.1:0-24844 GCA_033809415.1 Lentisphaeria bacterium
AAAGTCCGTGTAAAGTCCGTGTAAAGTCCGTGTAAAGTCCGTGTAAAGTCCGTGTAAAGTCCGTGTAAAGTCCGTGTAAAGTCCGTGTCCCGTCCGTGTAAAGTCCGTGTAAAGTCCGTGTAAAGTCCGTGTCCCGTCCGTGTAAAGTCCGTGTAAAGTCCGTGTCCCGTCCGTGTGGGTTGCGGGCGTCAGTCCACGCCAAGTCTGTTCGTGCTTTTCGTTGTTAAAGAATAGGCTGATGCTGAAGTCCGCTTCGAGAATCCTCTCTGTTTTGCTTCTGCCGGCAGTCATCCTGCTGCCGGTTTTTGGCTGTCTCTTTCCCGGTAAAGACAAAGAAACGATGCCGCAACCGGTTGCATTCTACACGTATAGCTGCGATCCTGAAAACATTGCCGCACTTCTCCCCGAAGTGCGGCACGCTTTTTTTCAAGTGGCGGAGGAATACTTCCGGCAGACCGGTGAACGGTTGCGGGTAACCAGCGCCAAACGCAGCCTGCGGCATTGTGCCGAACTGATGGCGGGATTCTCCCGTGAGCAACTCGAAGGCATGTACTGCCGCAATGGCTATCCGGACTATATCCGCAGCATCGTCGCTGCGCAGGAAAAGCAGGGCAGCCCGCTGACCGGCGACCAGGTCTACCGGATTCTGCAAAACCGGCAGGGCGGCTACATCTCCTGGCACCTGATTGGCACCGCCATTGATATCTCGGCTGAACTGTCCAACCCCGCCCTGCTCCGAAAGCTGCTGCAGGAACAGGGCTTTTCCGTATTTGACGAACAAAGCCTGGGAATTGCCTGCATTCATGCCACCTTTCGCGGGCTGAAACCGGAAATAATCAGAGAATAGTAATGCCTCTTCTGTAGTACAGGGGTTAGGGGAATGGGGTGCGTAGTGCGTTGGGAACGGGTACAGGAGGCGCAGGTTTAAAAAGTAGCGCAACCGTCCCGGTTGCGATGCCCTGACTGTCGTGGAGTGCGTGGGGATGTCCTTGTCCTATTCACTTTGTCCACACTGTCCACTTTGTCCACACTGTCCACCATGTCTGACCCGCACCACGCACCCCAATACTCTTAACTTAATGCTTTGTAACCACATAGACGATGCAACTCCGTAAAGCCGGCCTTGGCGTTCGGAGAAAGCAACAAACCAAACCGCAATTCCACATGCAAGCTCATTCATCAAAGCAACAACTCTACAAAATTTCCACGTTTTCCGTGGACAAGAAAATAGGTTGCAGTCATGATGCCTTGCCGGCGAGCCGCCGGCGCTCCATGTCGCCTCCGACGCAATTGCGTAAAGCCGATCTTGGCACACAAGAATTTCGCCAAAGCAGGCTCATCCTCCGAAGCAGCAACCCCATAGAAAACTTTCGTGCCTTTTCGTGTATTTCGTGGTTAAAAAATCTTAAGTAACGAGTATTGCCCTGCACCCTGCACCCTGCACCCTGCACCCTGCACCCTGCACTACAGACGCATTACAGAGAATAATCCAAGATGGACAACACGCAACTCTTACAGGATCTGACTCCGGCGCAACGCCAGGCCGTCACCCACCGTGACGGTCCGATGCTTGTCGTGGCCGGTGCCGGTTCCGGCAAAACCCGTGTTGTCACGCGAAGACTGGCCTGGCTGATCTCGCAAGGCGTCTGGCCTGAACAAATCCTGGCGATGACATTCACCAACAAAGCCGCACGGGAAATGCGCGAGCGCGTGGAAAGCCTCACCGGGCATCAACTGCGAAACTTAGGCACCTTTCATGGAATCTGCGCACGATTCCTGCGCTATGATATCGAAAAGGCAGATTTCGGCTACAACCGCAATTTTGTCATCTATGATGATTCCGAACAGCTTGCCGTTTTGAAAAGCTGTGTTGCAGAGATGGATCTGGGGGGGCACTCGATCCCCCTGAAGCAAATTGCCTCGATCATCAGTGACAGCAAAAACAATCTCTGTTCTGCGGCGGACTGCATCAGCAAGCTGGGATTTTGTCCACACGCGGAGACCTTCGAGCGTATTTGCAAGCGTTATGAGGCGAAGATGCGCCAGCTGAACGCCGTGGATTTTGATGATCTGCTATATCTGACTGTCCGCCTGCTACAGCAGAATCCAGCTTTGCTGGAAATCTACCAGAACCGCCTGCGCTATATTTTGATCGACGAATATCAGGATACCAATCATCTGCAATATGTGCTGATGCGACTGCTGGCCGGCGAGCGCTGCAATGTTCACGTCACTGGGGACCCCGATCAAAGCATTTATTCCTGGCGCGGTGCCGACTACCGCAATATCATGGATTTTGTACGCGACTTTCCAAATGCAGTCGTCGTCAAACTCGAGCAGAACTACCGCTCGACCCAGAATATCCTCGAGGTGGCCAATGCGGTGATCCAGCACAACCGGGAGCGCATCGAAAAAAATCTCTTTACTGAAAACGAGCCGGGGGCAAAAGTGGAATGCCGCCAGCTTCGCGATGAGAAAAAAGAAGCGGAATGGATCTGGAAAAAAGCCGCCACTTTGCAGAGCCAGGGAATTCCCCTGCGTGACATCGCCGTCTTTTACCGCACCAACAGCCAGGCACGCAGCATCGAAGAAAGTCTTATCCAGAAAAACATGCCCTATCAGATTCTCGGCGGACTGAGATTCTATGACCGCAAGGAAGTCAAGGATTTCATCGCTTTCATGCGCCTGAAGGCCAATCCAAATGATGAAATTGCCATGAAGCGAGCGTTGGACTGCCTGAAGTTTGGAGTCGGTCCCAAGACCCTGCAACAGATTTCAACTGCCGCCGAACGTGCCAACCAGCCCCTTCTGCTGTTTATTGCCGAACAGCTTCCGCAGCAGCCTTGCTGTGCGGGCAAAGGAAAAAGAGCTGAGCGCCTATTGGAATTTTCGCAATGGTGCCAGCAGCTAATCGAACTCGAGGAGAACTCCCTGCTGCGCCTGGTAAGCAGTATCCTCGAGCATTCCGGGTTGCGGGAATTTCTGGTCAATGAATACGATTCTTTCCAGGCAGAGGAACGCCTCGAACACCTCGATAGCCTGCTCGGGCGCGTACAGGAATATGCCGGCGACAACCCGGATGCGGATCTCCCCGGCTTCCTCGCGGACCTGGCTCTGGTCAGCGATGTTGACAGCCATGATCCGCAGGCCAACTGCATTACTCTGATGACGCTGCACAGCTCGAAAGGGCTCGAATTCCCATACGTGATCATTGCCGGAGTCGAAAACGGTCTCCTTCCGCACGCCAACAATATGCACGACGAGCAGAAACTGGCAGAGGAGCGCCGGCTCTTCTATGTCGGCATCACCCGTGCCCGGAAGGCAGTATACCTGTTGCACTGCGACTCGCGATTCTACCAGGGACATCGGGAAAACCGCCAGCCCAGCATCTTCCTCGAGGAACTGCAAGACAGCGCCGCATGCCGCAAATTCACCATCCGGAAAACATACAGCAACCCATACTCCTATTCCTTCTCACCGGGAAAAGTGCCCAGACGCCAAGTCTTCCCCGACGATGACCTGCCATCGATCTACCTGGAATAATCAACACAATATTCAGATCGATATGCATTGCCACCTTCTTTTTCGGCAGATTTATAATAACAGTGTAATATAGCCGAAAAGCCGATAAGGGCAGATCTCCAGTGCAACAGGACAAGCAAGGAATTATCAAAAATCAAAAAATCAAAAAAAAACGGCATGACGCTTGCAATTTAACCATAATGGTTATATGTTTATAATAAAAATAAGGAAAGGAGAAGCCTGCATGATACATTTTCGCGATCAAGCAGCAGCAATATTTTGGGAAACAGATGGAAGGCAATGCAGACAATTTTCCGCTTTTGCAAAAATTCTGATGAGAAAATTGCGTATGCTTGATGCGGCTCGACAATTATCCGACTTACGTGTTCCACCGGGAAACAAATTGGAGAGATTGCAAGGTAACCGAGAGGGACAATATTCAATACGCATCAACGACCAATATCGCATTTGTTTTATTTGGACTCATGAAGGTGCGAAGAATGTTGAAATTGTGGATTATCACTAAAGAGGAGAACATACGCTATGAACAACGAAAAGATCATCAATCCGCATCCGGGCGAAATCCTGCTTGAAGAATTTCTCAAGCCCATGGACCTGAGCCAGAACCGGCTGGCTATGGAATTGCGTGTCCCCTGCCATCGGGTACATGAAATCGTCCATGGGCGACGTGGAATTACCGCAGATACTGCATTGCGCCTTGCCAAATTCTTCGGAACAACCCCTGACTTCTGGATGAATCTGCAAAAAAGTTATGACCTCGCAGCGGCGAAAGAATCCCTGGGCATAGAATTGACACGCATCCAGACGCTTGATGCACTGCTGGCATAACAGTCCATGCTAGGCAAAAGGTTCATCCGCCAAAGCAGCTTACCCGTCAACGCAACAACCCTATAAAAATTTTCGTGCCTGTTCGTGTGGTTCGTGGTTAAAAAAGTCTTAACCATTCAGATCAATGGGGCGGGGATGAAACGGCAGTTTGGCAGGCGCTGCACGACCTCCGGATACATCGAAATTATCGCCCCCATGCCAATCGGCTTTTTGCAACGTTCGAGTACATTGACATGGTGAAAATCATCGACGGTAGGTGATGAACTCTTTTTGAATTCAACCGGATACAGAGTTCCAGCTTCCTCGATCAGCAGATCAATTTCTTTCATATCCCGATCACGATAGAAAAACAGTGCCGGTCGGGATTTCCCATGATGATAATAGCTCTTCAGAATTTCGGCAAAACACCAGGTCTCGAAGAAAGCGCCTGCCATCGCTCCTGCTTCCAGCACCTTTACATCGGACCATTGTGTAAGGTATGCGCACAGACCGGTGTCCAGCATATAAAGTTTCGGCGTTTTTACTAACCGTGAAGTCAGATTGTTGGAATAAGGCTCCAACAAATAAACCAGTCCAGTAGCCAGCAGAACACTCATCCAATTCTTGGCAGTCATCACGGAGACATCAGCATCGCGGGCAATATCGGAATAGTTCAATAATTGTCCGGTGCGAGCTGCCGCCGAGCGGATAAAACGCAAAAAACGATCCATATCCGTAATGTTTTCCAGTGCCCGGACATCCCGCTCGAGATAAGTGCGCAGATAGGACATGTAGAAAGCTTCCCGCTGAACCATATTGCAACCTTGGACGCCCGGAAAGCTCCCCTGCCAGATCTGCTGGAACAGAGCAGGCGTATCCACATCGCTTCGCGGGCATTGAAATTCCCGATCGGGCAGGAAAGGTACGCTCGGACGTGTTTTCAGCTCGTTCATCGACAAGCCAAGCATATCAACAATGCCAATCCGTCCGGCAAGCGATTCAGTCACATCTTTCATCATGTGGAACTGCTGCGAGCCAGTCAGCCAGTACATGCCAGCGCTTCGAGCCGATTCCATGCGGCGCGCCTCATCCACCCGGATTTTGATAAATCGGAACAACTCGGGTGCATATTGAACTTCATCGATCAACAACGGAGGCTTGTAGCGTTCCAGAAAACCTCTCGGGTCAGTTCGGGCAAATTCACAGAGAAGAACATCGTCCAAAGTCACATATTCGCGATCCGGTTCAGCAATATGAGTTAGAAAAGTGGTCTTTCCAACCTGGCGTGGCCCAGTCAACAGCATCACCGGAAAGAAATTGCTCATTTCCATGAAGTATTGCTTCAATGTCCGCTCGATATACATTTGCACCTCCTTTTCGGCAGATTTATAATGATAGCATAATATAGCCGAAGAGCCGACAAAGGCAAGTTGCCGCAGAGAGATTGTTAGGATTAAGAATTAGAAATTTCGTGCCTTTTCGTGTGGTTCGTGGTTAAAAAATAGATTGCAAGCGGTCATTCATGTCTCAGGGCTTCGATAGGGGACAGTGCGGCTGCGCGGAATGCCGGGTAAATGCCGAATATCATGCCGATCAATACGGAGATGGTAAAGGCCAGGACTAGGGAATCCATCTTGACAATGGTCACCAGCCCAGCAAAATGGGAAACGATGGCCGGCACGGAAATCCCGAGACCCACGCCTATCGCCCCACCGGCCAGTGACAACAGCAAAGCCTCGGTAAGAAACTGCAAAACAATGTCGGCACGGGTTGCGCCCAGTGCCCGGCGGATACCGATTTCGCGGGTGCGTTCGGTGACGCTGGCCAGCATGATATTCATGATGCCAATGCCTCCAACCAGCAGGCTGATCGCGGCTATGCTGCCCAGAACGATATTGAAAATCCGCTTGGTTTGCTCGGCCTGGCGCAGTAGTTCCAAAGGAACCGTAATCTCAAAGTCAGGTTCTTTGTGATAATGCTGCAAGGTCGAGCGCACCGAATTGGCCAGGGGAACGACCATCTCGTCACTAGGTGCAGTGAGCGTCAATTCATGCAATTCCACCCGTTCCATTGAAAACGAGCCGGTCTCCTGCTTGACAATCGTTTCACCGAAACGCTGCTTTGCGGAACTGATTGACACATAGACTTCATAGACATCCCGCCCGGTTTTCTCTTCCTTATTGTTCTTTTTGCTAGTATTGTCCACAATTCCGACAACATGAAAAGCCTTGTCCCCAAGATAGATATTTTTGCCCAGCGGGTACTCGAGCGGAAACAGGGCGCGCGCCGTCGCATCCGTCAGCACAACCGCATTGCCAACCGTTTCCACGTCATATTCATCAATAAATCGCCCAGCACGGACACTCAAGGGAGACTTCTCCAGGAACCAGGGCACGGTGCCGATCACCTTGCCGGGCAGACGGACATCACGATAGCGCAGCCTGACGGTGATTTCCCGAGCCGGCACATGGATCTGCACGCCGGGATACAGTGTTCGTATACGCATCACATCCTGATAGGTTAAGCCATAGATGCTCAACCGCCCCTGATTGCCAGTTGAAGACCCCGAGTCTTCCGGCTTGCGCGAGCGGATGATGATATTGGTGCTGCCCATGCTGCGAATCTGCTCACGAGCTTCATAACTGGCGCCTTCACCGATGGCCAGCATGGCAATCACGCTGCTGACACCAAAGATGATGCCCAGCGCAGTCAGGAAGCTGCGCAATTTATGCTCGATAAGACTGGTTGCACCCAGTTTCCCGACGCGCTTGATTTTATAAAGATAACGTCTCATCGGCTGTTGTATTTCAGGGGAATTCTATCGTCGTTCATCGCTGGCAATTATGCCGTCAATCAGATGAATAATTCGCGGGGCATGTTCAGCGACATCACGCTCATGGGTCACTAAAATGATCGAACGCCCTTGAGCGGCCAGTTCATCAAGGATATGCATGATTTCGCGCCCGGTTGCGGAGTCCAGGTTCCCCGTGGGCTCATCGGCAAATATCAAGGCAGGCTCATTGGCCAAGGCACGCGCAATGGCCACACGCTGACACTGCCCGCCGGACAACTCCGTCGGACGGTGTTTCAGCCGATGCCCGAGTCCCACCATCTCCGCCAGCTCTTTCGAGCGCACACGGCTGTCCCTCTCCGTCCAACCTTGATAAAACAATGGAACCGAGATGTTTTCAAGAACCGTCAACTGTGCAAGAAGATTGAAAGACTGAAAGATAAAGCCGATTTTTTTGCGGCGGACTGCACTCAACTGATTATCATTCATCTCCGCCACCGGCAGCCCATCCAGAATATACTGTCCGCTGGTAGGCACATCCAGGCAGCCGAGGATATTCAGCAGCGTTGATTTCCCCGAACCGCTCGTGCCCATGATCGACATATATTCGCCGTGGGCCAAGTCGAAGGAAATCCCCTTCAAGGCATGAACAACCGTATCTCCCATCTGAAAATTCTTCCTCAGATCGGTGATCTGGATCACTTTCTGATCCGTACCCGGATCAGGAAGTTTCTTGTTGCGTGAAAAAAAACTCATGACTCTAAATTTTCGTGCCTTTTCGTGCCTTTCGTTGTTAAAAAATAACGAGTATTCAGGGTGTCTTGGTAGTTCCGGTATCAGCATCCGTTTTCTTTGCCGGGTTTTCCGAAGTGTCTGTACTTTTTTCAGCGGTTTTGGATGCAGTCGCCTCTTCCTTGCCATTCTGTTCGGCAGAAGCGTTTTCCCTTGCCTTCTCCTGCTGTTGGGCCTCGAGAAGTTTTTCCAGCTCAGATTTTGATTCCTCCTGCGTACTTTCCTGCAGCTGCGGTGGCGCCATCAGGATTTCCTCCCCGAGTTCGAGCCCATCGAGCACCACGACAAACGACTGGTTTCGCTTGCCGAGTTTAATGGGCACCTGCATCCCATTGCCGCGGAAACAGAAATGCTGCCCCTTCGAATCGGTGCGCACACTCTGGCTGGGAATGTAAAGAACATCCTGCAATCTTTCGGCAATAACTTCAACGGTGGCATTCATTCCCGGGCGCAGGTCCGGATCGGACTCATCAAACGATATCATCGTCTCATAGACTTTGACATCCGGAGTCAACCACTGGTTCTGGGAGCTGGGCAACAACGCCTTTTTGTTGACCTTGCCGGTAAAGGAACGGTTGGGCATTGCATCCACCGTAATGATGGCAGGCATATCAACCGAAATCAAGTCGATTTGAGATTCATGGATATTCACTTTGACTGCCATCTGATTCAGATCAGGCAGTTTGATAATCGTCTGGCGATGACGAATTTCCACGCCGGGACGGATCGGTCCGGTATTCATCCAGCGCGGTGGGGTCTCATACACCACCAGACCTGGAGCCGTCGCACGGATCGTGCAATTGGCCAAAGCCGTCTTCGTCTCTTCCAGACGGGTCGTGGCACGCATCAGGTTCTGCCGGTGGGAACGCAAGCTCGCCTCCGCCGAGACCAGGCGCGAACGGGCCACCGCTTTGACCCGGATCAAATTCTCCTTCGAATTCACCAGCGTCGCCCAGACCCGGTGAAAATTGGTGATGAAATCATAGCGCCGGAAAATATTATATTTGCCACGGGCCGTCACCAGGGTTTTCTTCTGTGACTCGACTTCCAGCTCATCGGTTTCGAGTTCATTTTTGCTGACAAACTGTTTTTCATAGAGTTTCCGGGTATATTCCAGTTTCTGCTCAGCCCGGTTCAGGCGGATTTGCGCCAGTTCGATATCGCTGCTCAGATTCGTCAGGTCCTGCCTGGCCTGGCCGCCCAGTTCGGGGTCATTGAGTAGCGCCCCGATATCTTCAGGCTTTTCACTGCCGGCAAAGCGTTCGGCCATCTTGTCGCCGACCAGTTTTCGCAGGTCATTCTCGGCGTAAATCACGGCTAGTTCAGCGCTTCGCAAGGAACTTTCGTTATCGCTGATCTGTATCGTCAGGTTCTCTTCAGCCTGTGTGAAAGAAGCCTGCGCATTCTCAAAGGATGTGGTATGCTCGAAAAGCTGATCCTCGATTTCCTTGGTCTCAAAACGAACGAGGACGCGTTCATTTTTGACATCCTCGTTGGTGATCATAGTACCTTCGTCAACAATCTCGAGAATCTTTACAGAACGGCGGATTTCCTGAACAATATCATTGGACACCAGCGTCTCGAGCGCACCACTTTCCAGCACAGTGATATCCAGATTGCCACGGCTGACCCGGAAAGTCTCCTGAGCCAATTGAGCATCCTCCTTCTTGCAGGAGGTCAAAGCCATTCCCAGGCAGACGCAAATAGTGCCGACCAAAGTACGAACAAAATAGGATTTGCTAAAAAACTTCATGGAAAAGAAAATTTTCGTGTTTTTTCGTGTATTTCGTTGTTAAAAAAGTAGTCACCCGCGAGAGTGTTCTTACTGGACTTCGAGTTGTTCTGACCAGAGATTGACCGGGTTGATCGGTAGCTGTCCAAGCTGATACAGGAGCTTCAGCCAGCTGATGCGATGATTGACCAGCGACCGGGTCAGGGAATTCTTGGCGCTGCTCAAGTCATCCTGGGCATCAAGAAGCTCGCGGATGTCAACCCGGCCGCCCTCGAATAAAAGCTGCGTGCTTTCCACACGCTTTTCGGAAAGTGTCACGCTGATGCGCTGAATCTCGTAACTCTGCTCATAGGAACGCAACTGACGCCAGACATTACGCAAATCCCCGATGATATTGTCACGCGCCTTGGCAATCTCACGTTGCTGCTGCTGCAAAGCAATCAGACGCCGCTTGTACTGGATCAGCTCGTTGGTACGCTCCAAGGGCAAATCAAGGTCCAGCCCCGCCACATAGGAGCTGTCGGCAAATTTCATCAGCGACAGCGAACTCGAAGTATTGCTGCGGGCGTCCGAAGTGAGCATTAGGTCCAGCTTCGGGCGCAAGGCATCTTCAGCAATGCGAACAGCCCGGGCGGCATCCTCGAGACGATCCTGAACCGTAGCATAATCCAGACGTTCCTTGAACGCCGTCTGGATCGCCTCTTCAAAATTCATTGGAGGCGTCGGCAATTTCTGCCCGGCCAGACGTTGTAAATCGGCAGAGTCCGTTTCCAGCCCGATATCCAGCGGAATCCCGAGGATGGACTTCAGCTGGTCATTCGCATTCTGGAAATTTTCCTCGAGAGAAACCAAGTTGGATTCAGCGGTAAGGACTTTCTGGCGGGCCTGGTCAACCTGGAAGGGGTCCACCCGCCCGGCATCCGCCATCGCCTCGGAACGTTCGAGCGAGGAAGCCACGCTCTGATAAGTCTGCTTCCCGATCTCGAGGGACTCCTTGGCATTGAGTACGGCATAATAACGCTCCGCGATACTGATCAACAGTGCCTCTCGCGCACGCACATATGTGCGCAACGCATAAACCAGGTTGCGCTCAGCTTGGGTCAACGGCTCACGGACGATATCCTGGCCATAGCCTGCCAGCAATGGCTGGGTGACGGTAATGTTGGCCAGGCTGGTCAGATCGACGGAACGGTCCCCGCTCAGATAGCGCAAGGTCTGCAACCCGATATTGGCAGTCAGACGCGCTCCGGAAAAAAAGCGTTTGCTGAAGCCCAAACTCGAATCAGTAGCCAGCGTACTGCTGCTGGGAGCTTGCGTGACGCCCCACAGCCCACTGAAGTTGTTTACCGGATTCCAGTCCCACTGATTGGACTCTGCCAGCAGCGAAAGAGCTGAAAAGTACAGCGTCTCCTTGGCACTCTGGTATTCCCGGCTGTATTTTGCCGCCAGTTCGAGACTGCTGCGCAAATTCAAGCGCAAAATCGGCGTCTCGCCGTCTCCTGCCGGCACTGTGTAGTTGCGGTAGTCCTCGAGGCGCAACTGCTCTGGCTGTTTTCCGGCAAGATGCTCTTGTTGAACCTGTTCGAGGATATCGGCCAGGCGATCATCCAGCTTCTCCATCCGACGCGGGGTCGAACAGGATGAAACAAAAACTAACAGCAGAAAACAGAAAATAAATTTGTAAAAGAAAGAAGTGAAGCACGACACAAGGCATGACATCCTGAAATTCGGCAAATGAAAATGTCCGGGCGTATAAGATGGAAAACGAATTCTTACTGCGCTTTATTTGACAACCGGCACCCACATCCTTGAAAAACGGGTATATTATTGAACAACGAAAAGCACGAAAAAAACCGAAAAAATTCATGGGAAGCGGCTTTGACTGTTGGAAAACGTTGTATTTCCTATGACTTTTTTCGTGTCTATTAGTGTCTTTCGTTGTAAATAAACGTCCACTTGAAAGAGGAGAAAGCAATGAAAATAATCGTATTTGGTGGCACCGGCTGGCTTGGGCATAGTATCGTACTTGACTTGCAAAGCCACGGATATCCTGTCACGATTTGTGCACGCGGCAAAAAAACGACGTTTGCCAAAGAGACAGCGAACTGTCAGATCATCCATGCCGATAAGAATGACGAAAAAGCGATGGCAGAAATATTGTCTGCACGCTACGATATCGTCATTGACACGGTACCGACCGGGCAGTCGATCGCCTTAGTTGCTCGATATGCTACCGGAATCAAACATTATCTGCACTGTTCTTCGACTGGCGGCTACGCCCCCCTGCCCTTTGTTCCCTGCGATGAAACCGCACCATACGGCGGCTTCGACGATACCTCCGGCTGGAAGTCCAAAGCAAATTATGACAAGGCCGCCTTGGACTTGTTCATGGACACCGGCTTCCCGGCCACCGTCATCCGCCCCTGCTATATTACCGGACCAGGCATGCTGCCTCTCGATAATCTCGGTGGACGACGCACTGATTTCATTGCCGACATCCTGGCGGAAAAGACACTTGATCTGCCAGACAATGGGCTTTCCCTGTTGCAGCCGATTCATGTAAAGGACCTGGCCGTCTCTTTCCGTCTGGCCATCGAGAACCGGCGCAGCATCGGCCAGATTTACAATATCTGCCTGTCGCATGCGGTCACCCTGAATAAATATCTCGAACTCAACGCCGCCGCTTTCGGCAAAAAGGCTCATATCAGCTATGTTCCCCTCGAGGACATGCTGAAGAAATATCCCGATGCCCATCAGATTGGCATGCGCTTTTTGGCTACGCACATGTGCTTCAGCATCGAAAAAGCCATCCGCGACCTGGGCTACAAGCCCCATTGCACCCCTGAAGAAGCCATCCAGGAAACTGCCCGCTGGGCCGCAAAGCAAAACGGGCTGATTTGATAACAACCCATTTTTAACAACGAAAAGACACGAACAGACACGAAAATTTCGTGTCTGTTCGTGTGGTTCGTGGTTAAAAAATCATTTTTGGCCGCAGTCTAAATAACGTCGCCGCCAAGGGCGTCAAGAAAAATAATCTTGGCGCACTTGGCGTCTTGGCGGTTTTATATTTCCTGGAAAAAATCAGAGGTCCAGCATGGCATGCAGGTCTGCGTTAGCCTCTTTCTCCTGACCTTCCTCGGCCATTTCCAGCTTGACATTCCGGACTTTATGGTAGCCGGTGCCGGCAGGAATCAGATGTCCCATGATGACGTTTTCCTTGAAGCCGCGCAGGTAATCGACGCGACCCAGGGTGACCGCTTCGGTCAACACGCGGGTTGTATCCTGGAAGGATGCCGCGGAGATGAAGCTGTCCGTAGCCAGGCTGGCCTTAGTGATGCCCAGCAGCACCTGCTGCGCTTCGGCCGGTTCTCCGCCCTCCTCGAGGACGCGTTGGTTCTCGAGGTTGAATTCCCGCTTGTCAACCACTTCATTAAACAGGAAACGGGTCTGACCCGGATTTACAACACGGACACGGCGCATCATCTGGCGGACAATGATCTCGATATGCTTGTCATTGATCTCAACGCCCTGCAGACGATAAACCTGCTGAACTTCGTTGACCAGATACTCCTGCAACTCCATCGGCCCGCAGACATCCAGCATCTCATGCAAGACCGCTGCGCCATCGGTCAACGTCGCGCCTTTGTGGACGTAGTCATTGTCAAAAACAACAATGCGTTTGCCGGGGGGGATCGGATGATCGACAACCGAACCATTCTCAGGATCAATGATGCTGATATTCCGCTTTCCCTTGCTGGGCTTGTCAATCTTGACAATACCATCAATCTTGGCAATTTCAGCTGCTTCCTTCGGGCGGCGCGCTTCGAAGAGTTCGGCAACGCGCGGCAGACCACCGGTGATATCCTTGGTACGCGAAGTCTGGCGAGGCGTCTTGGCCAGGATTTCACCGACCTTGACATGTTTATGCTCCGGCACGACGATATGGGCTTCGGCAGGCAGGCTGTAGGAGTCCAAGGCATTGCGTTCGCTGGCATCCCCTTTGCTGTCAAGTGGCATGACCAGCAGAGTCGGATGCAGGTCGTCACTGTGCTCCTGCACCACGATTTCCTCCTGTCCACTCTGGGTATTGACCTCACGTTTCATGGTCACACCTTCGATCAGGTCGCGGTATTCCACAATACCTTCGTTCTGGGTGATGATCGGCACGTTGTAGGGATCCCAATGCACGAATTCTTCACCGGCCTTGACCAGCTCGCCCTCGTCTTTTTCAAGAATCGATCCGGGATACAAATCGTATGATTCGAGTTCGACACCATCATTGTTTTCCAGAATGGCACGGCCATTCTTGCTCAAAACGATAAAGGTGCCCTCCTCCGTACGCACCGGATGTGCTTCCTGATAACGCAGGATGCCATCCTGACCCGCTTTGTAGGATTTCTGGTTGAAGGTAGCCGTTGCCGTACCACCAAAGTGGAACGTGCGCATGGTCAGCTGGGTGCCGGGTTCACCAATGGACTGAGCCGCGATAATCCCCAAGGCGTCACCCTCGTTGGGCATCTCCCCTGTCGCCAAATTGCGACCGTAGCACTTGCAGCAGACGCCCCCGTCACTTTCACAAGTGAGCACTGAGCGAATGTGCACCCGCTCGATCCCCATCTCAGTGATCCGCTTGGCGGTGGTTGCAGTGAATTCTTCACCGGCATCCACTAGGATTTTCCCGCTGCGCGGATCAAAAATGGTATCGACGCTGACACGACCAATGATGCGCTCCTCGAGAGTAACGGTGTCCCGGTTCCCTTCCCGGATAGCCTTTACCCAGATGCCATTGACAGTGCCGCAGTCCTCCTCGACGCAGATCACATCGTGGGCAACGTCGACCAGACGACGGGTCATATATCCGGAGTCGGCCGTCTTCAATGCGGTATCAGCCAGACCTTTGCGGGCACCGTGGGTGCTGATGAAGTACTCGAGCACGGTCAGACCTTCACGGAAGTTGGAGATAATCGGGTTTTCAATGATTTCGCCGGACGGCTTGGCCATCAGACCGCGCATGCCGCCAAGCTGCCGGATCTGGTCACGGCTTCCACGTGCGCCGGAATCGAGCATGGCCCAGATCGGATTGATTTCATCGCGTCCGTCATTGTTTTCCAGCGCAGCGGCCAGACTGACTGCCAAGGCGTTGCTGGTTTCCGTCCAGACGTCGATACATTTACTGAAGCGCTCATTTCCGGTAATGGCACCGACTCGGTACTGCTCCCAGATGGTGCTGATTTCGTTTTGCGCCATGTCGATGCGTTCTTTCTTATCCTTAGGAACAATCATGTCCTGGATACCGATCGAGAATCCCGCTTTTGTCGCATATTCGTAGCCAAGGTCCTTCAGGTGGTCCAATACGCCGATCAGCGCATCACGCCCAGCAACCTCATAGCAATCCTTGATCATCCGACCGAGTTCCTTCTTGCCGGCAGGGGCATTCCAGAAGCCCATCAACTCCGGCCAGATTTCATGGAATATGCAGCGTCCGACGGTGGTGACGATGAAACGGTCATTCTTCGTTGCAGCAGACCAAGTCGTCGCTTTCCCGTAATAGGGATTGCGCAGATGGAAGAAGTCATGGATCTCAATAGACTTTGCATCGTAGGCTCGAAGCACTTCGAAGTAATCATTGAACCACAGCTGGTCTACCGGCTCGGCCTGATTGAACTTTTCACGGTGACGCTTACTTTCATAGCAGAGGTAATACACCCCCAGAGTAATATCCTGGCTGGGCGTAGTCACCGGCTTGCCGCTGGCTGGCGAGAAGATGTTGTTGGGCGAAAGCATGATCAGCTTGGCCTCCAACTGCGCCTCATTGGACAATGGCACATGCACCGCCATCTGATCCCCGTCAAAGTCCGCGTTGTAAGCTGCGCAGACCAGCGGATGCAGGCGAATCGCCTGGCCTTCGATGAGCACAGGATCAAACGCCTGAATACTGAGACGGTGCAAGGTCGGGGCGCGGTTCAGCAGAATCGGATGTCCTTTGGTCACCTCATCGAGGATGTCCCAGACTTCCTTGCGGCGTTGCTCGATCCATTTCTTGGCATTGCGCACAGTATGCACAAAGCCCTGTTCCTTCAGGCGGCGGATGATGAACGGCTCGAACAGAACCAACGCCATCTCCTTGGGAAGACCGCATTGATTAATCTTTAATTCCGGCCCGACAACAATCACCGAACGTCCGGAATAGTCAACACGCTTGCCGAGCAGATTCTGACGGAAACGCCCCTGCTTGCCTTTCAGCATGTCAGCGAGAGATTTCAGAGGCCGGTTCCCCGTGCCAGTGACAGCACGACCATGCCGCCCGTTGTCCAGCAAAGCATCCACAGCTTCCTGCAACATCCGCTTCTCATTGCGAATAATCACTTCCGGGGTATGGATGGTCAGCAGATTACGCAGGCGGTTGTTGCGGTTGATGACACGGCGGTAGAGGTCGTTTAGATCGGAAGTGGCAAAACGCCCACCTTCGAGTGGAACTAAAGGACGCAGTTCCGGCGGAATAACCGGCAGGACATGCAGAATCATCCAGCGCGGATCCATGTTGTTCTTCAAAAAACCTTCGATCAGACGAACGCGCTTGGCGACTTTCTTGCGAACCGCTTTGCTCTTGCTGTTCTGCAACTCCTCGGTCAACGCACGTTGCGAAGCTTCCAGATCTATCTTCCCCAGGAGTTCCTCGATTGCCTCCGCACCCATTCCCGCTTTGAAATCATCACCGTACAGCTTGCGGTTTTCAAGGTAGTCCTTTTCACTGAGAAGATGTTTGGCTTCCAGGGGAGTATTGCCCGGATCGGTGACAATCCAGGCTTCATAGTACAAGACTTGCTCGAGAGCCTTCTGGGTCATGTCAAGCATCAGACCCATGCGGCTCGGGGAGCATTTGTAAAACCAGACATGCGATACCGGTACCGCCAACTCGAGATGCCCCATGCGCTCACGGCGCACCTTCGACTGCGTAACCTCAACCCCGCAACGGTCGCAGACAATCCCCTTGTGCTTGTAACGCTTGTATTTGCCGCAACTGCACTCCCAATCATGCGTCGGACCGAAAATCCGTTCGCAGAAAAGACCGCCTTTCTCAGGCTTGAAAGAGCGGTAATTGATGGTTTCAGGAGTTTTCACCTCGCCATGACTCCAGGAACGAATGGTATCCGGCGAAGCAATGCCGATGGTGACACAATTCGTGTCTTCCATGGCTTCCATGCCGATCAGTTTGTTTAATGTGCTGGCCAAGGAAGTAACCCTCCATTATATGTGTTGAATTAACTGCTGTTCTATTTCACAAAATTACGGACGCAACTGCAGGCCGATCAGGCCATGATGTTCTTGCTGCGGCGGATTCTGACATCCAGGCAAAGGCTCTTCATTTCCTGCATGAGGACGTTGAAGGATTCCGGAATTCCGGCTTCGAGTTCATTTTTGCCCTGCATGATCGAATCGTAAATCTTTGTCCGCCCAGCCACGTCGTCACTCTTGACCGTCAGCATTTCCTGCAGCGTGTATGCAGCGCCATATGCCTCGAGTGCCCACACTTCCATTTCACCAAAGCGCTGACCGCCGTGCTGCGCCTTACCGCCGAGCGGCTGCTGGGTGACCAGGGAATACGGCCCGACTGCCCGGGCATGGATCTTGTTAGCCACCAGGTGATCCAGTTTCAGCATGTAAATCTGGCCGACGACGATGCGCTGGTCGAAGGGTTCGCCTGTGCAGCCGTCATACAGCCTGGTTTTGCCATCCAGATCGACAAAGCATTCGGTACGGTCACGCCCTTGCTGGTCAACGACGCGGTTATCGCTGGTTACTGTCCAGCCCATTTCCTTGACTTTGACGCGGCGCGCCTTATCGAGCAGTTCGATTATGGTATTTTCATGCATTCCGTCGAAAACCGGTGTAGCCACATGCATGCCGAGGATTTTGGCCGCCCAGCCCGCATGGGTTTCAAAGACTTGTCCGACGTTCATTCGGGAAGGCACGCCGAGCGGGTTCAGGATAATATCTACCGGTGTGCCATCGGCCATGAAAGGCAGATCGGCCACCGGCACGATTTTCGCGACGATGCCCTTGTTGCCATGGCGTCCAGCCATTTTATCACCAACGGAAATCCGCCGTTTGCTGGCAATATAGACCTTCACGCTCTTGACTTGGCCGGGTTCCTTGCCATCACTATTTTTCAGAATCTCGATCGCCTCCTGGCGGCATTGCTCCGTATCGCGCAAGCGTGTACGGAAGGTCTTGACAATCTCCTCGATGCGGTTCTTGTCTTCACAGTCCTTCATCTGGAAAGAGTCATGGTGGTTGGCAAGCCGGGTCAACATCATCTTGGTGATTTTCCGATTGGCCGGGATCAATTCCTCGACTTCTCCATCGGTTTTGCAACTGATGGCAGTTTGCAGCTTCTGGCCGAGGAATTGCTCGCCGAGCATCTTAATCATGTCATCTAGGATGGCGGAGTGCTCAGCCTTGTATTTGTTTTCCGTCTCTTTGAGTTTCTGCTTGAATTCAGCCTTGCTGTATTTCTCTTTCGTCGGATCCACTTTGCGCTCGACACGAACATCCATGACAATACCGGCGCATCCACTGGGAACCAGCAGCGAGCTATCCTTGACATCCGCAGCTTTTTCACCAAAAATGGCTTTCAGCAGGCGCTCTTCCGGCGCCAGCTCCGTCTCATTTTTAGGGGTAATCTTGCCAACCAGGATATCCCCGGTTTTGACTTCCGAACCCAGCCGGATAACTCCTTCCGTATCGAGATTGCGAAGTGCCTCTTCCCCGACATTAGGAATGTCCCGCGTGATTTCCTCAGGACCCAACTTGGTGTCACGGGCAACCACATCTTCCAGGCTGACATGGATGCTGGTATAGATATCCTCTTGAACCAGGCGTTCGCTGATGATGATCGCATCCTCAAAGTTATATCCGCGCCAAGGCATGAAGGCAACCATCACATTGCGCCCCAGGGCAAGCTCACCACCGTCCGTACAAGTGCCGTCCGCAATCGGCTGCCCCTTTTTCACCTTGTCGCCGCGTTTGACGATCGGACGCTGGTTGATCAAAGTCGAGGCATTCGAGCGCAGGAACTTGTACAGATGATAGCACTGATAACCTTTTCCGGGCACGGCATTGGCGGCAGGCAGCTTGCCATCACGCGTGATGATGATCTCTTCAGCGGTCGCAGAAGCCACGATCCCGCTCTCCTGGGCAGTCACAATGGCCATCGAGTCCCGGGCGACAATCGATTCCAGTCCAGTGCCGACCAACGGACGCTCTGCTTCCAGCAATGGAACTGCCTGACGTTGCATGTTGGCGCCCATCAGCGCACGGTTCGCATCGTCGTGTTCCAGGAACGGGATCAAGCCTGCGGCTGCGCTGATCAGCTGTTTCGGGGAGACGTCAATCAGCTGAACGTCTGTACGCTCGAAAAGCCGATTCTCCCCCTTATTGCGGGACAAAACCATCTCATTGATAAAGCGGCCTTCTTCATCGCGCGGGGCGTTAGCCTGGGCAATGACATAATCCTCTTCCTTGTCCGCCGTAAGATAAACAATCTCATCAGTGACTTTCCCGTTCTCGACAACACAATAAGGAGTCTGGATGAAGCCGTATTCGTCAATTTTACCGTAAAGTGCCAGCGATGAAATAAGACCGATATTCGGTCCTTCCGGGGTTTCAATCGGGCAGACACGGCCATAATGGCTCGAGTGCACGTCACGCACATCATAGCCAGCCCGGTCGCGGGTCAGACCACCGGGTCCCAATGCGCTGAGACGGCGCTTGTTGGTCAGTTCCGCCAGGCAGTTGGTCTGATCCATAAACTGGCTGAGCTGGTTGCGGCCGAAGAAATCCCGGATAACACTCGAGAAGGCCTTGGGATTGAGGATACGGGAGATACCTTTGTCCAGGTTCTCGGAGGAGGAGAGGCGATCCCGAATCTGGTTGGCGGTACGTGTCAGCCCAACCCGGCATTGATTCTGCAGCAACTCCCCAACCGTGCGAATGCGGCGGCGCCCCAAATGATCGATATCATCCTTGGTGCCGCGGCCATTGCGCAGAGCCATCAGATAGCGCGTCGCCGCCGCAATATCCGTCTTGGTAAGAGTCTTGATTTTCGGATCAACGTCGATCCCCAGACGCTGGTTTATCTTAAAACGCCCTACGCTGCCCAAGTTATAGCGGCGGGGGTCTTCAAAAAGCCGTTTGAAAAGTGCTTTGGCATTGCTGGCGGTTGGCGGGTCCTGGGGACGCATCCGCTTGTAGATTTCACGTTGCGCATCTTCGCAGGTAATCGTCGAATCCTTCTGGACACAACGAACAAAATAATCACCGATTTCCAGCGTGTTCACCACCGGAACCGTTTTGACTCCTGCTTCCTTCAGCTCGTCAAGATGATTCTCATTCAGCGATTCCAGTGCAGGAACCAGTTCGATAGAAGGGTCTTTTGGATGCAGCACTGCTTCGGCTGTGTAGTAATGCGAGGGGTCCTCCTCTTTGCGCAAGCGGGTGATCCGCATCTCCTCGACTCCGTAGACCGCATCAAGGATTTCCCGGTTGCTGTCAAAGCCGAAGGCACGCAGGAATGTGCTGATCAGAAATTTGCGGCGCCGACGCTTGCGGTCAAGGTAGATGTACATAAAGTCATTGATATCGAAATGCACCTCGAGCCAGGAGCCATGATCAGCGATGATGCGGAAAGAATACAGGTATTTTCCGCTGGCATGGCGATTCTCTTCAAAGCAGACCCCCGGCGAACGATGCAACTGGCTGACAATTACGCGTTCTGCGCCATTGATGATGAAGGAACCGCTTTCGGTCATCAGGGGAAGGTCCCCCATCGAAACAGTCTCTTCCAAAACTTCGCGTGTTGTCGGGCGCTTCAAACGAAAACAAACTTGTAAAGCCCCCTGATAGGTGCCGCCATCTTTCAGACAGTCCACAATCCCAACCTTCGGAGGCTCGATTTGATAGCTGACAAACTCCAAGCCGCAACTGGCCTCATGCTCCCTCGGTGGAAAAATCTCGGAAAAAACTTCCTGCAAGCCTTGAGAAAGACGCTTCTCCGGCGGCACATCCAATTGCAGGAAATCCGCATAGGATTTAGTTTGGATTTCTATTAAATTCGGAATCGCGATTCCATCTTTGAGTTCACCAAAGTCTTTGCGCTCGAACATTGTTGTTTCCGCCTCGTTTTAGCAAATGATAAAATAAACTCGTGGGTGTCCCGAAGAACATCCCTCTTCGCCTGATTTTTTTTGACCAGACAATGCTTCATAAACAAGAAAAGACGGGACGATCGGACTCTTGCAAAAACGGTCTCTGGCCGGGAGCAGTCTATTTAGTCTCACCGCTTGTACCAGACCCGATTTTCACAGAATTTCCGACCAGCCAGTCTGATCTCAGAAAACTTCTGAATTGTCGCTGCCTACAACAGCATTGGAGCAGTTCACCGGCAGTAGCCAAAACATGGCCTGACTACCGGCAAAACCGCATCACTCGATTTTATTTAGAGGACGTCAAAAAGGTTTTTAACCACGAAAGCCACGAAACACAAACTTTTTTAGAGTTGGATGGTGTGCTGATTTGATTTTTCCTTGGCACACAAGAATTTCGCCAAAGCAGCAACCCCTAGAAAAATTTTTCGTGGCTGTTCATGTGGTTCGTGGTTAAAAAATCCTTTTTGGATGGGGGCTATTTCACTTCAACTTTGGCGCCGGCTTCTTCCAGCTTCGCCTTGATTTGAGCAGCCTCTTCCTTGGTAATGCCAGTCTTCACAGGCTTCGGAGCTTCCGTTACCAAGTCCTTGGCTTCCTTCAGACCCAGGCTGGTAATCGCACGAACTTCCTTGATCACATTGATCTTGTTCGGACCGGCCTCGAGCAGAATGACATCAAACTCCGTCTTCTCTTCCACCTCAGCAGCGGCAGCGGCAGGAGCAGCAGCGGCAGCGACAGCCATCGGAGCAGCGGCGCTGACACCAAGGCGGTCTTCCAAAGCCTTTACCAGCTTGGAAAGTTCAAGGACGGTCAAACCCTCGATATAAGAGACAAATTTCTCCATATCGGCATTCAATTCAACTTTGTTTTCTTCTGACATGGCTGTTTCCTTTAATTAAGCAGCTTGCTCTTTCTTACTCAAGAAAGCATTTAACACATAAACAATGCTCGAAACTTTGGCGTTGAGAACGCGTACGAGCTGACCGGCAGGAGCTTCCAGCAAACCAAGCAACTGCGCAAGAAGAACTTCGCGAGAAGGAAGCTCCGACAGCGCCTTCACATCATCAGCGTTGACAAGAGTCCCCTCGACATAGCCCCACTTGATTGCAATCGTTTCTTTCTGCTCTTTAATGAAATCGCGAACAGCTTTGGCCAAGGCAACTGGATCGCAACTGCCACTGACCATCGCAGTGTCGCCAGACAACTCGCTGGATGCGACAGCCTCGAGATTCAACTCCCGGGCAGCACAACGAAACAGCGTGTTCGGAACAATGTGACATTCGGCGCCAAACGCCGAAAGTTTCTCCCGAAAACCACTTAAAACAGCAGCTGTCAGGCCTTTATAACTGATCAGGATAAAAGGCTTCGAGTCCATCAAACCCTTGATCTCCTGAACAATTTGTACTTTTTCAGCTCTCATGATTAGGCCTTTGTCACAACTTTGACATCTAAACGGATTCCCGGACTCATCGTCGCGCTAAGGGTCATGCTCTGAAGATAGATTCCCTTGGCGCTGGATGGACGGGCACGAATGATCGCCGCAGTGGCAAACTGAATGTTCTCCAGCAATGCATCCGGTGAGAATGACAATTTGCCAACTGGCATCATGATGCACCCTGCACGGTCACAGCGATACTCGACACGCCCGGCTTTCGCCTCTTTAACTGCGGTTGCAGTATCATCAGTCACCGTACCGGTCTTGGGATTGGGCATCAGGCCGCGCGGGCCGAGCACACGTCCCAAAGTACGGACTTCTTTCATCGCGGCAGGAGTGGCAATCATCACATCAAAGTCCAACCACCCGCCTTTAATCTTCTGAAGCAGCTCTTCGTAGCCAACTTCATCTGCACCGGCTTCCTTGGCATTCGCCGCCGCATCACCATCCGCAATCACAACAACCCGTTGAGTCTTGCCGATGCCGCGGGGTAAGACCATTGCGCCACGGACAATCTGATCCGCCTGGCGCGGATCGATTCCCAGACGAAATGCCAACTCGACCGTCTCATCAAATTTTGCCAGAGGCATCTTCTTCAGCAGAGCCACACCCTCTTCCACAGGGTAAAACACCTGCCGGTCAAATAGCTGGGCGCGTGCCCGATAAAGTTTGCTACGCTTCATCGCTCACCTCGATTCCCATGCTGCGCGCCGACCCGGCGATGATTTTCACAGCCGCCTCGATGTCCCTTGCGTTCAAATCCGCCTTCTTGGTAGCAGCAATGCTCTCAAGATCCTTGCGGGTGACCTTGCCGACTTTTTCGCGACCCGGGGTTTTGGCCCCGGATGCCAAGCCGGCAGCCTTCTTCAGCAGCACAGCCGCCGGAGGAGACTTGGTGATGAACGTAAAGGAACGATCCTGGTAGACCGTGATGACGACAGGGATTATGAGTCCCGCCTGCGCCTGGGTCGCCGCGTTGAACTGCTTGCAGAATTCCATGATGTTGACACCGGCCTGACCCAGGCTCGGCCCTACGGGCGGAGCAGGATTGGCGGCGCCAGCAGGGATCTGCAAACGCACTTCACCCACGACTTTCTTTGCCATACGTCCTCTTTTCCATGATCCTGGTCAGAACCGGCAGGCCGCTCTCCCAGGATCATGACTTATTGTGATCACGCCTGACCACCCCGTTTTCATTGCACGGAGCGATCAACCTGCCTGTAATCAATCTCAACGATGGTCGAGCTGCCAAACATATTGATGGATACGCCAAGAATCTGACGTATCTGGTCAATTTTCACAACCGTACCCTCGATGTTCTCAAATGCACCTTCGCGGATGACAACCGTTTCGCCAAGGGTAAATTCCACTGCCGGCTTCGGCGCCACATTCTCCTCGGCACCCTGTTGCAGCATCTTGTCGATTTCTTCCTGCGGCAACGGAACCGGATGCTCCCCGCCAATAAAACCGATAATCCCATTGGTCTCGCGAATCAAGCCCCAAGTCTCTGGGATCAATTTATCTTCCGAATCGAAGAGACGAACCTTGATCAAGACGTACCCTGGATACAGCTTGCGGTCGCGGACAACCTTTTTGCCGCTGCCTTTGCGCTCCTCAATCCGTTCTGTCGGAACCACAACTTCGATGATGCCATTGTCGATTCCGTTGGACTGATCCACAGTAGTTCGGTATTGCAAACTTTTGCAGACGCGATTTTCCTGACCGGACATCACCTGCAAAACATACCATTGGGCCGTATCGAGCTCTTCCATTTACTTTCCTTGACAACAAACAATCCGGTGCCTGAATGCCAAGCCGACAATCCTAGCCGACTTGCACAAGACCACAGCCTTTTAAACCCCGGTAATCAAACGTACAAGCAGAAGGAGCACCTTGTCAGCAATCGTCACAACCACACTCAGGATGATCAGGAATGAAATCACCAGTATTGTAGATTCATATAGCTCATTCCGTGTCGGCCAGGTGCATTTGCGCATCTCAGACATGGTTTCCTTGTACAGGGTAGTAATGGCCGTCACTGGATTCTTCATCTTCATACTCGCTGATTTGACAACTCTTGCAGATTGCTTTTTTCGACAAAATGGCAGGTGAGACAGGGATCGAACCTGCGACCTGCGGTTTTGGAGACCGCTGCTCTACCAATTGAGCTACTCACCTGCTAAACTCAAAATTACACCGCGTCGGCGAAATTATTAACATAATCAAAAAAACGGATTTTGCAACTCGCCGCAGGATAACGCCCCCTTTTCAGAGCACCCTTTGATTTTTCGGTGATGGAGAGGAAGTCGGCTTCATGCCGGCGAGCCGCCGGCGCTCCATATCGCCTCCGACGCAATTGCGTAAAGCCGACCTTTTCACACAGGAATTATGTCACGCCCCTTCAGGGCTTTGCCGATGCTGGGATCCCTGACCCAGGGCGTTGCCCTGGGCTGGTATGTCACGCCCCTTCAGGGCTGATTCCAACATCGCTGATCCGACAGATCCAGCCCCCCTGGCCCCTGGCCCCTGCACCC
>JAPXLT010000035.1:0-24564 GCA_033809415.1 Lentisphaeria bacterium
GGGTGAAGGGTGAAGGGTGAAGGGTGAAGGGTGAAGGGTGAAGGGTGAAGGGTGAAGGGTGAAGGGTGAAGGGTGAAGGGTGAAGGGTGAAGGGTGAAGGGTGCAGGGTGCGGGGGGGATGTCCGTGTCTTGTCCACTTCGTCCACCATGTCCACCATGTCCACCATGTCCACCATGTCCACCATGTCCACCATGTCCACCATGTCCACCTCTATCTGACGTGTGGGTGGTTTGGGGGCTTCAGGGTGTGGGGGATTGTTGTCTGGCGGTAAGTTGTCGCAGGCGGTTTTGGATTTGCAGGCGCGTTTGCAGGTGTTCTTGGTTGCCGAGCGCCAGGAGGCATTGGATATAGGTCTTTTTTGCTTTTATCGGGTCATTGAGATAGAGGTCATAGGTGACGGCTAGGTTTTGGAGCAAGTCCGGGCTGTTTGGTTCGAGTTCGAGGGCTTGTTTGAAGGAACGCTCAGCTCCAGGGTAATCGGTTCGGTTCAACGCGAGGATTCCCAGGTTGTTGTAGACTTCCGCCCAGCGGTTATAAGGTGAGTGGATGCGAAGGGGTTGCAGATATTTCAGCCCCTTGTCCTGCAAATTGTTGTAGGAGCTGCAACGGCTTAGCAAAAGCAGTACTTCGCCTTTTTTAGAGGAGCCTGCCGGCAGGAGCTCGAAGGCTTTCTCGAGAATAGGCAGCGCTTCGCGATACTGCTGATTCTCGCAAAGCGCCCAACCATAATAATACCAGGCGGTAAAGGAATCCGGAGCAAGGCGGGTGGCCTTGTCCAAGTTGAAAAGCGCTTTGGCTTTCTGGGAGGGTTCCGTAGCGGTTACAAAAATGCAGTAGCTGTTCAGAAGCAAAGCATTGACATCTTCCGGATGGTTGCGGAGGCAGAGCTCAGACCGAAATAATGCCTCGCCTAAAAGCCCCCCTTGGGCATCCTGCAAAGCTTGCAGGAGTTCAGAAGTACTGTCCGGCGGAGTGCAGGACGGCAGGAAAAGCAACAATAACAGGGAAAGACCGACTTTGACGGACACGGAAAGAAAATTTGTGAAAAAAAATTGCATGGGGCTGGTTGGAAAGGACACGGACTTTACACGGACGGGACACGGACTTTACACGGACGGGACACGGACGGGACACGGACGACTAGAGGCTGAGTGCTTCTTTTAGCATCTCGCCGGCATGTTGTCGGGCACTTTGCGAGTTTTCGTCGGCACCGAGCATGCGGGTGAGTTCTTCGATGCGGGATTTTTCGTCAAGTGGGTGCATTTCGGCGAGGGTTCTCTGGTTTTCGACATGTTTTGTGACTAGGAAGTGCGTTTGTCCTGCTGCAGCGATTCGCGGCAGATGGGTAATGCAGAAGACCTGATGATTTTTGCCGACCGCTTGCAGTTCACTGGCGACGGCCGAGGCGACGCGTCCACCGATGTTGGCATCAATTTCATCGAAGACCAGTACAGGGACTTTGTCGGCATCACACAAGACGGTTTTGATAGCCAGCATGACGCGGGCGATTTCGCCGCTGCTGGCGATCTGCCGCAGGGGCAACATTTCCTCGCCAATGTTGGGAGCAAAGGAGAACTCGACAGAATCTGCACCGTTGACTGAAGGAGGAGCGTTTTGCAACCCGACCTGAAAGGCCGCCCTGCTGAACCCAAGATGGAGGAGTTTCCCAGAGATTTCCTTTGCCAGGCGCGTTGCTGCTTTTTGCCGCTTCTGGCGAATGCTGTCACAGCATTTTTGATGTTGCTCGAGCAATTCTTTTTCGCGGTTTTGCAATTGCTCGAGTTCCTGCGTTCGTCCTTCAATGCGTTGCAGGCGCAGTTTCAGGCGTTCAGAGCAGGCAATGACATCCGCAAGTGTTGGACCATATTTTCGTTTCAGTTTCTGCAGCAGGTTCAGTCGCTCTTCGATCCGTTGCAGCTCTTCTTCGTCGAGATCGAGGCTTTCGCCATACTGGCTCAGATCCTGCCCCAGTTCATTGAGCTGTTCGGAGATGCTTCCCAGCCGTTCGACAAAGTCCTGCCCCCGCACGCTGTCGATCTGTTCGATTTCCCGCAGCAGCCTCAGGAAGGAAGCGATTTGATCGCAGAGGCAGTTTTCGCTTTCATTGAACCCTTGGCTGCATTGTTGTGCCAGTTCAATCAGTCTCCGGGCATGCGAAATTAAACGGTGCCTGGCTAGAACCTCTTCTTCTTCCCCTTCCTGCAAATGAGCTTGTTCGATTTCCCGCAGCTGATAGGAGAGCAGCTGAATCTCTTCAGGAGCGAGCGTCTCCTCCTTGAGTTTCCGGAAAGCCTGTCTGGTCTGCTCGAGCTGATGCCAGATTTTCCGGCAGTCTTGCAATTCGGCGTCGAGGTTTGCGAAGGAATCGAGCAGAGCCAGTTGGCGGTTGGGGCTGAGCAATGAGTGGTTGTCATGCGGGCCATGGATGTCAATGAGGCGTTCGCCAAGCTCTTTCAGGAAGGATGCCGTGACTGGCGTGGAATTGACAAAAGCCCGGCTGCCATTCTCATTGATGACCCTGCGCAACAGTAGGCGCTGCTCCTCACAGGGAGGCAGACCGGCTTGAACGAGAAGAGCCAGCAACTCCTCTTGAACGTCCGGAGAAATGCGATCCAATCGGAAAATGCCGGATACTTCACAGGAGGAAGCACCCTTGCGGATGCTCGCAGGAGAGGCGCGCCCACCCGCCAGCAGCTGAATGGCACCGATAATCAAGGATTTGCCGGCCCCTGTTTCACCAGAGACGGTATTGAGACCGGATGAAAAATCCAGATGTAGTTCAGCGACAAGGGCTAGATTGCGGATGTAAAGCGATTCCAGCATGCGAAAAAGACGAAGTTTTTAACAACGAAAGGCACGAAAAGACACGAATTTTTTTTGGGGTTGCTCTTTGACGGATGAGCTTGCTCTGGCAAAATTCTTGTGTGTCAAGGTCGGCTTTACGCAATTGCGTCGGAGGCGATATGGAGCGCCGGCGGCTCGCCGGCATGAAGCTGTCTTTCCTCTCCCATGATACGAAAAAGTCATTTCCATAAGATGATAGCTGAACAGGAAAATTCCAGAACGTGCAGCGTATTTCCTGACGATTTCCTGCCTTTCGTAGTTAAAAAAGGCGTTGTGCCGTTGTTGGAATATGGGATTATATTAAACAGTAATTTCTGCGGGTGTTTTATTCAGTTACTCGAGGAGCATATCATGCGCAAGGGCATTTATTTAAGTTTTCTGCCGGGTGAAAGCCCGGAAGAAAAATTCTGCAAAGCCGCCGAATTGGGTTTTTCCTGCGTGGAAGTTCCTACTCTCGAGACGGATGCGGAGCGGAAGCGCTACCGCCAAGCGGCTTCCGCCGCCGGGGTCTCGATTCCCAGTGTAATGAACAGTCGGCATTGGGCCAGTCCTTTGTCTGATCCCGATCCGGCTGTCCGGCGTCTTTCCCGTGAGGGAGTTTTGCATTCCCTGGCGACTGCGACCGAGCTGGGGGCGGACACGGTACTTCTGGTTCCGGCAGTGGTGAAACCGGATGTGACTTACGAGCAGGCTTGGGAACGTTCGGTCGCTGAAATCGAAATTTTGCTTCCTGCCTTTGCCTCGAAGAAGGTTTGCCTGACCATCGAGAATGTCGGGAACAAGTTTCTTTTAAGCCCGTTGGAAATGACTGCTTATATCGATTATTTCGACAGTCCCTTCCTTGGCGCGTATTTTGATGTCGGCAATATCTGCTTATACGGGTATCCCCAGCATTGGATACTGCGTCTGGGGAAACGTTTGAAGAAGGTTCACATCAAGGGATTCGACACTCGCACGAGAGCCTTTACCAGCAGCCTGCTGGGCGGTGATATCGACTGGAAAGCGGTTTGCCAGGCTTTGCGGAAGGTTGGCTATGACGATGTGCTGACCGCAGAACTCGCTGGTGAAGGGGAAACCCCTCTGGACAAGGCTCGGAATATCAGTTCGGAAATGGATCGGATTCTGGAATATTTTTAAGTTTTTTGTATGAATGGAAAGCTGGAAACGCTATGTCTTATGCACGTGATGTGATTGCCAAGATTGCTGGGTATGTTCCCGGTGAGCAGCCTGGCGATAAGCCCTTTATCAAGCTGAATACCAATGAAAACCCCTATCCGCCACCGCCCGTAATCGGGGAAATACTGCGGAATTTTCCGTATGAGCGCTTACGTTTGTATTCCGAACCCAGTGCGCGCATGGTTCGCGAGGCTGCCAGTGCCGTGTATGGAATTGCCGCAGAGCAGATTCTGTGCGGCAATGGCTCCGATGACCTGCTGACCATAGCCTTGCGCACCTTTGTTGATCAGGGACGTGCATTGGCATATACGGAGCCGAGCTATTCCCTGTACCCTGTGCTGGCGGATTTGCAGGGCGCCATACGGCGACCAATACCGCTTGACGAGCATTTTGAGCTTCCGGAAAATGCCGCTGAACTGGCCGGCGATGCAACGCTTTTTCTGCTGGCTCGGCCCAATGCGCCAACGGGAAACAGCTTCCCGTTCGAACGCGCCGAGCGTCTCTGCCAGGTCTTTTCAGGAGTGGTGTGGATCGACGAGGCCTACGCAGATTTTGCCGAGGACCACTGCCTCAGCCTAGTGGCGAAATATCCCAATGTCGTGGTGTCGCGGACTTTCTCGAAGAGTTATTCTCTGGCGGGGCTGCGTTTGGGGCTGGCCTTCGCACCGCTTCCCTTGATTCAGGAGATGGAGAAGGTCAAGGATTCCTATAACGTGGATATGCTGACGCAGTACCTCGGCAAAGCAGCTTTGGAAGAGCATGCAGTGATGCTGGCTAATGCGGAGCGTATCAAGGCAACCAGAAAATGGACAGCCGAACAACTCGAGGCGCTGGGCTGCAAGGTGCTGCCGTCGCAGGCAAATTTCCTTTTTGTGCGGCCTGTTCGTCCGGCGGCGGAAGTGTTTGCCGCATTGCGGGAGCATGGTTATCTGGTGCGGTACTTTAATCTGCCGCGGATATCGGAATACATTCGGGTGACGATTGGATGTCAGGAGGATATGGCTGGTTTCGTTGCCTGTATGGCGAAAATCAGCCGTTGAGGTCAATACTCGTTACTAACCACGAACCACACGGACTTTACACGGACTTTACACGGACGGGACACGGACTTTACACGGACGGGACACGGACTTTACACGGACGGGACACGGACTTTACACGGACGGGACACGGACGGGACACGGACTTTACACGGGCGGATCGCTGTGTGCCAAGGTCGGCTTTACGCAATTGCGTCGGAGGTATGGCTACAAAGCGTTGAGTAAGGAGTATTGCCATTGAGGTCAGAGGGAGTCTTTTGCTTTTATCGAGGCTTGCAGAGCTTCTCGGGCAAGGGCGGCTATTGAGCGGGTAAGCGGAATCCCGGCAGTGTGGGACATCTTTTCGGCAAGACGACGGATTTCTTCGTTCTCCGTGAAACGGATGATTTGTTCAATCTGATCCAGCGTCAAAGAGGCTGCCCTGCTTTGTTTTTGTTTGCAAGCCGGGATTTGCGGCGCAGTGCCGGAACCCGTTCTGAGCCATTCCGGATCGACTTGTGCCTCTGCGGCGACAGCCAGCAGCAATCCGTCGCTGATGCCCCCGATGCCTGCCTCGAGTTTCGAATAGTGGCTCAGACTGATTTTCAGACGACGGGCAAATTCACGCTGCGGAATCCGCAACAGGTTGCGGACAGTGCGTAAGCGGGGAGCAATTTCTGGCAGGCAGTTTTTCATGTACATAATATAAACCCTGCCGGAAAACAGGGCAATCCATTCTTTAACCACGAACCACACGAAATTTTCGTACTAACTATCCCTCAAAATCTTCTTTTTTGTGCAAGATTTTTTATGGACGATGGACAGGGACAAGAATGGACACGATGGACAGAATGGACAAGAATGGACTGCTGAATGGACGATGGACGATGGACGATGGACATAGATTATGTCGCGCCTTTCAGGGCTAATCTTAACATCGCCGATCCGACCGATCCGACTGATCTACTTGATCCGTCTGATCCGACCGATCTGTCGGAGAAAGCAACAGACCAGATCACAAATTCGCGTGCCATTCCATCCGTCAAAGCAGCAAACCCTAGAAAATTTTTCCGCGCTTTCCGTGCTTTCCGTGGACAAAAAATAGGTTGTAGACGTTAGTCCGCGCCAAGCCTTTTCGCGTGGTTCGTGGTTAAAAAATAAAATCGATGCGTTTTTTTTGTTCACCATATGAGGATGCGGTTTCGAATGCGGCTTTGGAAGAGGTTCTTTTCCGGCGTCGTCCAGTGGAAGCCTGCCTGCTCTTTTACCGGAATGTTGACAGCGTGCTTTGGGGACGCAACCAGAATCCGCTTCATGAATGCGCTTTGCAGCAATGTTTATCAGAAAAGGTTATGCTGATCCGCAGGATTTCCGGCGGTGGCACGGTCTATCATGACGGCGGAAATCTGAATTATAGTTTTGTGCTGCCCCGGCAAGTCTGGGAGCCGACTCGCTGGGTTGGGTTGGTTGTGCAGGCGTTGCAGGATTTGGGGGTGCCCGGGGTATATGCCTGCTCACGGCATAGCATCTGGCTGGATTCCAGAAAAGTGTCCGGCTCCGCCTTTGCCTTGTCCGGCTCGTCGGTTATGTTTCACGGATGCATTCTGGTGCAGACGAATCTTGATCGCCTCGAGAAACTGCTGACTCCGGAAATCCCGGCAAGGCAGGAATCCAGCGGCAGGATGATTGCCTCTGTACGCTCACCGGTGGTCAATCTGCGGGAAGTCTGTCCGACATTGACAATCGAGGTGCTGATTCGAGCGATCTGCAACAGTGTACGCAAAAACGGCAGCCGGGACCTGCCGATGTCCGCCCCGGAATTACTTCAACTTCCTGAATCGGAACTGGAACCATACCGGAAAAAATTTTCTGATCCGGCTTGGACCTTCGAACTGATCAAAAGGTGATTTTTTTTTTAACAACGAAAAGGCACGAAATTCATGGCTATTCCCAAACTTTTGCAAGCGGTCTTGTTGTTGATTGCCTCGAATGTGTTCATGACCTTTGCCTGGTATGGTCATTTGCGCAACATGGGGCACCGTCCCTGGATTGTGGCTGCCCTGGCCAGCTGGGGGATTGCCCTTATGGAATACTTGTTGCAGGTGCCGGCGAACCGGATTGGTGCCGAAGTCGCTTCGGTCGCGCAACTGAAGATCATTCAGGAAGCCATTTCACTGAGTGTTTTTGTCCCCTTTGCATTGTTCTATCTGCGGGAGAAGTGGAACTGGAATTTTCTCTGGGCGGCTTTTTGCATTCTCGGAGCGGTCTTTTTCATGTTCAGAAAATAAAGAATTCCTGAACAGGAAATTCTCGCTTCTTCAGATTATATTGCAGTCAGTGCCGCAACTACCGGAATTTAAAATAAAGAATAATCAATGCCTAGGTTTCGCGACAATCTGGAAAAGATCGAACAATATGTGGTGGAAATCATCAACGGGAAAAGGCGGGACGGTTTTGCCCGCATTTTCCGCTATTTCCTGTTTTTTCTGTCGCGGATTTATCGCAATGCGGTGCAATTTCGGCTGAGCCTGTACAATGCCTCGATCCTGCGACAGCGTGTTCTAGGGTGTTTTGTAGTCAGTGTTGGCAATTTGACGACTGGCGGTACCGGCAAGACACCTCTGGTCGAGCTGCTGGCCCGTACCCTGGCGGAACGCGGCAAGCGCGTGGCAATTCTTAGCCGGGGCTATCGCAGCAAACCCCGCCCGCTGTGGCATCGCATCAAGTCGCTGTTCAGCGGCAATCCGGAAATCGTGCCGCCGCGTTTTGTTTCGGATGGCGAACGCGTCCTGCTGGATTCCGCACAGGCGGGGGACGAACCCTATATGCTGGCGCGCAATCTGCTGGCGCGCAATGGACGCCCCGGTGTCATGGTGGTGGTGGACAAGGATCGGTACAAGGGCGGTACGTTTGCTACCCGCAAAGGGGCAGATATCATGATCCTGGATGACGGTTTTCAGCATCTGCGCCTGCGCCCATGGACCAATATTCTTGTCGTCGACTCGACGAACCCTTTCCACAATCACGAAATGCTGCCTTGCGGGATGTTGCGTGAGCCGATCAAAAATATGCGCAGGGCGGATTATATCTTCTTGACCAAATCGAATAATGGCGAGCATTTGCGCCATCTGCACCGTTTCCTGAAACGGCATAATTCCCAGGCCAAGATCATCGAGTGCAATCATGTGCCCTGTTATCTCGAACAGGTTGATGATCCTGAAAAAGTCTATCCTCTGTCAACGCTGGCTGGACGGAAAATCGCTGCGTTGAGCGCCATTGCAGTGCCAGAAAGTTTCGAGAACTACCTGGAAGCATTGGGCGGAATTCTGGTCTACCGGAAACATTTTGCCGATCATCACCGCTACCGCGAACAGGAATTGCAGGCTTTCTGCGAAAAAGCCCATAAAGCCGGCGCGGAGTTCCTGCTGACAACGGAGAAAGATGCGGTGCGCCTGCCGGTGCTGCCCAAAGATATCCCGCCTTTCCTCTTTCTTCGAGTCGAAATCAAAATTCTGCGCGGCATGGAGCATTTCAATACATGCGTTTCGCAGATTTGCCTAGGGAAGTAAGGGTGCAGGGGGCAGGGTGCAGGGGGCAGGGTGCAGGGGGCAGGGTGCTGGTTCGTCCGATCCGTTCGATTTGTCGTCCGTGTCGCGTCCGTGTCCCGTCCGTGTCGCGTCCGTGTCGCGTCCGTGTCGCGTCCGTGTCCCGTCCGTGTCGCGTCCGTGTCCCGTCCGTGTCGCGTCCGTGTCGCGTCCGTGTCGCGTCCGTGTCCCGTCCGTGTCGCGTCCGTGTCCCGTCCGTGTCGCGTCCGTGTCCCGTCCGTGTCCCGTCCGTGTTCGTGGTTAAAAAATTATTTTTGTACTTCGCGGACGCTGTTGTGTGATCCGAATTCGTTTGGTGCGACATTGGGATTGTTGGTATCAAGCTCCCAATGTCCATTGACGAAGAATTTATAGAGATATTTCCCAGGTGCGAGCATGCAGATACAGGCATAGGTGCCATCGTTGTTTTTATCTTGCAGCTCTTTAACGTCCGTTTTCCAATCATTGAAATCTCCGGCGAGGAAAACTTTATCGCCGGGCTTTCCACGGTACAGGAAAGTAACTCGTTTCCTTGCATTGATTTTTTTAGAACAAGCCATGTTTAATCTCCTTTGGTTTTGGGTTGATGAACTTCTTTTTTCAGTAGTTCAAGTACTCGGTATAGTTCACTGATACTCCAGGCTTGGGCAGGACAGCCGCGGGGTTGGTGTGGCGCATTGCCATCAAGAATCTCCGGAAGGTGTCCCAGACAACCGCGCAACAGGGTGCCTGCCGCCAGATTATGCAGTGCATGCACGGCAGGTTGCGCGGATTTGCCGAAGGTCAGGTACAGTGCTTCGCAATAGGAAGGCATCAACCAGCCCCAAGCCGTGCCATTGTGATAGGCCGGTTTACGGCGGGTATCCTCATCCCCAAGGTAGTTGCCCCAGTATGGCGCCAGTGGATCGTTGAGCAGATTGCCTTGATGGTAAATGGGTTGGGGGGTGGTGACTTTCTGATCGGCCAGGGAACGGAAGCCACCGGGCACCAGCAGCTGTTGCGTCGCCCGCAAGATATGACGTTGCACCTTGTGCTTGTCAAGAATGCCTAACGTTATAGCCAGCAACTGATTCGGACGACATAAATCATCCGCTCTTGCACGCCGTGCCGAGGTGCCTCGAGATGCGTGCAGGCAATCCGAAAGGCCGACTGAATCGTCGGCGTAATAGAGTTCTTGCAGGCTTGTACGCGCAGTCTCGGCTAGTTCAGCCCATTTCTTGTTTTCACTTATTCTGCTGAGGAGTTCCAAGGCTGCGATCCAGAGCGCCTGGATTTCGACTGGGTATCCCTCTCTTGGGGTTGCGGCAGGGTAATTGGTATCCATCCAGGTAAAGTGAGCTGGGCTGAACACCAGGGCAGTCTCCGAGCAGACAGAGATGCCATTGAATGTTCCCAGCAGATAGTTGTCGGCGATGGATTCGAGCACTTGCAGCAGGGAGCGTCCCCGGCAATCAGCTTGCAGCAAGTCGGTCGTTCCAGTATGTGCGAGGAAATCGCGAACTGCGATGAACAGCCAGAGTGGGGCGTCGCTGGTATCCCGATTGCCAACCTGATGTCCCTGAATGGTGTTCGGAAGGGTGCCGCCCTGCTCGAAGCCGGCGAACTGGCAGATGATCTGCCGACTCTCCTGCAACATTCCGGCAGAGATCAGGCCGCGCAAGACGATCAGCGTATCGCGTCCCCAGTCCAAAAACCATGGATAACCGGCAATAACGGTGTAGGAATCGCCGCGCCGGGCAACAAAACTCTTCATGGATTCCCGAAGAATTTTCTGCAAATCCATAGTCGGGGCTGATTTTTGAGGCGCAGGCGGTTGCCAGTCTTCCATCGTTTTTCCGGCCTGGACAACCGATGCCGAGAAGGAGACGGTGTCACCCCCGCATAGTTCCACCCGGAAGAATCCAGGGCTGAACTGGTCGGTGGATGGTTCCAGCCCACGTTGCGCTTCCAAGGGATGTGGCACCTGGTACTTCCATTCCGGAGCAGGAAAATAATAGCCTATCGAACAGCTCATCCGCAAGGTATACTGACCAGACGGGGAAAATTCGAAGGCCTGCGGAAATTGCTTGGTGGCATTGGGAAATTTCGTTTCTGCGCCGTGGAAAGCTTTGGTTGTAGTGTGGCTGCTTCGATCATCTATGTCGGGACGCACAATCAGGCAGACCGGCTCGTCACCCGGCAGCAAATTATCCTGATTCGGGGAAGTGCCTGATTCTTCACGGGTAAAGGACAGCTGGAGAGCGTTTGCAGTACGGCAGAATTGCAATATGGCAGTCAAGCGGATGTTCTCACCCATTCCGGAAGGCACGGTGAAGCTCCAGCGCATGGACTGTGAATCCAGAACCGAGAAATCGTCCTGGCAGCTGAGGTTGAGTTCCCGGGAGTAGTCGCGGTGCACCAGCCAGGCGCGACATCGGGTCAGCATGATCGTGCGGTCGACTGGCACGGAAGGATCGAGGTTGGCTGCCAGTAGGGCGTCGTATTGGCTTTGAATGCTGCCCCAGATCGCCCGCGGCATAGAATATGCGCCCAAGTCGCTGCTGGCCAGGGCGCAGTGTGCCGGGCGCAACTTTGCAGCCGGGAGCCGCAATTCGACTGGCATGGGGCGTTTTGGCAGCAGTGCTATGCGTCCGTAATGCCGGGTGGCTTTACGGTTGACGAAGAGATTGATTTCCAGCTCTGCTATCCAGGGCTGACCATCATTGACTTGCAGTGGTTGGAACAGAGCAAAATGGCTGCCATCGGCCAGCGGGATTGAACGGTATTTCTGCAGACAGCGATTATCGAGTGAAATCTTGACCACGAAAGGGGTGGGGTTGCATACTAGCAAATGGTGTTCCGGCGGCAGGGGCACTAGCCGGTTCTCGTCACGGTACGGCTGCCAGAAGAGCACGGGCAGGTAGACTTCCGAGCCATATATTTCTTGCAGGAAGGAGATGGGGTTCTCATGCAGTTTTTCCAGAAGAGACTGCATGTTCAGGCTGTGGCAATCGGTAGTGCCTCGGTGGAACGTGAAGGTGTCCAACACGATATCCTTCATTGTCTGCCAGTGATTGGCTGTCGGGCAGTCATTGTCTTCCGTTTCGATCCGGGTTTTAGCCAAGCAGCAGCATGTGGCAGCAGGAAGTTCCAGACGGTATCTTCCTCCATTGTTTGTCAAAAGGATTGTTTCATCATGCAACAAATCCCATGCACGATTGCCCAGCGCCTGGAATTCATTGACATCCCACTCGAAGACAGCGCGTTGCTGGTTGGCGGGATTGATGATGACCAGAACCGCCTGTTCGGGTGCGCCCGGAGGAATTCGCAACAGGGACACGGCGCTGCCGCTGCCGCTTATCGGACGACGCATAGTGCACCCAGCCTGAAATGCCGGATGTGTCTTGAGAATGTTGTTCAAACGGCGGATCAGCTCGACCAGATTGTCTTCCGATCCCCAGTTCAGGGTGCTGGCCTCGTGCACATCGATCTTTTCAGTACAGAGCCACTCGACACCATTGGCGATGCCGAAGCTGCCCGCTGGCGCTAGCAATGCGGCTAGGGTGGTGCGCAGTGCAGCCCATGCTTTGGACTGGGCGGCCAGGCGGGCATTGTCATGGGTTTCTGCAAAATGCACCATCATTCCATTTTGCTGTGAAAAGCGGCATACGAAATCGAGGTATCGTGTCAGTTCATCGGCGCTGTATTGCTGAAAGATTTCGGAATAGGCCCAGTTCAGGTTGCTTTTAGTAAGGAGTTGTTCCGTGGTTTCGATCTTTCCTCCGAGTCCTTCGAGGAAGAAGATGGTTTCCGGGTATTCATCGCGCACTTTGGCGACCATGTAGTTCCATGCTTCGGCTGGGAGCATATAGCCGGCATCGCAGCGGAAGCCATCGACGCCGAGCCTGCACCAGTGCAGAAAGACTTGGGCCATTTGCTGCCAGAGTTGCTGGTTGCTGTAATCCATTTTGCAGAGGTCTTCCCAGACAACTCCCCAGGCACCGGGGTTGGCGAAACTGCCGTCCGGATTGCGCACAAACCATTCCGGATGATGTACTTGGAAAATAGAACCCCAGCCCGTGTGGCCGGACGGCAGATCGAGTATGATCAAGCCATCGCGGACATGGATTTCATCGACCAGCTCGACGAATTGTTCGAGTGGCGTCACCTTTCGGTCGAATTGCGCCAGGGCTGGGTCAACCGTGAAGAAATCCAGTGGTGCGAAGGGGCTTCCAAAGCGTCCCATGCGGCCGAAAGTGGTGGGGACGGGATGAATGGGCAGCAGTTGAATAATGCGAAAACCCAACTCGCCGATAATGAAATCAAGTTCGGCAGCCAGGTCACGGAACGTTCCCGAGGGAGGAATCACTGCAAAGTTTTTGCTGTTGAGCAGTTTTTCGGCAGCCTGGTGTTGTTGTGAATGCAGTTTCCCCTCTTTATTGGCGCCGAATTGGCGGACGAAGGCGTTGTAGATGGTATTATCAGCGAAAGTCATTGGCGGTTCGATTTTGACGGAGGCGTTTTCGCCACGGGGCCAATGCGTAACTGCGGTGCCGTTTTCGACAAAAAAAGCCTTGAATTCGAAATAGCCTACTTCATTGACGGGCAGTGTAACAGCAAAATGCCTGGAATCAGTCTGGCGCATCGGTATGTCATGCCAATCGCGTCCCAACGGGGCTTTGCCTAACTCAACCTGCTCGATGATTTCCCGAAGGCGGATGGAGTTGTTCCCCAAATTGGTGCGAACGTATGCTTTGCCGGGAAGGATAGAGTCTATTTCCAGGGTGATTAACAGGGTGTCGCCGGAATACAACACCGTTTTACTGAAAGTCGCTGGAGTTTGTTGAACATTCATTGATACTCCTTCCGGCTGTAAAAACCTGATTCTTTAATAAATACATGGATAAAATCTCGCCCTGTAGAATACTGTATATCACCAAAGGGAAATTTCCACTTGCTTTGCAAGCACTAACGAAAATTTGACAAAATCTTATCAACAACGAAAAGCACGAACAGACACGAAATTTTTGGTGCTATCACTCGACTTCTTCTTTTTTGTAAAAGATTGTTCTGAAAAGAAATCTCCAAGTCATTGGCATATAAGCGTTTCTTCGTCTGATTTTGGTGCCTTTACAAGGCACTGTCTTTGGGGGATTTCCCACCCCAGGTTAAAACCTGGGGTTAAGCATGGTTAAGCGCCTACGGCGCAAAGCATTGTGCCGATCCGTCCGATCCGTCGTCCGTGTAAAGTCCGTGTCCCGTCCGTGTAAAGTCCGTGTGGGTTGCGGGCGATCAGTCCGCGCCAAGTCCTTTCGCGCTTTTCGTGGTTAATAAGACTGGAAAATCACAAAGATTCCTATAAAGTCATAATCTCTATGATTATCAGATAATTAAATTGATTTTTCTGGGATGTTGGATTAGGTTTTTCATTGTCCGGCGAAAGCTGTTTTTTGTTTGTTTTCAAGGTAAAGGAGGTTACTGATGTGGCGAAAAAAGGTTGTTTTGGCATTGGTTGTTTTGCGCAGGCATGGTGTTTCACTGTTTACTTTAGGGCTTCGCAAGTTGATCCTGATCTTGTTTTACGGGGGGCTTTTTGCGCTTTTGCCGGAATCCCTTCCGGCGACGGGACTGCGGTTGAGCGTGAGTCCGGTTTTCCGCAGTTCCCTGCGCTTGAAATATCGCGGGGAGTCCTGTGCGTCCAATGTGCAACTTGCGGATTTTCTTGTGCAATCCGCCCAGGAGGAAGTCATTGACGATCTGGATTACGGCGACCGGATTTTCGTCGATGGTTACGTTTGTCAGGATACGGGCACAGGCAAGCCGGACACGGTGCTTCCGGATAGCACTTGGAACTGGGGTTATCATTCTGCTTTGCAACATGATGCGGAGAATCAGACGCTCACCTTCCGGAAACTTCTTCAGGTACGCCGGGAAAGCATCGAGAAGATTGGCGGAAAAACGGGTGCGGCGCGGAAGTCGGATCGCGCCGACGAACATTGTGGCCTGGAATTCGCCGTCGAAATTCCACTTGCAGAAGTCTTTTCCGGCGCCTGTTCCTTTTCTGCCGGATGGCAATGGATTCCCGACTGGCGGGAACACACGGAATTCAGTTCTTTCAGGCAAGATTATCTTTATAGCAGCAGACTGCATGATGCCGAGGATCGCTATGTCTATGCCACGTATGGAGCTGAATTGCCGCCACCGGGGCATGCAGGCTGCTATGAAGGTCCCTTTGCTGATCCGCCGTCACCAGGCACGCTGATCGCCAATCGCCCATCCTCCGTGCAGCGGATTTTAGGTGAATCTAGCCAGATATTGGCAAACGAAGTCGTTTCTTTCCGCAATCAGGTGCATTTTCAGCTTGATTGCGAGCAGCAGGAATTCTGGTTCGGCCCGGTCTTCCGCTGGATGCCACTTCCTTGGCTGAGTTGCAGCATTAGTCCGCGATTCAATTTGATTTACAGCGCAGTGGAGTTGGAGCGTGAGGAAAAACTCTGGCAAGTCTCTTCCAACGGCGGACGCGAACAGCGTGGACATTGGCGCCATCGGCGAGATGCGCAGCGCCTGTTGCCTGGTACAAGCTTGTGCGCTGCCTTGGAAGGAACTTGGAACAATGGCTTTTTTGCGGGCTTGAACCTGGCCGCATCGTGGTACCCCGAAGACCTCGAATTGCGAGCCGGCCCGGGAAAAGTAACAATCCGCCCAGGAACGCTTTGCGCAGGAGCCGTTTTCGGATATCGATTCTGACCGGGTGCCTGCAACCCACTTTTTAACAACGAAAAGACACGAACAGACACGAAAAATTTTTATAGGGGTTGTTGCTTCGACGGATGGGATGGCACGCGAATTTGTGATCTGGTCTATTGGTTTCTCTGACTGATCAGTCGGATCGGTCGGATCGGACGGATCGGTCGGATCAGTCGGATCGGTCGGATCAGTCGGAGAAAAAAGACAGGCATTGGCGGTACCTTAAAAGGGCTGTATGCCAATGACTTGAAGATTGCTTTTCAGAAAAATCTTTCACAAAAAAGAAGAAATCGAGTGATAGTAGCACGAAAAAATTTTATAGCATGAGGGGGATGAACGGTTTTCATTCCTGATTAATCAAGAAAGGAGAAGGTTATGATGAAAGTTTTTGTAAGTTTTTTGTTGGCCTTGGGGGTTTCCTGCAGCGCCTTTGTTCCCGAGACGGATTTTGAACAGTTCCAAACCGGCAATTGGCAGCGCAGCCGGGTGCGGTCGAAAAACTATCCCCCGCCACAGAAGGAGGATGTCACCTTCGTGGAAACTTCCGGCGGAGACCTCGGAGCAATCCATTTTCGCAGTGACGGCATGATCCAGATTCCACTGTTGATCAATCGTTTTTTTGGCGATGAGGAAGAACGCAAGGTACAGCTGGAAATCGGCGCATTGCCCGAGAATACATACTTGTACATGCCTGCCTGGGACGTCGATTTCTACGGAGGGGCGGGTTACTGCGCACCGGAACGCGACAAGGTCTATTTCAACGACTGCGAACTGGGGCTGCTGCATGGAAATCATAATTCCTGGCACATGAATTTATTTTCGGTGCCGACAAAAACAATCAACTTTCCGAGCGCACCGGGTGAAGTGGCGAGAAACCAGATTGATGTCGCGGTGGATACTGCAAATTCCGGACCGGACTACTGGTGTACTGCAATTGACTGGGTGGCACTGATTATTCCCGCACCGCGCCCGCTGCTTCTGATTCACGGCTGGATGTCCAGCGGTCATACGTGGAAAAAGATGCAGAAGAGGATTCGTGGCATGTACGGGGTGCCTACCTGCGTGATCAATGTCGGACCACACGATTCGATCAGCGAAAATGCCAGTCGCATCGGACAGACACTCGCAGGGGGACTGAAGGAAACCTGGGGGGTCGAGCAGTTTAACATCCTGGCTCACAGCAAGGGCGGCCTGGATGCACGCTGGTACACCAATAGAACAAGCAACCCGCAATTCAGTGGCGATATTCACCGTGTAATGCAGATTGCCACGCCGAACGCAGGCAGCCGCATGGCTTCCTATCTTTTCGACTCGAGCAGTCTGCCTTGGCATGAGCAGATGATCCTTTGCGAGGTCGAGAACTGGATTGGCCTGGCAACCGATGGCGCCTATTGCCTGACCCCGGAATACAGCGTTCATATGGACAGGTTTTGCCCTCCGGAAGATGCAGCAGTACCGGTCCAAGTGGTTGCCGGACGTGTCCCTGACAAGCACCTGAATATTTTTGGCGTGGATATTTTCCCGGTGGCGAAACGCGCCTACTGGCACAACGATGAAGCAGGAATTCCAATGTTCTGGGGCGATGGCGTTGTGTCCGTTGCCAGCGCACATGCTAAAGTTTCACCGCAAGCAAGCTCGCCTCTGCATGGCAAAGGCTTTGACCACCTCGGAATCATTGCCAAGAGGGCGCTGGACACTGTCCGGCAGTACCGCAGGGAAATTACTGAGCAAAAGAGGTCAAAATATTCTGTAGCAAGAGATTACGGGCGAGATACCTACCGCAGCGGCAAGGCGGTGCGGAGCCAGGACGACGATCCACCGCCGCTCGAGGAAGAGATAGAGGAAGAGTTCCCGGGCTGGGAACCTGTCCAGCAAGGTGGTGCCGGCATTCTCACGACAGGTCTGCAAAAGCAGCATGAATTTTTTATTCAGGCGCCGCAGGTTCTGCAATTCACCTTTATTGGCATGCAACCAGGCGTCCGGATCGTGGTACAGGCCCCCGACGGCAAGTCGTATGACAGTGCAAATCCGCAGAGTGGAATCAAGTTTGCTGAAATCCCCGAAGAAGACGAAGAGGAAGTGCCAATGCGAAGCCTGCTGGCGGGAATGGCATCGCTGGAATTGACGACCAGCAAGGCGGGGGTCTGCACCGTTACTATCAGCGCAGGACAATTGCCGAAGAAAACCGCTTACCAAGTCTGGCTCAATGAAGAAAAAAACGCCTTCGCCTTGAAATGCTGGCTGGAAAAATTCACGGTTCCAATCGGACAGGAATTCAAAATATTCTGCCGCGGAAAATTTCAGGAGGAAAACCTGGATGCAACCCGCCTCTCTGCAGATTTGCAGGTGAAATTCATCGGAGGTGGCGGAGTCGAGGCAATTGCCACGGGCGGCTTCCGCGATGACGGCCTGGCGCCCGATGAGACTGCCGGTGACGGGATTTTCACTGCCGGCTATGTTTGCCCGAAACGTGGTGATTTCCATTTTACGGCCTGTGCAACACTGCTGACGCCGTCCGGCGCACCAGTGCAGGGGCGCGCTTATGCGGTCGGGCTGGGCAGCAGTTCCACTGCGGTAGTTTTAGGATGCACCAAGATTGAGCCGGTTGATCTGAACGGAAATGGGATGTATGATGAATTGCAGGTGACTTGTCAGATCGAGATCAATCATCCCGGAAAGTATTTCCTGCGCGGCAGGTTGCGGGATGAAAACCAGAGGATCATCACTGTCGTCACGAGCGGCATACTCGAACTCAATGCCGGAAAACAAGAGGTGACCCTGCATTTTTCCGGAGAAGAGATTTTTGCCAAAGGTGTTGACGGGCCTTATTTGATCAGCGAACTGCAATTGTTCGAGTGGAACGAGGACAATGGAGTTCCCACCCCATTCGAAGAAATGCGCGAAAAAGTACCCACGGAGCCGTATTCCCGCTTTGCATTCGAGCATGATCCGGTTTTATTGACTGGTGAGGGGGTGGATTTCGGCATTGACAATGACGGCGATGGAGTCTTCGATCTGCTGCATGTCGAACTCGATCTGCTGCTGGCGCATGGTCTGCGGGGAGACTATCAATGGAGTGGAACCTTGTTTGATGAGAATCAGCAGACTGTGGCAGTGGCACATGCCAGAGGCGTCCTTGAAGAGGCGCAGGATGGCGTCGCCGCCGCAACTCTGGTCTTTGATTTTCCGGGGGAAGAGATAGCAGCGGCGCATCGTTCCGGGGTTTATCACATTGGCGGCATTTCACTCTGGGGGGGTGTTCTCCCCCATGCTGTGTTTTTGCCTGTGGAATACTCGACAGCTTACTATGCCACACGCTCCTTTGTCAAAAACCTTCAGGTTGTCGAGGTGACAAAGGACATCCGCCTGGAATACGGCAACTGGCGGGTGAATCCGGACGATGGTTCGCTGTTGACAACGGTTACCATGAGCAATATTTCCGGCAAGGCAGGAAATCCCCTCGAATTGGTTTTCTGGTTGGTGTTGCCGAAAAGTGAACATGCTCGGCTGGCACGCATTGATGGGAAGACCCCTGAAGGCAAGGAATACCTGGATGTCACTGCGGAAGTCGAAAAAGCATTGCAGCAGACCGGTAATCGCGATCAGCGTTTTGACACGGGCGAAACGGTGCAGTTCGAGGTGGCGGTATTGAGCCGCGACCGCAGCATCCCTGATCCGCAGCTCTTCTCCTTCTGGGCAGACCCGCCGATCACGCAGAGTCCCGCTGCTGGAGGACATGTCGATGACCTCGAAGTGCTGCGGGCAGTCGAACGGTGGCATCAGAATAAATTGAGCGATCAGGAATTACTCGATATCATTGAAAAATGGCAAAAAACTGATGAAACGGAGGGGAAATAATGAAGCGGAAAATACTTTTTTTATTGATGGGAGTGCTGGCGGCGGGTCTGGCTCTGTTCTGTGCGCTGATACTGGAGACTCAGGACGGCAGGGATAGATGTTTTTTGCCGGAAAGCAGAGACGAGGCTAGTTTGTACGAAACTGGGCTGGAAAAACGCCCTGACATTATTCCGGCAAAAGGACTGCTGTCCAAAGCTGGAATGGAAGATTGCTTCGAGCTTAAACAGCATGTTCCCCGTGAACTGGACAGCTGGACGCAGAGCTTGCGAATACAGATGATTGATAAAGTCGAGAAGGAAATGCATCGGAAAACCAGCGAAAATCCGGAATGCGCTGCCAACGTTGAAAGGGATAGGCGCAGCATCCGGAAAAGTCGGCCAAATGCCGCAGGAACGGTGCCTGGGGATTATCCTTTCCTGCTTTGGCGCGTGTTGCAGCTCAGGGAAGATAATAGCTTGCTGGTCAATATGTTGCTGGTCAACAACCGAAGGGAGGGGCAAAGCAAAGGGGCGATCGTCAGCCAGATCATCCCGGAAGGCTGGAGCCTTAGCGCGGCCTGGCCCGATTTCCAGGCATACGATCCCGCCCGAAGGGAGGTGAAATGGCTCTTTGCCGAAGCAGCCAGCCGCGAAAACTGGATTCTGCAAGTGCTGCTGACTCCGGACGAACATGCCGGACCACCGCTGCTACTCGAGGAGAATACTACAGTGCGCTGCTGCCTGCCTAACGGCAAACTGATGCAATACGCCTGTCTCTCATTGCACTGAAGGGTGCAGGGGGCAGGGGGCAGGGTGCGTTCGTCTCCTGTCCACCACATTTGACATATACGGGTTGCGTGCCTATTCGTCAAAGCAACAATCCCGAAAAAATTTTCGTGCCTTTTCGTGTTTTTTCGTTGTTAAAAAACAGGTTGTGTATGCGTCATACGGGTTTTCTGCTGCAGTAGTTTACCGGTCATTTTCGAGAAAGCATCCATAAGTCGCAGATGGAAAGTGCCTGTGCCTTCGTGCGGGAGCAGGTTTTCCGCAGCGATTTCGCCGGCAGTCCCTGAGATTGCGACTCCGGTGGCGGCGGCTTCGAGTAGATTCTCCGGACAGGCACCGGCACAGGTTGCGCAGAGTGCTGAACACATGCAGCCGGTGCCGGTGACTTGCTGAAGCAATGGGTGCTCGTTGGCAATGCGAATGAGTTGTCGCCCGTCGCTGATGCAGTCAACCCGTCCGGTGACAGCGGCAATGCAGCGGAATTCCTTTGCCGCACGCATAGCCAGCTCCCCGAAATCCTCCTGATCATCCAGGCTGTCAACACCCCTTGATCTGGAGGAAAGCTGTAGCAGCGCCCGGATTTCCGCCTGATTGCCGCGCAGGATATCAACCTGCATGCCATTCAGCAGAGTCTCACAGAGTTCCTTGCGGAACGGCGTTGCGCCGGCTCCGACCGGATCCAGAATGACTGGTGTCTTGTTCCGGTTGGCGACCTGTCCAGCCTTCAGCATGGTTTCCGCGCTGTCTGCATCGGGTGTGCCGATATTCAGCAATACAGCCTGGGCCAAGGCAGCCATGTCGGCAGTCTCGAGGATCGAGTGAGCCATGACCGGCGAGCCGCCAATGGCCAGTGTGGCATTGGCACAATCGGTGGCTGTGACATAATTGGTGATCTGATGCACCAGAGGATGACGCTGTTGCACAGCATCGAGAATCTTGACGAAAAAATCGGTATTCATAACATTAAAATTAAGGGGCAAAGCATTCTGCAGTGCGTGGTGCGTGGTGCGGGGGGCAGGGTGCGTTCGTCTCCTGTCCACCCCGTCCACAATGTCCACCCCGTCCACAATGTCCACCCCGTCCACAATGTTCACCCCGTCCACAATGTCCACCCTGTGCAATCTCATTCCTCGAAGCAACAACCCTACAAATTTTCCGAGTTTTCCGTGCTTTCCGTGGACAAAAAATGGGTTGTGGGCGTCAGCCCACGCCAAGCTTTTTCGTGTATTTCGTGGTTAAAAAATCTTAAGAATCACTGTCTTCTTAGTTTTTCGCTGGCTCTGCGCAGCAGGGCGCGTTCGTCTTCAGTGAGTTTGTCGTAACCAACTGCCGCGATGCGATCCAGCACACGGTCGAGTTCGGCGGAATCAATCGGATCATCATCCGCCCAGTTGTCCGTAGACCTTTGAAAAGTTTTCGGTTTCGGACGCGGCTTCAGAAAGCTGAAAAAGCGTTTGACTCCAGGAATATTGGGCACGGTCACTTTACAGCCCAGGCGTCGCATGTAGATAAAACCGCCCAGTGCACCGCCCAAGTGCGCCAGATGCGCGATGTTCGAGCCGACATTGGACAATGAGAAAATTTCGATGATGCAATAGACCCAGACTAATACCCAGAGCTTGACTGGAATTGGCGGAAATAGCAGAACAAAGGTAACATGGGGGAAAGCCATGCCGGCAGCTACCATGATGCCAAACAATGATCCACTGGCACCAACACAGGCCGCATTCTGGTTCCAGTTGGCCAGCAGCCAGAATCCGCCTCCAATCAGACCGCTGACCAGATACAAAATCATAAAGCGTTTTGGTCCCAGCGGCCTTTCCAGAAGCTGCCCGAAGATATGCAGCCCATACATATTGAAAAACAGATGCCAGAATCCGGCATGTGTAAACATGTAGGTGCCCAGGCGCCAGAACTGAAAATGCCGAATTCCATCCGGGGTCAACGCAAGCTGAAATTGTAAGCGCAAGCCCAACTCACCGGTGAAAGCGCAAAGAAAATAAACGATGCAGTTGATGATGATCAGTTGTGTAATGATCGAGACGTCAGCCCTGGGGCGGGTATATCCGTATCCTGGAGAAGAACGCATATAGTCACGGTCGCTCAGCATGAAATACCTCAGATGAAACAAACAATAAAAAGCAAATGTAAAATCCTTAATATAATTGCTGAAATCCAGTGATGCGTCGATCTGCCAAATGCACGATTAGGTATTACATTATTCCGTAGTAATGCGTCAGCGAAGTAAGTGACAGTTTTTCGTGCTACTATCACTCGACTTCTTGTTTTTCAGAAAGATTTTTCTGAAAAGCAATTTCCAAGTCATTGATACGCAACCCTTTTAAGGTACCGCCAATTCCTGTCTTTTTTCTCCGACCGATCCGACCGATCCGACCGATCTACTTGATCCGTCCGATCCGTCCGATCCGACTGATCCGTCCGATTTGTTGTCCGTGTCCCGTCCGTGTCCCGTCCGTGTAAAGTCCGTGTGGGTTGCGGGCGATCAGTCCGCACCAAGCCTTTTCGTGTAGTTCGTGGTTAAAAAAGAATTCTTTTGTTATATTGGAGAGAACGATTTTCAACAACCGTAAATCTGAAAAAAACTATGATTCTCCTGACAGTTTGCAATCGGTGGGCTGGACGAAGGCGCGCAGGATGCAGATTACCAGTCCGGGTGCTCCTTTTGTCTTCGAGGATGGCGCTACTCTGCCTTTTGTCGAGGTCGAATATGAAGTCTATGGGGATTTGCACGTTGCCCAGGACAATGTGATTTTGATCACTCATGCCTTGTCCGGCGATGCGCACGTCGCCGGCTGGGACAGCCAGACCCTTAGCAACGGGCGAACTTGGCGGCAGAATAAACCCGGCTGGTGGGATGCGGTTGTCGGTCCTGGAAAAGCGATCGACACCAATCGTTTCTGTGTCATTTGCTGCAATGTCCTGGGAAGCTGCTATGGCACGACTGGTCCTTCCTGTATCAATCCCGAGACAAAACAGCCTTGGGGCTTGCGTTTTCCCGCAGTGACTGTGGGGGACTGGGTCGAAATGGAAAAGGCGCTTTTGACCCGTCTGGGCATTGATCAGCTGTATGCAGTCTGCGGCGGATCGCTGGGCGGGCAGCAGGCACTCGAGTGGGCTTTGCGGTATCCGGACTGGGTTGGCAAATGCATCATTCTGGCCTCGGGACCGAAGCTTCCGGCGCAAGGTCTTGGCTTCAATATGGTTGCACGACATGCCATCATGCATGACAAGGACTTTGCCGGCGGTGATTACTACGATGGTACGCCGCCAAGCCGGGGACTCGAGGCGGCACGCATGCTCGGACATATCACCTACCTCTCCGGAAAAGGAATGGATCAGAAATTCGGACGAGCCAAGCTTGCCAAGCCTGGGAAAGGCACCCAGTTCGGTACTGAATTTGAAGTGGAAAGTTATCTGAGCTACCAAAGCAAAAGCTTTGTCGAACGCTTTGACGCCAACAGCTATCTTTACATTACCAGAGCCATGGACCTCTACGACGCAGCGCAAGCCTGGGGAAAAGGCGACCTGATCGAAACCTGCCGCCGCATTAAAGCGGAAATGCTCGTCGTCTCATTCTCGAGCGACTGGCTCTATCCACCCGATGAATGCCGGGATTTTGTCGATGCCATGCTGAAGGCTCAGATTCCAGTCACCTACGTCGAAGTGGAAAGCGCATCCGGTCATGATGCTTTTCTAGTTGACACCGTTCCGGTTGGTCGTCTGTTGCGCGCTTTCTTGCTGGCGCCCAGCCGGAAACGCAAGACGGCATGAGCATTTTTTGTCCACGGAAAGCGCGGAAATTTTATAGGGTTGCTTCCGTCCATCTTGTCCATTTTTGTCCCTGTCCTTTGTCCATAATTCCTATGAGTGATGAGCAAGAACAAATCATCGTGCCGGGTCTGCTGAAAGTCTTGCAGGAGCTTGGTATCAATTCCAGTTCGGGCGAGTTGCTCGAGCTGTTGCACCGAGCGGAAGATATTCACCGTAAACATGCTCGGTTCTCTTCGGAATTGAGCGCCCGCTGGCAGGATGCGATCATTGAAAAATTGATTGCTCCGGGCAGTTCGGTTCTCGATATTGGTTGCGGTGATGGCGATTTGCTTATTCGTCTTGCGGAGGAACGCCAGGCTTTTGTGCAGGGTGTGGAATTGGATGAAGAGTCTGTTATCCGCTGCATCGAGCGTGGGGTTCCGGTCTATCACAGCGACCTGGAAAAAGGACTGCACTCCTTCCAGAATGACAGCTTTGATTATGTAATCTTGCAGAATACTGTTCAGACTCTGCGTGATCCTCTGAAGGTGCTCCGTGAGATGCTGCGTATCGGAAAACAGAGCGTGATCTCCTTTCCGAATTTTGCCCATTGGCTGGTACGGCTGGTCTTCAGTCTCGGCGGACGCATGCCGGTTACACCATCCTTGCCTTACAACTGGTACGACACACCGAACATCCACCTCTGCAGTATCGATGACTTCCTCGATTGGTGCCGAAAAGACCAGGTGCACATCGAGGCTTCCTGGGTGCTCGTCGAAGGAAAAGTCTTGGAATACTGCCCGGAACATAACCTGACCGCA
>JAPXLT010000036.1:0-4191 GCA_033809415.1 Lentisphaeria bacterium
GATCGGTGAAGGCATCAAAAACACAGCCAAAAATGGGATTGGCCTCAGGAATCGGAGTCTCCGGGCAGAATTGCGGCACCATCACCAGGTATGCGGCATCCTGCACCAGTTGGGCACAGGCACGATGATCTGCATGATAATCGCAGGTGCGATGGGAAAGCACCACATCCGGACGGAATTGCCGGATCAGCCGGATGACCTCCTTGCGGTTTTCCACAGTGGCTTCGAGTTCGCAATCGTGGTGATCCATCACCTGATATTCCGCAATGCCGAAAATGGCAGCCGCCTTCTGAGTCTCATGCCAGCGACGCTCTGCCAGTTCTTTCCCATGCATCAGCCGATGCCCGCAGTCACCATTGGACATCGAAACAAATTTCACTGTATGCCCTGCCTTCGCCAACTGGATCGCTGTCCCGCCAAAACGAATATCCGCATCATCCGGATGCGCACCAATCATCAGAAATCGTCTGCTGTTCGCCATTGAAAATGCTCCTCTGCCTGTACAGAACAAATATCATCTGTCAAGCACGCAAATACAAATCGAAGCAACAAATTAACCCACATCCAAAAAGGATTTTTTAACCACGAACCACACGAAAAGACACGAAAATTTTTATAGGGTTGCTACTTCGACGGATGGGATGGCACGCGGTTAAAAAAGTAGCGCAACCGTCCCGGTTGTGATTGACGCTTGCCCTCCCATGTTCGAATGCTCCCGTATGCAAGAGGCAGGATGCAGATCAGTCGGGGAAAAAAGATAGGAATTGGCGGTACCTTAAAAGTACGAAATTTTCGTGCCTTTTCGTGCTTTTTCGTGGTTAAAAAATGAGTTATTAGCGATCAGTCCGCGCCAAGATTCTTTTTTGCCAATTGATCCAAGCCTATGAACATTGCATCATATTGCTCGAAAAGTCGGCAGGTCCACTCGTTCAGCGATTGCGGCGGCAATTCATCGGCAAATGTTTCCCGCAAAAGTTCCTTCATAAGCATGATTTCCCCTTTCAAAGAATTACCGTATGCATCGCCAGCCATCTGTCCTGCGCTATTGCGGACAAAGCTGGTCAGTCGGCGAATGAGGTGTTCGCTGCGCATGGCGACACGGAATTTTTGATAGAGCCACATCATCTCCGGAATGATGTCCTTTTCCAGCAATTGAAATTCCGCATCCAAATGTTCTGCCCAATTCATGTACCACTCCTTTTCGGAGAAAGTCATGACCGAAATCATCCGGGAAAGCGAAGCGGCATTTTTTCCGAAAGAAGCATCGTAGCGCTTCTCGATTTCCGGAATGGAAAGAGATTTTTTCCACATCAACAATCCGCCCTGCGCCAACGACAAGTCCCGCACGGACAACGGACCTCGGGCCGCATCCAGGGAATTGCTCCCCGCCCAGCGAGTCATTACCATGCCATTGACACCGGCACGCACCCACAACTGCATATTGCTCCAAGTGCGCAAAGGATCGCCAAACACCGCATTATAGGCGGACGGTGCCAGCACCGAAGCGCCCCAGACTTCCAGTCCGCACCTTTTCATCGGTTCCAGCAACGGCAATTCCGGCACGACAGTCAAGTCGTCTCCGGGATTCGCACCGACCGTCCGGCGGCAGCATTCATACACGTCGGCAGGGGCATTCTCGATAAAATCGGTAAAAAACTGTGGAGCATCCTGAAAATCCGCCGGACTGTTTATTTTATCCAGCCATTTGCGGCTGATCATAATGGTCTCCCTCATCTGGATGTGATTGACCTCCAGATTTTCCGGCAGATAAGACCAATAGAGAAGCACCGTCTCCTGTGGCAGGCGTGAAATCAGGTCAAAACGCTTCGCCCGTGCCAGCATGTCGTGCCAGAGAACCGGCCTGAATCCTTTGGCTGATGCGTAACGGCAAACCCGGTCGATATGCTTGAAAAAAAGCTCTTCACGGGAACTGTCGGCAACAAAACGGGCGCAATCAGGGCATTTGCCCAGATTGCGGACCTCGTCTCCCCCGATATGAAAATATTCCGAATCGTGGTGCAACGTGGCTACTTCATCGAAGACCTTCCGCCACAATTCGTATGCCGCTTCATTAAGCGGACAGAGCTGGCTGAATTGATCCGGGCACTCGGAATATTTCCGGTATTCCGGCAAACGCAGCAGATACTCCAAGTGGCCGAAACTCTGCACCAGCGGGATCACCTTGATGCCATTTTCATTGGCGATGTGGATTATTTCCCGGATTTCGTCATGCCCGAAAGCATCGGGGGCATCCACTCCGGGCAGCGCGTCCAGTCTTATCCGGTTCTCATATTCCATGAGGATGTAATTGTAACGCAGAGTCCGGAGGCGCTCCATAGTGCGCCTAATGTCCGGCATGCCGCCGGTCCCCTTCTTTAAATCCAGATGGTAGCAGCGCAAGGAAATATCCGGCTCGTCGTGGTAACTGCCGCAGGCAATGCCGCCATCCTGGCGAAATATGTCGCGAAGCAGGTCTCCAGCATAAAGCAGGCCATTATCTCCCCCCTTCACCACGCATCGATCCTCAACGGCGTCAATGCTGAAGCCATCGCCCATTTCGGAAGACAGAAAATACTCCACTTCACCACAGAAAAATTTACCGGGCACGAGTTTATTCACTCCGAGTGGAAATAATTCCTTAAGCATAATTTTCGTTCTTTTTCGTGCTTTTCGTAGTTAAAATAGGTTGTTTTCGTTGCGTTTTCAGATTTCCGTTTTGAAATTGTCATCCCACGGATAGCGGATGGGTATTTTCACTCCGCTGCGTTCAGCGGAGGCCTGGGCATAGATTCCTGGCAGGGTCATTGCAAGGCCTTTTTGCAAATTGATCGGCGCCTCTTTTTCCTTGTTTTGCAGCGCCTCGATGAACCGGTGCCAGAGAAGGGAATCCGCCCCGCCATGCCCGAACATCGCCGCGGCATTCCGCTGGCTGCGGATTTCGACTTCCTTCGGGGCGAATCCGACCGGGATTTCGGTCCATTTGTCCATGCCGTACAGTTTCCGGGAGCTGAAGGCGGTGCGGGCGGGCTGCGAGCCGCGTTGCGCAAGGTGTTCAAAATATCCTTCGCTGCCGAAGACGCGGAAGGAATGATGTCCTGTCGTGCATTGGTTGATGTAGCTGTTTGTCTGGCGGATAAGGACTCCGGAATCCGTCTGGTAGAGTGCCACCATCAGGTCTTCGGCTTCTGGGATGTCGGTGACGTGGCTGCCGGTTGAAAGGCAGGTGACATGACGCGGGACTTCATCAAGGATGCTGAGAAGCGGCCCAAGGGAATGGGTGCAATAGGTGATCGGATAACGGTGATTTCCCCTTCCGGGCTTGCGCCACGGGCTTTCCTCCCAGAGCGGGCGGCAGTCATGAATATATTCCGCTTCCAGATAGTATGGTTTCCCGAGCAGCCCCTGCCGCGCCAGGTCCTGCATGGCGAGAACAAAGCCCCAGCCGCAGGTGGTTGCGCCGGTCATCAGCATGGCCGACGAGGCGGCCTGGACTTCCCACAGCATCTTTGCTTCCGCCAGGCTGGCCACCGACGGAATGTCCGAATAGACATGAATCCCTTTTTTCAGCGCCTTGGCGCAGAATTCGGCATGGCATGTGGCGGGGGTTTCGACCATGATGATATCAAGTTCTTCCTGATCCAGCATTTCATCATACTGGTCGTAAAATTTGACGTCGGGCATCTCATCGGCAAGCGGCGGCTGATGTCCGCCGTAATAGAAATGGACGTCTTTATAGAACAAGTCGGCATTGAGATCGCAGGCGGCGACCGCCTTTACGCCGTCAATGCCTTTGGCGACCCATTGAAACATGGCCCGGCCGCGGTGCCCGAGACCAACCACACCCATTCGAAAATCAGCCATAGTGAATTACCTCCTCAAAAAGTACCTGAAGCGCAAAACATTACCTTTATGTAGCAGACACCCGACGTCCAACCCCTGCCCCCCAATACTCTTAACTTAACGCTTTGTAACCATACCGACGACGGAACTCCGTAAAGCCGACCTTGGCGTTCTTGGCGTCTTGGCGGTTCAATGACGAGGAACCAACCGCCAAGAACGCCAAGGTCGCCAAGCAATCGGAGAAAACAGCAAACCAGACCGAAATTCCGCTTGCAAGCTCATTCGTCAAAGCAGCAACCCTACAAATTTTCCGAGTTTTCCGTGCTTTCCGTGGACAAAAAATGGGTTGTG
>JAPXLT010000036.1:4201-24342 GCA_033809415.1 Lentisphaeria bacterium
TTAGCCCACGCCAAGCCTTTTCGTGTATTTCGTGGTTAAAAACCTGCACCCTGCACCCTACCTCACAAGAGGTCGGCGAAGAGCACCTCTTCCAATATAAACCATCCCCAGTAATAATTCCTGGCCTCGTCAAAGCTGGCTCCGCACAAGCCATCTTTTTCGGTGTCTGCGGTGACATTCCGGATGGTGATGGTGTTTTCCCCTTCCTCGAGGAGGCCCGCCGGAATAGGGAATGCCTGCTGCGTCCAGCGGTCCTTGAGGAATCCGGTTTTCCCCTGATAGATGCTTTTGCCGTTCACCAGGATCTCGATGCGGGCGGTGTCCTCTTTCTTTTCATCCTGAATCCCCTTGAGGAGCATTTTTACTTCATGATCGGGTTTTTTCCGGAGGATGAGTGTCCCCTGGACCATTCCGAAGGATGAACTCGGCCGCCGCAGGATGACTGCTTGGACTGAGTCCTCGCGCATCCAGCCGCAGTCCGGTGAAACCTGTCCTCCGGCAAAGCCCCTGGCGGGCATGACGATCCCCTGCGGAGTCTCCTTTTGCGCATCGGGGCTGCGCCCGCCAAGTGCCTGCAGCGGATCGGCAATCAGCTTCGCCACCTCGGACGTATTGAACCATGGATTGGTTTTGCCGATGGCATACAGATGGGAACTGGCGAACCATTCCGGGGCGTAGCCTTCCCGATTCATGTAGGAAACGTTGCGCTCCTTGCAAAGCGAGCAGAACTCCGCCAGGCGCCTGGCGTATTCCGGAAATTCGGCCTTGTCAACATTGACCCGACCCAGGCAATTGTCGGATAGATAACTCCAGAGAAAAGAAATCTTTTCCTTGAACACATAGTTCCGGTAGACGGTCTGGCCCGCCTTCTGCTCAGCCAAGTCAAGCAGCGGGAGGCATTGCCGGGCCAGCTCCTTGGTGATGAATCCGCGCTTGACTTCCTCGCAACCCTGCGCCCAGTTGGCTTTCATCGGTGCTTCCTGGATAATATCGAAGTATTGCCGCAGAACCGGCGCCGCATCCGGGCCGTAGTGCATCGGCAGGAAGCGGTCGATCAAGGCCTCGAGGTCGAGTTTCGGATCGATGCTAAGCCTTGTCTGCGCGTAAATGTTCAGATCAAAGAAGGAATGGCTTCCAGGGACAACACCGTTGCTGTAGGTGGAAACAAGAAAGCAATTTCTCAGCACTTTATACCGTTTTTCAGCGATATGGCGGGTCAAACGGGTGTTGAAGTGGAATTTAGGATGGATATTCATCATTTCCCGGTAATTGACTGGATGGGCGTAAAGAGCCATGTGTCCTGCGCAGAGCCGATCCCATTCAGCCAGATATTTCCGTCCGGTTTCATTGTACGGATGGTCGAAGTTGTTCTGCGCCCCCCAGGGAGTCGGATGATAAGCCGTATAGAGGATCAGCACATTGCTTTCCGGGAACACTTTTTGGGGCGCCTGCAAAGTATCCACATAACTGGTTGTCATCACATAGTTTTGCGGGAATTCCTTGCGTGTGATCCCGGCCACCTGGTTGGCAAAGTGGATATAGAGGTCGGTTGTCGAGCCGACTGCCTGGCAGGCGGGGCATCGGCAGTAAAGGCCGCCGCCGTCTCCATCATAAACCTCATAGAAGAAGCAATGCCGGTTGATGCGCATGATTTGCAAGAGCCTGTCCGCATAGAGTTGGATGAACTCCGGATTTGACAGGCAATAATGCACATCCCTGCAACCCACGGTCTGCCTTTTTCCATCCGCTTGCATGGCAAACCATTCCGGATGCGTCTGATGGAACTCTTTGATGGAAACCACGCTGTTGCCGGGATGAGCGGCATAGCCGCCTCCATAGTACTGATAATCCGCGCAGCGGCTGGGCGTGTAGCCTTTCAGCTCCACTCTTCCGGCACGGACTTCACTCGAGCGGATGGGCACCGCCGGATTCAGGCTTTTTTCCCAGGCGACAACCTGGTAGTCTCCCGATTCCGGAAAATGGAAATGGTCTTCCGCCGTATAATGGATGCCGAGGTGCTCGAGCAGCTGGACCACCCCCAGATATGGACCGCCGTAAATGTGGCCGGCGATTCCGGCCCTGCCGGCACCAATCCGGATGGCCGTTCCGCCTTCGCCAATATTCTGCAGCAAGCTGCCGTCCTGAAAGACCCCCGCCTTCTCCGCCGCTTTGCCGATGTAGAGGGCATTCTTCCGGAAATCATCTTCATGGACCGCTTCGAGCAGGGGGATTTTCTTGCCGCCGCAGCGCTGAAATGCGAAGCGGAACATTTTCGCAGCTTCATAATCGTTGAGAGTATTGATGTCATCGGTCTGCATCCAGTAGACGGCCTCGCAGGGCTTTCCATCGAGGAGCAGCTCCCTGCCGGCAATATCCTTCGGATCAATCTCGCGGACGCACAGGTTTCTGATTTCAACGACCGCATCCTTCGGAGAAAAAATTTGCAGTGTCGTGGTATGGCGATTCAGGGGAACAGGGACTTTTTCTGAATATTCCGCCCATTCGGAGGAGGCGGGAACGGTTCTGGACACGGTAGGCACCCACGGGCCGAATTCCGCCTGGGAAAAGTTGAGCGACCAAGTGAAGTTTTTCGGGCAGCGGTACTGGAAGGAGACCTGGTAGCAGTCGCCGGTGGCATATCGGTTGAGCATATAATGCGCGCTGCTTGCTTTCCCGTCCTCTTTCGGCCCGATGGAAAGCGTCCAGTCTTTCACCTTCACATTTTCTGTACGCCGGTAGGTTACCCAGAGGCTTCCGGAATGCGAATTGAAGTCCGGCACCCCCTCGAAGTATTGTCGCAGGATCTGGTTGTCTCCCTTGAAGACTGTATCGGATGCGGCGGCGGCCAGCACAAGACTACTGGTCATCATTATGGCGAGCATTTGCTTCATGGCGATTCTCCTTTTTTGTAATGGGTCTGTAGTACAGGGGGCAGGTTTAAAAAGTAGCGCAACCGTCCCGGTTGTGATTATTCTGACTGTCGTGGGGTGCAGGGGGCGCAGGTTTAAAAAGTGGCGCAACCGTCCCGGTTGTGATTATTCTGACTGTCGTTGGGCGGTGCGGGCTTGTCTTGTCCACACTGTCCACCACGCCTGACCCGCACCACGCACCACAGAAGACTGACGTATCACCCTTTTTTATCCTAAAAAAAGCAGCCAAAGCTGATATTTAGTCCTAATTCCTTTGTTTTCAAAGCTTTGTGAATCACATGCCGTTCACCATGTTGGTGAACAAGGGCGTCTTCAGTACTACTTTCCCTCAAAATCTTCTTTTTTGTGAAAGATTTTTCAAAGACCAAACGCACAAGTTCCTGGCATAAAAGCCATTTCTCATTTTTGAGAAACTTTTTGAGTCGTGGACGTCAACTCACACCAAGAGATTCTTCTTTTTTCTCACGGAGGCACGGAGACACGGAGGTGGCGGCATCTCCAACTGGTCACACAAAGTCATCTGTTGATCCACCCTGGGCACAATCAATGCCATCCTCTTCCATCCAGCCCGTCACCTTCCCCTCCGTGCCTCGGTGCCTTTGTGAGGGAGTTTTTTGATTTTTCGGTGGTGGGAGAGGGAAGCCGGCTTCATGCCGGCGAGCAGCCGGCGCTCCATGTCGCCTCCGACGCAATTGCGTAAAGCCAACCTTGGCACGCAAGAGTTCCGCTGGAGCAGGCTCATCCGTCAAAGCAGCAACCCTACAAATTTTCCGAGTTTTCCGTGCTTTCCGTGGACAAAAAAAAGATTCTGATTGCCGATCAATGGAAAAAGTCAACTGCTTTTTTTAGGTTTATGGTTTTACGGTTGCAGCTGGATGGAATAGGAAAGAAGATACTGCTGCCCTTTCTGCAACGAAGTGGGACGGAAATCAGGGCTGTTGCTGGGCAGGACGGCCCAGAATTCAATTCCGGTGCCATAATGACTGATCCAGATCCGGTTGCCGTCCTCGGCAATGAAGAAGAGGCGGTCGTTTTGCCCGACAACGCATACTTGCGTGAACAGGTCCCGGCGGTACCAGACCTTCTGGTCAATCTCTTCCTTTTCCTCGCACTTGACAACGAAGGATTTGACCGTGTTGTCGGACAGCGTGGCTTCCACGGTTTTGCCAAGGAATTCCCTCATGCTGCCGCCATTGTATACCCTAAAAAAATACCTGACACCGCGGTTTATGGGAATGTCCTGTTCAGGTACAATCAGAAATGAAACCGTGACCTTTTCCGGGGTGAAGAGGAGCTTCTGCTCCACTTTGGCGAGAACTTCGCCGTCCTCCCCGTTTTCAGTCAATTCCCTTGAAGCGTTCAGAAGCAGGTTTTCGCCCTCCTGGACAGCCTGATATTCGTTCGTTTTTTTCAGCGAGTATCTTTTCCCGGCGGGGCTGACATGGCCTACCAATTGCAGGTCCCAGGCGCCGCTCAGGAAATAGCCTCCCAGCCGCAATCCATAAAAACCGAAAGTATTCCGGTATGAATTGGAAAACTCGACCCGGTAATTGGAATTTTGAAATTTTACCGGACGTTCTTCTGCGCTTGAAAAGGTACTGATAAGCAGAAAAGCGGCTGCTGCCAGTAAAAGTTGAAGTTTATGATTCATAAGAACCCCCGGATGAGTGGTGTGTTTTTTGTTGCTGTTCAACAATCATGTTTCGTCCTTTCCTTGTTTTGGGAATGCCGCTTCCGCAAAAGTTTGGATAAGCAGGTTGCCATCCCCGTTGAGAGTAACTTGAGTGCCCTTGCGGTTAACCTGCACCTGCTTCATGAACCGGGGATCGCAATATAAAATGTTTCCGTGGCGGAGAGTGCAGGATAATAATAAACGTATGTCGAGCTGACCTTCCTGTGCTTCCAATACAGATCCATTATCCCCAGGGTTTCAGCGTGGCCGTCGGCAAAGGCAATATTTGCCCGGTTGTTATGAACCAGTATGACGGCGGGAGTACTGTCAATGCTGCGCCATCCAGTTATGCCTTTGGGCCAAAACTCAAAGCCACCTCGCAGAGCCGGTTCCCAGGAGGATGCATAAACTTCGGCTAAAAAAGCCCAGTTGGACGGCTGCTTGAAAAAATCGCTTCTCAGGTGCACGTATTTTTGAGGATCCTTCCGGAGAGCCTCGATCATGCCATAGGCGTACCAGTGGTCTCCAGCACTTGTCGGCCATTTGCGGTTGACCAGCACCCGGCAGGCGGTAAGCCAGCTGCCGCGATTGTAGCGTGGCAGATACCCGTAATGCCTGAGATAACTCGACCACCAGCCGTAATCCGTGCCAGCTGCCTTCAAAAACTCGGGATGAGCATCTCCCAACTTATCGTTCGCCATCGGAAAATAATCATCGTAGTCCTGCGAATAGGTAATTTGCGCAAACATGCACTGCCGCTGATTGGAAAGGCAGCTGCTGCCCTGGGCAGCACCCCTGGCCCGGCCAAGAGCCGGCAGCAACATCGAGGCCAATACGGCGATAATGGCGACCACAACCAGCAGTTCGATCAGCGTGAAATTACGAATGGAGAGCGACACGGAATTCAACGTTTTTCCTCTTGCTTCCTGCTTCATGATCATTCCTTTCCTTATGTTAAGAGTTATTCCACCTCATGCAAAGTGCATGCTATTGATCCGTGCGGATGTTCCGGAGACTTGCCCGTAAGCAGGGAGTCCATGGATGCGGCAAATGTGCGCCCGGCGGCATCCAAATCGTATTTCATGACCAAGCCCCGGAAATTCTTCTCGAGAACAGCCGAAAATTCCGGCATGGCAACGAAACAATCCGGTGCATGCGAACGCAGTTTTTCATAGAGGTTCCGGAGGTTCATGATGAACACCACGGCATCATAATTTTGCCCATGCCCGCCGGTATTTTTCAGCGTAAAACCTTCCGTTTCTTGCAGGGAAACATTAAAAAAGGCTGTCTTGTCAAATAGTTGCCTGTTCGATTCCAAAACCGATTGAACTGCCGCATTGGAAGGATTATTAGCATTGGATATGACCAAAATCCGGCGACGGTTTCGTCGCATCAATTCAACAAATACTTTCTGGTAATTTTTCTTGACGTCGAAGATCATCGAGGCATCCCCCGCAGAATCGCCTCCACCAAAAACCCCGTATGGAATCGATATTTCAGATGTGGCCTGCCGGGTTTCCTCCAAAATTGCGGGAGTTGGACAGGACAGAATGATGCCGGCATATCCTCGTGTCCGGATCAGCTTGCCAAACTGCCCCTGCGTCTCAAGGCTGGATTCATAGATGCCGATACAAGGGTTAATCACGCTCAAGTAGGCTGCCGCATGAAATTTCATCCTAAGGGCATAAAAATCATAGAACATATTCATCCCGGCACCATGCAGTACCGCTATCACTTTGATATCCCCGGTTGAGTCCATCGGCACCGTTGTATATCCACCGCCGGGGGCAGGCGCAAGAAGATTGGTCTCGGTCAGATCACGGACAGCCCGTAAGACGGTCGGAGCTGAACAGCCATAGCGTTTCGCAAGGACACGCAATGAAGGAAGACGCTTCGGCTTCCCACCATCGCTTTGCGCAAGATTGAAAATCTGCTGCTTGATCCCTATGTAGATATTGCTCTGCTTTATCCGCATGAAAGACTCCAGGGCAAAACACATCTAACACTTCGTCTAACACCTACAGTAGCACAAAAAAAGTCCTTGTCAAGCTTTTTTTTGTTTTTTTTGCAGTTTGTGCAGTTTGCAGGTAATGCGTCTATGGTGCGTGGTGCGGGTCAGACGTAGTGGACGGTATGGACGGCGTGGACGGCGTGGACGGCGTGGACGGCGCGGACAGGACAAGAACATCCCCCCGCACCCCACGACAGTCAGAATAATCACAACCGGGACGGTTGCGCTACTTTTTAAACCGCAAGCCCTCCCTTCCGTCAAAGCAGCAACCCTACAAATTTTCCGAGTTTTCCGTGCTTTCCGTGGACAAAAAACAGGTTGCGGGCGGCAGCCCACGCCAAGCCTTTTCGTGCCTTTCGTGGTTAAAAACCTTTTGCACGCCCTCTAATTGGAGTTTCACATCAGCCCAAGTATTTTTTCAAGGCATGGATGATGTTGACCAGGCTTTCGGAGGCGTGTCCGCCAAAAGGATAGACATTCATTTCCTTGGGTGCGGTAATCTTGTTGTACCCGGCGTAAACGCAATCTGGCGGTGTCGCAGTGTCCTTCAGCCCGCATGAGCAGAGGACGGGACAGCGAATCTGATCCGCATGGTTCATGGCGTCGAAATAACTCAGCATCCGGAAGACATCCTTGCAGCGTTCAGGGAAACGTTCGATGTATTTGGCGATATCGCCGGCGCAGGCGCTCTGGATGAACACCCGGCGTTCCCATGCACAATAACTGGGAACCGCAGGCATGCAGAACGCGATGTCACGGTTCTGTGCCGCCATGATCATGCTGGTGCCACCGCCTTGGCTGGACCCGACTACCGCTACCCGCGAAGCCTCGATTTCCGGCAGCCCCATGGTGAATTTGACCACTACCATCTGATCGGTGAAGGCATGATAAAAATAATGGTTTTCCGGCGGTCCATCCAGATTGAGGCTGGCAAATGAAGTGCCGCAGCAGCGGTTCAACGGCGTAACACTCTGGGTAATGCCGGCCTGGTTGCGGAACTCCGGCAGCACTACCGCAAAACCAGCCAGCACCACTCCCAGCCATCCCAACGGATGCTCGCCCCGCGAACCGTTGCCACCGTGAAACTGGATCATGGCCGGAACCGGATTGTTTTTCGACGCCTCCGCCGGAAGGATCACCCAGGCAGCCACCGGCGTGCCGTCAAGACCATGGATCACCGTATCGTACATGCGGACATGGTTCAGCGTGTAATCGTTGATTTCGGTCATGACGGCGGCGGGATCGTGGGCTGCCACCTGTGCGCGCGCCTTGGCCCAGAATGCATCGAAATCGGGTTCGCGGTTCAGCGGATAATCGATCTTTTCCAGTTCAGCGATCTGTTGTTGAATAAAATACATCGAAACATCTCCTTCTTTATTGTAATGATGTGTTATCCTAAAAAAAGCAGTCAAAGCTGATTTTTAGTACTAGTTCCTTTTCCATGCATCCCGTCAGCTTTCCCTCCGTGCCTCTGTGCCTTTGTGAGGGAGTTTTTTGATTTTTCGGTGATGGAAGAGGGAAGCCGGCTTCATGCCGGCGAGCCGCCGGCGCTCCATATCGCCTCCGACGCAATTGCGTAAAGCCGACCTTTGCACACAAGAATTCCGCCAGAGCAGGCTCATCCGCCAAAGCAGCAACCCTATAAATTTTCGTGCTTTTTCGTGTGGTTCGTGGTTAAAAGCCCTCTAACTGGAGACTGTTGGTCGTATGTCGTGTAGCAAAGGTAAAATACACCCGAAACCCATTTTTTGTCCACGGGAAACACTGAAAACGCTGAAAATTTGTAGCATTATATTATTTGCTGAAAGAAGCTGGAATTATGGAAGGGTCATGCAGGAAATTGTCGCCATTGATTTTGAAACCACGGGAAGCAGTCCGGGATACAACAATACGCCTTGGCAGATCGGCATGGTGCTGCTGCGGGACGGGAAGGTCTGTCCGGAAGAGCAATTTTCAAGTTTGCTGAAAGTTCCCGAGGATCAGCCTTTCAATCCCTATACACCAGGGCGCTGGGCGGGTCTGCGCAAAGAGCTGGCAGTGGCGCCTGCCCTGCCGGAACTTTGGCCTATCCTCGAAAAGTGGTTTGCCGGGCGCATGCTGCTTGCGCACAACGTGCCGGTCGAACGCGGACTCCTCCGCACCATTTTTCCGCTTCATCATTTTGGTCCCTGGCTGGACAGCCTGGTGCTTGCACGCATGGCCTTTCCGGGTCAGGTCAGTTATAAGCTTGAAGACCTCTGCGCTAACTTAGATCTCAGCGAAACCCTGTCGGAACTCTGCGGCGACTCCGCTCCGCACGATGCATTGTACGATGCGATGGCCTGCGCCAGCTTGCTGCAAAAGATTCTTCAGGAACCATCCTGGCGTCAGGCCGGGCTGGAACAACTCTCCAAACTGAAAGCCCGACGCACTCGTTCCACACCCTGAGACATTTCTGACTTTGAATGCGCGGTGGACATTGTGGACATAGTGGACAGGGTGGACAGGGTGGACAGGGTGGACATAGTGGACAAACCACAGACGCACCCTGCACCCTGCCTCTGTCATTCAGCAGAAAAAGACTAAAGACACCACACAACCGGGACGGTTGCGCCACTTTTTAAACCTGCCCCCTGCCACCTGCACCCTGCCCCCTGCCCCCTGCACCCCGCACCCCGCACCCCGCACCCTGCACCCTGCACCCTGCACCCTGCACCCTGCACCCTGCACCCTGCACCCTGCACCCTGCACCCTGCACCCTTTTTGAAAAACCATGACTTCTTCCGAAACAACACCATATTTCCTTCCAGCTGCACCCGCAAAAGTTTTTCTTGTCGGCATTGGCGGCATTGGCATGAGTGCCTTGGCTCAGCTACTGGTGCATCTAGGCTACCAAGTTGCCGGCAGTGACCGTGGCCTGAATGACCCTGGCAAGCAGGAACTCTACCAGAAACTGACCAGTCAGGGAATCGCCTTGTTTCCGCAAGATGGTTCCGGCATCGCCCATTTCCGGCCTGACTGCCTGATTCATTCTGCAGCAGTCGAGACCGGCAATCCGGACTTTCTGGCTGCCGAAGGGACTCCGTTGCTGCACCGCGCCACTGCGCTTGCGCAATGTCTGAACCGCATACCGGCCATCCAAGTTGCAGTAGCTGGATCCTGCGGCAAGACTTCCGTTACCGGGTGGCTGAGTTCCGCATTGTGCTCGCTCGGACACCGCATCCTGATGGTCAATGGAGGCTATTGCCTCGATTTCGAAAACGCCACCCGCCCAGGCAATTTTTATGCCGATGAAAACCCGGAATTCCTTCTGGTTGAAGTCGACGAGAGCGACCGCAGCATCCGGGAATTCAGTCCGGATTACGCCATCCTGCTGAATATCGGCAATGATCATTACAGCACCGACGAACTGCGCCAAGTCTTTGCCGGCTTTCTGCAGAAAACCCGCCGGGGCGCAGTATTGCCCGCCACTCTGCAATCCCTGCCCCCAAAACAACTGCCGGTAAGCTTCTTCTCCGAACAAGCCACGGACGAAAGCTCCGCTTATCCGGAAAGTTATCAGGTTACACCCGACGGTTGTCAATTCCAGATTCATGGTTTCCGGGAAATGGTCTGCTGCCGCCAGAATGGGCTTCATTCCGCCTGGAATGCAGCCGCCATCCTACAGATGCTGGCGATGCTGCTGCCAGAAAAGCGGGATTGCCTGCCCTCAAGCCTGGCTGCGTTTCGAGGTGTCCGGCAACGCTTCGAACTTGTCTCAGACCTAGGCGAATCCTGTCCACGGATCAATGATTATGCGCACAATCCAGAGAAGATCGCGGCTTCGCTGGCGACTGCCCGGGAGCGCTTTGGCAGCCCTTTGCTGGCTTTGTTTCAGCCGCATGGATTTGGTCCGTTAGGTTTCATGCGAGCAGCACTGAAGGAGGCTTTGCGCACTGCTTTGCAGCCTGGTGATCAGCTGATTCTGCTGCCGGTTTATTACGCTGGTGGCACCAGCAGCCATTCCCCGACCTCGCAGGAGGTCGCTTGCGAATATCAAGCAGCCGGGCTGCCGGTACTGGCCGCAGACAGCCGCGCCCAGGCTGAACAGATGATTCGAGATACCCCCCGCAAAAGCTGTATCCTAGTCATGGGAGCACGCGACGCCACCCTACGCAACTGGACACAAACACTTAAACCATGATTTTTTTAACAACGAAAATACACGAAAATACATGGCGTGGGCTAACGCCCACAACCCACACGGACTTTACACGGACGGGACACGGACGGGACACGGACGGGACACGGACAGCTGATCGGTCGGATTGGCCGGATCAGCACAATGCTTTGCGCTGTAGGCGCTTAACCATGCTTAACCCCTGGCTTTAGCCTGGGGTGAGGAACCCACCCAAAGACAGTGCCTTGTAAAGGCACCACAACCAGATGAATCTACTGTCAAGTTCTTGTATGCCAATGACTTAAGAATGAGACTTCCGAAAATCTTTCACCAAAAAGAAGAAGTCGAGTGATAGTAGTACGAAAACTTTTATAAAGCAAATACTTGCGAATCGAACTTCAGCATGAAAATATCTTTGCCGCAATACGATTGCCATTTAAGCTACTGCCTGAATGTCCATCCGGGGAATTCCTGGCAGGAGCACTTTGCCGCCATCAAAACCTACGTGCCGAAAATCCGCAGGCAGCTTCTTGCCAATGAGGAACCCTTTGGCCTGGGGCTGCGCCTGAGTGCGCAAGCCGCTGAAACCCTCCTCGAACAGCCGCAGGAAATCCAGGCATTGCAGAATTTCTTCCGAGCAGAAAATCTCTATCCCTTCACGATCAATGTCTTTCCCTATGGCGAATTCCATCTGGGCGGCGTCAAGAAAAACGTCTATCTGCCGGATTGGGCAGCCCCCGAGCGCCTGCAATATACTTTGCAGTCTGCAAGGATTCTAGCACAAATCCTGCCGCCGGACTTGGACCATGGCACGCTCAGCACCCTGCCAATCGGCTACCGCGCTGCCCTGAATGCGAACCAGTTCCCGCAGATTCTCGCAAATCTCGATAAGCTGATCCTTCAGCTGCAAGAACTCGAACAGGCTACAGGAAAACTGATCCAGGTCGGCCTCGAACCCGAGCCGGACTGCCTGCTGGACAGTACGGATTCCATCTGTGAATTCTTCTGCGAACAACTTCGCCGGCACTGCAAACAGCCCCTCGAGGTGCAAAACCGCTACTTGGGTGTCTGCCTGGACACCTGCCACCTGGCGGTGCTGTGCGAATCCCCGACAAAATGCCTGCAAAAACTCCGCCAGAAACAAATCCCGGTCGTCAAGATTCATCTCAGCGCCGCACCGATTTTTTCGGCAGAGCAACTACCGGCGGCGGAGGCCTTCATAGACCCAGTGTATCTGCATCAGAGCACGGTCAAAATCTCACCGGAAGATTCCACCATCCGGCGTTTTGCAGATTTACCGGATGCGCTTACCTTTGCCAAAGCGCATCCAGGCTGCGAACTGCGCACCCATTTCCATATACCGCTGGCCTGCCCAGAATCCGCAGAACTGCGCTCGACATTCAACGAACTCGATAACGCTTTCATCCGCGAATTGCAATTAAGTGATGTCCGCCATCTGGAAGTGGAAACATATACCTTTGCCGTCCTGCCAGCGCATCTGCGCCAGCAACCACTCGAAATCAGCATCGCAAAAGACCTCGAGACCGCCAGAAAACTCCTCGAAATTGATTATTTCACAACTCCTTGAGCCTGATCACGGCGCTTTCGCACCTTGCGCAACCAGTTGCCAAAGGTGGATGTCGAGGAAAACCCGAGTTCGTAGGCGATCTCCTTGCGATTCATGCCGCGATTTTCAGCAGCTTCCGTGAAACTCAGCCGTATTTTGTTGATGTAATCGCCGATGCTCAATCCGGTGTTCCGCTTGAACATATGAGCGAGATAGAAGCGGTTGAAGCCGACGATTTGTTCCAGACGCTGCAAAGAACAATCCCGCCCGTTTTCCGCTTCGATAATACGCTGAATTGCGGCGATCGGATGGAGTTCGTTGGATATCCCTGCCTTCTGGCGTTTACTACGCACTAGCTGAAAGCGTATCTCATCCAGCAGCATGGCAAGCGGCTCCCGCATATAAAAATCCAAATGCGACAAGGCCTCCTGCGCTGGCAATTCGGCAAAAGCGTCCCAGCGCCGATTCAGCAGTTGCTGCATATCCTGCGCTAACGGTGTCCCGGTCATCAGGTACTTTCTTCCACCATATAAATCCAGCTGAATACACCACATATAGATGCGTGCGCCACTGAGATTGACCCAAAAGTGAAGCATGTCCCGGTCTTGTATCGAGTAATTTGCACAATGGGCGATCCAGCGGTCGATCAATATGACATCGCCCACTTGCGGAGCAATCACTTTGTGATTGAGCGGGAAACGGTAATTTCCTTTCAGCACAAAAAGTATCTCCCTGTGCAGATGGATGCCTGGCGGTATGTTCTGTGCTGGCGCCGTTCCAGGAGAATGCTCGCACCAGATGGTGCGAATCCCTTCGTCAAAAACCGTGAACGCATCAAGAATCTGTTGCATCAATAACCTCACTGAAAAAGCAAGATTGAAACTCATAAAGCAAGATCAAGGTATTGTTAAAAGCAGAAATAACGATATAATATATAACAAATAATTCGAGGAAAAAACAAAATTGGGACTTTTCGTTGTTCAAAAAAAATCCTCTGCATGTCGTCACGCCTGATGCAGGAGATATCGCGTCACCCCAGTGTCTGACGTCCCTATAAGTTCAAAAATAAAATCAACGATTCGAGGGTAAAACATGGAAAGATTGGCTATTGACGGTGGAACTCCGGTGTTTGGAGAGAAAAAAGTTCGGGATTTTTTCCCTTCATGGCCGATTCCGTATCCGGAGACGGAACAGAAACTCATTGATATTTTCCGCTCCGGCAAATGGGGAGGCTGCGCCGCCTATGAACAGCTGCTGATGACCGAGTTCGCCAAATATCAGGGATCGCGCTACTCGGTATGGATGTGCAACGGTACAACCACCTTGGAATGCGCACTTCTGGCACTCGGTATCGGTCGAGGCGATGAAGTGATTGTCCCTGGCATCACTTGGCTAGCAACCGCGGAAGTGGCACTCTATATCGGTGCCACGCCGGTGATCGTCGATGTTGAACCTGAGACGATGTGCATGGACCCTGCGGCGTTCGAGGCGGCAATCACTCCGCGGACAAAGGCAGTGATCCCGGTGCACATCTATTCGGGATTGGCAAATATGCCGGCGATTATGCGGATTGCCCAGCGCCACAATCTTGCAGTGATCGAGGACTGTGCCCACGCTCACGGTGCCCGGCAGAAAGGAAAGGGGGTGGGCAGCTATGGCAAGATCGGCAGCTTTTCCTTCCAGCTTTCCAAGCTGATGACTGCTGGTGAAGGTGGCTGCTGCACGACCGATGATGAAGAATTGTTCGACAGGCTCTTCCGCCTCTCGCATATTGGCAGTTCACAGCTTCATCCTGGAACGAAGCCAGACCCTTCCCTGCTCTGCCGCCAATACCGTTTCACCGATTTTCAGGCGGCAATCATCTATGACCAACTGCAACACCAGCCGGAAAACTTTGCAAGGCGCAAAGCCAATCTTGCACGGATGGCAGAACTGATCAAGGATGTCCCTGGAATCAAATTGCAGGAATCCGCCTATGCGGATGATGAACGCGCCTCTTACTTCTTCACGCTGCTCCTGAAACTGGAGGAGCTTCATGACGGCATCGACAGAGACCAGGTTCGCAAGGCGCTCGCCGCAGAAGGCTTTGACAATCTCTTCTACGGATGGGCAGCGCCGCTCTATAAAAGTCCACTATGGAACATTTCTGAGGATCAATACATCAAGCATGAAACTCCGAATTGCGAGACTTTGATGTATCAACGCGTGATGACCTGTGGTCACGCGCTTCTGCTCGGAAGCCAGGAGGGGATCGAAAAATGCGCTCAGGCGATTCGCAAGGTAATGAGCGCATATGCGGGTTGATAGCTTGAAAAACCAGTGTGAAACGAAAGGGATAAGCCATGAAAAAAACGTTCTGCAAGTTTTGTTATTTCACCTTAATTGAACTGCTGGTCGTAATCGCCATCATCGCCATTTTAGCAGCGATGCTGTTGCCGGCTTTGCAGAAAGCGCGGATGAAGGCTATGGGTTCGACCTGCACCAGCAATCTCAGGTCTATCATCAACGCCTCGACGATGTATACCGATGAATATGATGGTTGGATTCCCAAAGCCGATCCAACCGGGTCTGGTCTGGCTACCCAGTGGCGAAATCTGATTGCCCCTTTTGCCGGCTTTTCGGACAACACCTGGGACTCCAATGGCAAGTTAAACATTACTCTGCACAGAAAAGTCCGCTCCCGCAACTCTATTTTCAACTGTCCTGCCACACAATATCATGCCGGGGGGACGCCTAACGAGATCGAATGGTCGGCGCTATATAACGTCTACGGCTATGGCATGCCACAAAGTTACTCAGGAAGCGACTCCATTCCTGGTAAGTCTTGGCGTAAGATGACTGAATTGCGTTGCAAAGGCGCCAGCGACCAGTTGCTCTACGGAGACAACAACGACAACGGTTACGGGGGAAATTTATCGCAGGAGTTTCTAGTTAGTATGTGGAACAATACCACCACTGGGAGCAATATGGGGATGCGTCATCTCGGTAGAAGCAACGCGGCATGGCTCGATGGACATGTCGACAGCCGCTTGCCGGGAGAATTTAACGGCAAGGACGCTGCCATGTGGAAAGTTATTGGGAGACTGCTCTATTACTGGTCGCTCAAGCCGCTCAATTGATCGGTCTACTGCAAAAAAAACAGAACACTATGCTATTCTTTTTAAACAACGAAAAACACGAATGGACTTGGCGCGGACTGGCGTCCGCAACCCACACGGACTTTACACGGACGGGACACGGACGGGACACGGACGGGACACGGACGGGACACGGACGGGACACGGACAGCTGATCGGTCGGATTGGTCGGATCGGCATAATGCTTTGCGCCGTAGGCGCTTAACCATGCTTAACCCCTGGCTTTAGCCTGGGGTGGGAAATCCCCCAAAGACAGTGCCTTGTAAAGGCACCACAATCAGACGAAGAAACGCTTATATGCCAATGACTTGGAGCTTTCTTTTCAGAACAATCTTTTACAAAAAAGAAGAAGTCGAGTGATAGTAGCACGAAAAAAATCTGTAATTTATTGAATGGCAACTGCAAAGGACAAGCATGAAAACTACGAATGTCTTTTCTATCATTGCCCTTTTTGGGACATTGTTAGCGTTTTCGGCGGACTTTCCTCCGCTAAAGCCGCCCAAGGCGCCATTGATACCGCAAGCGTCGTCTTCGGAAATTGGGACATTGTTTGTCAAGCCGGAATTTGATGCAAAAAACCAACTGTTCACCTTTGGCAGCAAACGCATTATTATTGAACCTAACGGCTGTTTTTCCGTCCTGTCAGATAGCCGTAAAATTGCATTTTCCTATTTCTGTGCGAGCACCCCTGCCAAAGCAAACAACAGCAACAGTGCAAAGCAGCTTGTCGAGAAATATGACGGCAGTGGTTTGAGCATTTTAAAATCCGAGTCGGATGAAGCATCAAAAAGCGTGAAAATATCTGGTCTGATTGGATTTAATCCCCCAGGAACGCCCGAAGAAACTTACGCCTGGGAACGAGTATTTAGCTTGACGGAGGACAACAAACTGAAAGTCGTCACGACTTTCCAGGTGCCGGAAGGCAAACTCCACAGCAGCAAATGCGGTATTTTCTTCAATTTGACTAACAGCAACAATTACACTTCAAAACCCATTGACCGGGGAGACAAGCGCAACTGGCATTTCCGCACCAGCGATATAACCATCAATGCGGAAATCCCCGATGATTCCTTTAAAGTGGAAGTCCATACGCCAATGATTATTCAGGATAATAAGAAGACGAATAGCATTTACCTTACGCCGGAACATTATCCCTGGATTATCATCATCGATCCCATGAAATGCGGATTGACGGCAACACACAAGCCCGGAGGAGTGGATTTCCTCAAAGGCGATGATCTGGAACTGCCCTCCACCGGGAAAAACCTGCTTCCGAATCCCTATATGGCGCAGGGGACAACCTTCGTCCAGGATGCGGCAATCTTCTATTGGTTCAGGACTGAAAACAACCCCCAGCTGATTACTGAAAATCCAAAATTCGGCAAATACTGCCTGGCGGCCGCAAGCTATCATTCAGCAACCATTCCGGCAGATGCCGGTGACTATATATTTTCCATCTATGCCCGAGGTAAAGGACATTTGTCCCTGAATGCCAGTTCGAAAGCCCCTTGGCGGAATGTTGCAGGAAAACATTTTGATATCGCTGTCAACGAATGGACACGCTATGAATTTCCTTTCACGCTGCCCAAGGATGGCATGCTGAATATCTCGTATTCACTGCGCGGCAAAGGCGCACTGGACGGCATCCAGCTGGAAAAAGGCAAGGTTGCCACGGAATTTAGCGCACCAGCGGTTTCTGCGCGCTTCATAACGAATCCAAAAGACTGCTTTCTGGAAAGCGGCAAGCCCATGAACGGGTATCTGGAACTTTCAACGTTGGAGAAAAATGTTCGCGGCAAAGGTAAAATCGAGATCAAAGACTTTTTCTCGGAGGTAGTTCGTTCCGCTGATTTTTACTATGATTTCAACTCGGGAACTTATCCCCAGGTTCAAGTTCCTATCGAAGGATTGCCCGATGGGGTCTATGTCGTCAAAGTTACCTATAGCACCGACAAAATGCCGGAGGAGCATCTCGAGCATTTCCGTTTTTCCATCATGCCTTGGCTGAAGAACGAGCATTTCACCCGCCGTCTGTTCAGCCCCATTTATGCCAGCGGCCCGGTAATCCGAACCTGCAAACCCGAACAGTTCGAGCGTTGGCGCAGCATCGGCTACGGCATTTTTGGCCATGCCGGACGAATCTCCCCCGAAGTTGACCAAATCATGCGCAGCTATGGCATCTTGCCTTTCGATGAACTCTTCTGCGCATATACTTCTTCCGAGAGAATCAAGTTAAGGAATTATTTCAAAGGACTCGAAGTCCCCGATGGGCGGCATTTCATGTATATCCGAAACAAGGAAGCCTTCTTTACCGACTATGCGGGACCGGAAACATGCCTGCTTCCCGACTATCGTCTCATGGGCGGATGGAGCGAGGACTATGTCCGCCAATTCAAAAAGATCATCCGTGAGGAGATTCTGAAAGGCGCACCGAAATCCGCCTACGGCATCGGCAGTGAATGGGCGGCTGAAATCAAGGATGACCCGCATTATCCTGACTTGGTCAATGCGTATTTTGAAGCCGTCCATGATGTCTATCCCAATGCCTGGGTTTATGAAGGTGGTGGCATGAACATGCATCCCCATGATGGCGTCCGCCAAGTGGACGTTTTCCTGGAGCGAATGAAAGAGCGCGGCTACAAGTTGCCTGATTTCCTCATCGGGCATCCCTACTGTGGCCAGGGAGGCATCAACCAGGTATATGACAACTTCAAGGCGCTGATAAAGGTCGCTGAAAAGCACAACCTGCCCAACTGCCAGTTTGCCTTCCCCGAAGGCATGCACTTCTATGCATATGACATCCCCGAATGGGACTGCAAATTCATGTCTGCGGAACAGTGGCGCCTGCGCAACGGTTTCTCATACGACATAGGCTGGATCGAGCGACTCGGGGCTGCATATTATGCTCGATTCTGGCTGACATTCCTGACTGAATTCGAGCGGACTTGGTGCGTCACTTCCGCCACCATCAACACAAACAACCTCTACATGGATATGTCTCTCACGCCACGCGCTTCCCAGAAAATCTCGAATACCCTTGGCGTGCTCCTCCCGCATCCAAAGCGCTTCATCGGGGATTTCACCTTCGCACCTGAAACACGATGCTTCATCTGGGAAGACCACGAGGGGCGCCCCATCGCCTCCGTTTGGAATGAAGAAAAAGCCATCAATGCCGGTCGTAAGGAAGCACCACTGGCACAGACCTCCTATCGTGGCGCTGAATACATCGACCTTATGGGGGCAACGCGCAAACCAGAAATAGACGGTCAGTTCCCAGTCTCCCCCTTCCCGCTCTTCATTCGTGGAAAAGCTGGCGACTGTGATGCATTCGTCACTGCACTGCGCACATCAACTATCAGCGGCGCCGAAACCATGCCGTTCCGACTTTCTGAAAAAATCGCCGCTGACGGGACCTTGGAACTGACGCTGGCCAATGACCTTGCACGGGAAATACAGGGCACGCTCACGGCTGGCAAGCATACCGAAAAGCTCACGCTGCCACCTGGAACCACCCGAACAATCAATGTCGAACTGCCCGAAAAGCTGGTGGATAACGCCATTAAGAAAGTCACCGTCCCCCTGACCTGGAAAGACGCTCAAGGCGAAATCCGCCGGGATTATTCCTTCCATGCGTTTCTGATCCGTCCCTTTGACGGTGATTGGAACAAGCTTAGTAAAATCAAAATTGACAATCAGGTCAGGCCGAGCAAGAATCCGGACAATGTCTTTTCTGCTGAATTCCAGACCGCCTGGACAAAAGACACGTTCCTGTTGCGTGTAATCGTCGAGGACGATGTATTTACAGCTGGTGAAGGGCACTTCAACCGCTACGACTTTGATGCCGTTCAGGTCTATATCGATGCCACCTGTTCTGCTCGCCGCAATAACAAGAAGAGCTATGACGACGATGACTATGATTACACGCTCATGCCCACCAAGGATGGGAAACACTGCGAAATCTGGCGTGCAATATCGCCTTTTATGCAGTACTCACTGGGAACTGCCGCGCCAAAAGACAACACCATCGCCACAGAAATTCCCGCAACGTTTACCCGCACCTCTGACGGATACGTCTATGAGGTTCAGTTCCCCGCACCCTATGTCCGCCCAGTGACAATGACGGCAGGATGGAACTTCGGATTCGGCCTGCTTGTCACGGATCGGGATAATCTCCCACGCTCAGAGACTTGCCTGTCCTTGAGTACGGAACCACGATCCGGATGCCACAACAAACCCCATACCTGGCCAATAGCCGTGTTTGCAGACAAGTAAACCTAAAAAAAGCAGTTGACTTTTTCCATTGATCGGCAATCAGATCTTTTTGTCCACGGAAAGCACGGAAAACTCGGAAAATTTGTAGAAGCGTTACTTTGATGGATGGAATTGCATGCGGTTTAAAAAGTAGCGCAACCGTCCCGGTTGTGATTGATGTTTGCCCTCCCACGCTCGAACGCTCCCGTATGCAAGCGGCAGGATGCAGATTGGTCGATCCGTCACCTTACGGCATAACGCTTTGCGCCGTAGGCGCTTCACCACTTTTTAAACCAGCCCCCCGTACCCAGGGCGTTTTCATTCTTTCACCTAACTTCTTGTTGTGTAAAGATTTTGGATAGAAATTACGCTGTGGATAGTTCCTATGTCTCGCCCTTTCAGGGCTTTGCGGATGGGTGGGTATCCGAACCCAGG
>JAPXLT010000037.1:0-24318 GCA_033809415.1 Lentisphaeria bacterium
CGCCCTTTCAGGGCTTTGCGGATGGTGTGATCCCTGACCCAGGGCGTTGCCCTGGGCTGGTATGTCGCGCCCTTTCAGGGCTAATCCCAACATCGCCGATCCAACCGATCCGTCGGAGAAAGCAACAGACCAGATCACAAATTCGCATGCAATCCCATCTGTCAAAGCAACAACCCATAGAAAAATTTTCGTGTCTGTTCGTGTGGTTCGTGGTTAAAAAATCCTTTTTGGATGTAGTCTAAGAAGAACTCTGTGATGCACAAAAACGACCTTGATACCCCATGCCTTCTGTTGGAGCGCAGTCTCTTTGACCGCAATGTAAGACTGATGCTCGAACGCGCAGCCATTGCCGGAAAGGCATTGCGCCCACATGCCAAGACGCACAAATGCAGCCAGATCGCCCGCGAGCAACTCGAGGCCGGCAACTGTGTCGGGATTTGTGCAGCCAAAGTCTCTGAGGCGTATGCATTGGCCGAGGCCGGCATTGAAAATATTCTGATCACTTCACCGGTGACGACTCCTGCAAAAATCGAGCAGCTCCTGGCCTGTGCTGCACGCACCCGGGAATGCCTAGTCGTGGTTGACAACCTTGACAATGCCTGTCAGCTCAACGAAGCCGCCGCAAGACTGCCAGCCCCACTGCCCATTCTGCTCGATCTCGATCCCGAAATGGGACGCACCGGAATCGCTTTCTCCGAAGCGCCCGAATTCGCCCACCGCCTGCATGCAATGCCCAACTTGTCCCTGCGCGGCATTCAATGCTACGCAGGACATCTCCAGCATCTTCGCAATACCGACGAACGTCACCGTGAAAGCCGTCGGCTGATGCAGAAAGCTGCACAGGTCTTCCGGCAACTGCAAGGGGAAGGACTGCCAATGCAGATTTTCACCGGAACAGGAACCGGTACAGCATCCTCTGATCTCGAAATCCCGGAGCTGACCGATATCCAGGTAGGCTCCTATTGCGTCATGGACGCCGAATATGCCGCCGTAGAAAATCCGGAACACCTGCTGTTCGAGCAGTTCTGCCCGGCACTGACACTGGTCACCACGGTCATCAGCAACAACCATGACAGTCACGTCACGGTTGACGCGGGGCTGAAGGCGCTCTATTTCACTCCGGAGACGCCGCCGCGAGTTGTCCGCCAGGGATTGCCCCTGCCCGGTTGGCGCTATGAATGGTTCGGCGACGAACACGGTAAACTTTTCTTCCCCGGCGAAAAACCCGCCCTGGGAGAACGAATTGAACTATGCCTGCCGCACTGCGACCCGACCATCAACCTGCATGATGAAATCCATGTCATCGACCATGGAAAACTCGTCGGGCGATGGAAAATCGACCTCAGAGGAAAAGTATACTGAAATGCGCATTTGCTAGCTCTTCTGCCTACTGATTGCACTGTTCGCATTGAACCGCCAAGACGCCAAGGACGCCAAGCAATCGGAAAAGACAACAAACCAGACCGAAATTCCGCTTGCCATCCCATCCGTCAAAGCAGCAACCCTATAAAAAATTTTCGTGCCTTTTCGTGTATTTCGTGGTTAAAAAATCTTAAGTAACAAGTATTGCACCCTGCACCCTGCACCCTGCCCCCTGCACCCTGCACCCTGCACCCTGCACCCTGCCCCCTGCCCCCTGCACCCTTATTTCAGAACAACGTAGGTCGGCATGCCGATGACCCGGAACTGTTTCAAGACTGCTGCTACAAGCGGGTCTTTGCCGTCATCGGCCTGGAATGCAACCGGGATAAAATTTTCCAGTTCCGCCTTGACTTCATCGTTCTGGAAGGTCGTTTTTTTCATCGCCGTGCAGCTTTTGCAGGTGACTCCCCAGAAATAGAGCAGAATTGGTTTCTGCTGCGATTTTGCCATTTCGACGGCAGTGATCAAGTCCGTTTCCCAGCCTGGCAGAGCCTCTGCGTTGCTTTGTCCCGACTGCAGCCGGAACAAGGAGATGCTGAGGAACAGGTAATAGGCCGCAAAAATCAGAATCAGCACGCCAAACGCCTGTTTGACCCGTTCCATCCAGGCACCGGGTTTCGGGATGCGTGAGACTCCGGCGCCCAGTAATGGCCAGGGCAAAGCCATGCCGATTCCAAGCAGTAATGGCAGGAAGATGCCGATGAAACTTCCTTTGGCATAAAGATCAGTCGCCAGCAGCAGCACCCAGATCAGCACAGGAGCCACGCAGGCACCGGCAAGAACCGCTGAAATACCCCCCAAAAGCATGGCTGACATCCAAGGGTTCCCAGAGCTGCTTGCACTGCCGCCGCGAAAGCGGGACAAGTCCAGCAAAAATACATCGAACATGGACAGCGCCAGAAAGACAAAAACGACTGCGATGGCCAGATTGAACCAAGGCGACGAATTGACCGCGCCAAAGCGGCTGCCCGTCAGTACCACAAACATGCCCAGCACCCCATAAACCAGCGCCATCGACAGTCCGTAGAGACTTCCCAGCAGCAGACCGCGCCCGCGCCCGGACTCGTCCTTTCCTCGAGCACCTATAATGCTCAAATTGATTGGAATCATCGGCAGCACGCAAGGCGTCAGATTCAGTAGCAGTCCCAGAGGAATGATCAGCAGCGCCGCCAGCAGCAGACCAAAGCGGCTGAAAACACGCGCCAGCAGATTCTCAGCAGCCCCGGCAGCTTTCCCACGCTGGCTCTGTTGCAGGAAATTGACAAAATCATCGCTGGACATGTATCCACTGGCAGATCCCAGCTCTTGCAGATTCTCCGACAGTTTTTGCCATTGTTGCAAGCGCGTATCTCCGTTTGCATCCATTGCTTTCGCCCGGCCTGTTTCATCCTGTACGGCTTTTGCCCCGGATTCGCTGAAGGAAAAGCTTTTTTGTTCAGGCAAGTAGCAGACTCCCGAAACGCAACCTTGCCAAGCCACCGTCACCAGCAATGGAAATTTCACGTTGCTGAGCCGATAGATGATTTGCCCGCTCTGCAGATAGACCAACCCCTCATCGGCATCCTTCAGCACCGGCTTCATGCCACCTGTGCGTTCGGCTTTGACTCCCTCCGGCAGATCAAGCTGCAGCTGTGCATCATAAAGGTATCCATCTGCGGGGATCTCCAACTGCACGGTCAAAATGCCATTTCCATCCCCAGCGTCGTTTAAACTCGCCGTAACCTCAAAAACCTCCGCCGCACCCAGCAGCCATACACCCAGAAAAAAACTCAGTACCAAAGATCGCATGAAATTCCCTTTCCAGCTATCGAATTTTCGTGCCTTTTCGTGTCTTTTCGTTGTTAAAAATGGGTTGTTCGCTTGAAAAATCCGAAAGCACAGTCACTTTATAAAAATGTCTGTCGCCATTTCCTTCTTGCGCTGTTTCTGTCGTGAAGGCGCGTACATCGTGTTCTTTTTGCTTGTCCATTTCGGGTAAAGTAAATATACTGTATATTTGCTTACATGGAAACTCTTACTCCCCAAAAAAACTAAGGAAAAAACCGTATGAAAACTTCTCTGTATTCAGTATTATGTGCAGTAGTTCTGCTGTTCGTTGCCTGTGATTCCCAGAAAAAACAGACGCCCGGCGGCTCCGCACGAACACAAGGAAATCCTGAAATGGACGCCAAACTGGCGGCAATCATACCAAACTATGAAATTGCCAGAACCGGAGCGCAAGTCGGCGCCTGGACAACGGACTACGAGGCCGCAATCAAACTTGCCGCCGAAAAAAAAGTCCCGGTCATCCTGGATTTTACTGGTTCGGATTGGTGCAAATACTGCAAATTCCTCATCCGCGATGTGTTCAATCAAAAAGATTGGCAGGACTGGATCGCCGACAAGTTCATCCTTGTCCAGATCGATTTCCCGCGAAATCCGGAACTTCTCTCCAAGGATTTGTTCGAGCAAAACAGTGCTTTGCGGGAAAAATTCGGTGTCGAGGCATTTCCGACACTGCTTGTGCTCGAAGATGACGCTTCACTGCTGGGCATGGTGGAAATGCGTGATGACAACTCCGTACAGACCGTCAAACGCAACTTGAAGGCGATCATGCGCCGCCGCAAATCCTCGATCGAGCAAATGATTGCCAGCTTGCCGGACGGGAAGCGCACCGAAATTCAGGCAATCTACGAGAAGATCAACCATGATCAGCAGACAATGATCGCGATGGCCAAAAAGCATAAAGAGGAAATGGAAAAGCTGGAGAAGGGAATGCGCGACATGAGTGAAAAGACGGAGCAGGCCATTATCGAGCATATTCTCAGCCAGCGAACCCCCGAGCAACAACAGCAATATGCCGAAGCCAAAAAACAGATGGATGAACTGCGACAGCAACTCAATGCCTGGCTATCCAACGGCCCCGAACAAAGCCAGCAGAATATGCTCCTTTACAAAAACTTCCAGAGACAACTCCAAGAACAAAGCGACATCCTCGCAGATATCATCGATCCGGATTAATAAAGGGTGCAGGGGATAGGGTGCAGGGGGCAGGGTGCAGGGGGCAGGGGGCAGGGTGCAGGGGACAGGGTGCAGGGTGCAGGGGACAGGGTGCAGGGGACAGGGGACAGGGTGCAGGGGTGCGGGGTGCGGGGGGATGTCCTTGCCCTGTCCACGCTGTCCACACCGTCCACACTGTCCACACTGTCCACGCTGTCCACGCTGTCCACGCTGTCCACACTGTCCACCACGTCTGACCCGCACCACGCACTACAGAAGACTGACACATTAAAAAGTTGTTAAAAAACGTTAAAAAGGCAACTTTTTGCGCTTATCGAGTTTTATTTTTTGTTTTTCTATGATATATTTAAACAAATACTTCAGAAATACCGTTTTTTTTGTTGGGAGGGATCATGTCGGATTATTCAGACAACAATCCGGAGCAAATTACCGCCCGGATCCGTGAGATACGCCAGATATTGGAAATGACTCCTCGGGAAGTTGCGGACAAGCTGGGCATCACCGAAGACTTGTACCAGCAATACGAAAGCAATCAGGTATCCATTCCGATCAGCACACTCTATCAGCTGGCTGATATTTTCAGCACTGATTTTACGATTCTGCTGACCGGGGATGCTCCACGCATGGGGGACTACACGCTGGTGCGTGCAGGTCAGGGCGTAAATGTCGACCGCTGCCCTGGCTATAAATTTTCCGCTTTGGCGTTCAATTATATCGGTCGTACGATGGAGCCAATGCTGGTGGAACTGGCCGATGATGGCAAAGAGGTTCCACTGATTACGCATGGCGGCCAGGAATTCAACCTGGTTCTTTCGGGATCGATGAAGGTCGTGATTGGCAAGCATGAGTTTGTTCTCAATGAAGGTGACGCTTGCTATTTCAACCCGCGTGTGCCGCATGGACAACGTGCGGTCGGCGGAAAAGCTACCTTTCTCACCGTGATCCAACGCTGATTTCGGGTTTTTTCGTGCATTTCGTTGTTCAAAAAAAAATGCCGCCGTTACCAGCTTTACTGACGCATTACCCCGTCCGCAACCTACTCCACCCTCGTGATGTCGGTTGTGGTTTTTCTTTTTTGATTTGACGATTTTTCAGGATATCTGAAATGTTAGAAAAGTATCTTCCTCGCCAGGAATTTTCCTCCTATGAGGATTTTCGGGCCAACTATCGGGTTTGCATTCCCGAACATTTTAATTTTGCTTACGACATTGTTGATGGCTGGGCGGAGTTGCAGGATGACAAGCCTGCCCTTGCCTGGATTGATGATCACCAGGCGGAGATCAGCCGTTACAGTTTCGGTGATATGAAACGCCTGTCCAACCAGGCCGCCAACCTTTTCAAGGCACACGGCATTGTCAAGGGAGATACCGTTCTTCTACTGCTGAAGCAACGGGTGGAAATCTGGATTTGCCTGTTGGCACTGCATAAGATCGGAGCAATCGCCATTCCTGCTTCCTTCCAATTGAAAAGCAAGGATTTAGTATATAGATTCCAAGCCGCGTCAGTGAAGATGGTCATCAGTATCGATGATCCGGAATTGCTCGCGAACGTGGATGCTGCGCATGCCGAGTGCCCTGGCGTACAGGAAATCTTGCTTGTCGGAAAAAATATACCGCCGGGCCGAGTCGATTTCCGCAAGGAACTGGCAAAATTCAGTGCCGACTGGCAGAAGCCGGCGGGAAAAGATTATCCCTGCCTGCATGACCCGATGCTGATCTATTTCTCTTCCGGCACCAGCGGCATGCCCAAAATGGTTTTGCATGATCATACCTATCCGCTGGGACATATTGTCACTGCCAAATACTGGCAATGCGTCGAAGATGGCGGCTTGCATATGACCGCAGTGGACTCCGGCTGGGCAAAATTTGGCTGGGGGAAAATTTACGGTCAATGGATTTGCGGTGCAGTCATCGCCGCCTACGATTTTGACGGCCACTTTCTGGCCGAAAAACTGCTAGCGGTCATGCAAAAGTTTCGTCTGACCACGTTTTGTGCGCCGCCGACTGTCTATCGTTTTCTGATCAAAAAGGACTTGAGTCCATACGATTTCAGCAGCCTCAAACAATGTTCGATAGCAGGCGAGCCACTCAATCCAGAAGTCTACCACCAGTGGTTGCAGAAGACTGGACTCCCCCTGGTGGAAGGATTTGGTCAGACTGAAGGCTCCGTCCTGATTGCCAATTTCCCCTGGTTCGAAATCAAACCCGGCTCGACCGGCAAATTTGCCCCAGTCTACGATTTGCAGATTCTCGATGAGAACAAGAAGCCTTGTGAAGACGGAATCGTCGGCAAAATCGTCGTCTGTCAAGCGGCGCAGCAGCGCCCGGTCGGGCTGTTCCGGGAGTATTACTTGGACGAGGCTGCGATGGCTGCCAGCTGGTCGGATGGCGACTATTGCACGGGCGACACAGCGTGGCGCGATGAGGACGGGTACATCTGGTTTGTCGGACGTGATGACGACGTGATCAAAAGCTCCGGCTATCGCATTGGTCCCTTCGAGGTGGAAAGCGCCCTGATGGAACACCCCGCTGTCCTCGAATGTGCTGTGACGGCGTTTCCTGATCCGGTGCGCGGTGAAGCGGTCAAGGCGACGATCGTGCTGGTGAAAGACGCCGGATATACTCCCGGACAGGAACTGATCAAGATGCTGCAAGACCATGTCAAACGGGTGACCGCCCCATACAAGTATCCACGGGTAATCGAATTTGTCGATTCTTTGCCGAAAACCACCTCCGGAAAAATCCGCCGCCAGGTGATCCGCGCAATGGACCTGGAAAAACTCAAACAGAGTTCTGGAAGCTGAACTTGGTGGGCTGCCGCCCACAACCCATTTTTGTCCACGGAAAACACGGAAAACGCAGAAAATTTTCGTGTCTTTTCGTGCATTTCGTTGTTCAAAAAGAATTTCTTCATTGACACATTACTTTGGTTTCCACAGAATTGTTTGCACCGATGCGCAAAACTTTGATTTTTTTCATTTTAGCTATTTCCGCAGGATTGCCCCTTGCGGTTACGCTGTGCTGCAACAATTCGCCCTGGCCAGACGGTGCTGCTTCCTCGGAGACTTTTTTCACCAGCTTCAGCAGTGCAGTTAAAAGCCTCGATCCGGCCACTTCGTATTATGTCCATGAGAGTGCAATTCTTGACAATATTGTCGAAGCCCCGCTGGATTATGATTACCTTGAACGCCCCTACAAGCTAACTCCCAGGTTGTTGACTGAAATTCCCGTCCCGCAATATTACGCTGCTGACGGCACACTGCTTTCCGGCGATCCCACGCCGGAGTCGGTTCACCGCGTCGAATATCTCCTGACCCTCCGTGAAGACCTGCGCTATCAACAACACCCCTGTTTCGCCCGCGATGATCGAGGACACTCGATTTATGACGGCAAAAACTCGATGCAACTGCCGAAAAACCTCTCCTCGCCGCAGGATTTTCCCGTCTTGGACAGCCGCCCCATGCATCCGATGGATTTCAAGGTCGCCCTGATTCGTTTGTGCGACCCGCGTCTGGCCTGTCCGGTCTATTCCACTTTGAGTTCCTTTATTGCCGGCATGAAGGAATGCTCGAGGAAAATCCAGCAGGAGCTGGAGGCGCAGGAAGCCGAGTCCGGGCACTTGCCGCAGCGTCAGCCCCTTCTGATCGACTATCGAACGATACCGTTCAGCGGCTTGGAAGTGATCAACGATCACCAGTTCAAGCTGATTCTATCCCGAAAATACCCCCAGGCGCTTTATTGGCTGGCCATGCACTTTTTTGCTCCAATGCCTTGGGAAGCCTTGGAATTTTATCATTTGGCGCCAGTCATTGATTCAGGTTTGTCCCTGAAAAACTGGCCCGTTGGCAGTGGTCCCTATCTGCTGGAAGAGATGAACCCCGCCGTGCGAATGCGCCTTGCTAAAAATCCGAATTTCCGAAAGGAATTTTGGGACGGTGCCCCGGGGCAGGCTCTGCCTTTCACCGAGCAGATTATCTTTCAGTATGAGCGCGAAGCCATTCCCAACTGGATTAAATTCAACCAGGGCTATTATGACACCAGCGGCATTCCTTCGGACATGCTCGATGCCGCCACGGCCTTCAACAGCAACGGTGAACTCGCCCTGTCACAGGAAATGCAGGAACGCGGAATGCTTCTGCATTGCAGCGTCACCCCGACCATCTTCTACTTCGGTTTTAACATGCTCGATCCTATCGTTGGCGGAAGTTCTGAAAACAACCGTTTTCTGCGCCAAGCCATTTCGATCGTGCTGGACTACCAAGAATTCATTGATATTTTCCTGAATGGGCAGGGCGTCCCGGCACAGTGCGTCATCCCTCCCGGGATCAGCGGCGCATGCAAAGCCAACGAATTCGTCAGCCCATGGGATGAGCAACTTGGCAAACCGGTGCGCCTCCCCCTGCAAACCGCACGTGAATTGATGCAAAAAGCCGGCTATCCCAATGGCATTGCGCAGGACGGAAGCCCCCTCACTTTGCATCTGGATCACGCCAACGCCGGGGCATCCGTCTTCAAAGCCCAGTTCCAATGGCTGAAAAGTAAATTTGCGCTGTTAGGAATTCAGCTCGAGGAGCGTCCCAGCGAATTGAACCGCTGGCGTGACAAGCTGCAAACCGGCAATTGGCAGCTGGTCTTCAACAAAGGCTGGCTGGCAGATTATCCAGACCCGGAAAATTTCCTTTTCCTCTTCTACAGCGGAAATGGCACGGTGCAAAGCAAAGGACGAGGCGCCAATTACGTCAATTATTCTTCCGCAGAATTTGACCAACTCTTCCGGCAATTGGAAACAATGCCGGATAACATAAACCGACAGTCACTGATAGAACAGGCCTGCCGGATTCTGCAGAAAGATGCCCCCTGCTGCTGGGGATATCATCCTGCAAAAGTGATTCTGACCCATAAGTGGCTGAATCATTACACACCACACGATATGAGCTACAGTACGATGAAATACCTCGGCATCAACACGGTGCTGCGGAAACAGATGCAAAACCTCTGGAACCGCCCGCGCCGCTGGCCAATCTATGCCGCGTTGATCGCACTGTCCTTTTTTGCATTCTTCGCCCTGCGGGGACAAAACAAGCCCCTGCACGTATCAAACAAAAGCAACGACGTCCGACACGGATTGCTGAGCAGAACGCTTCCAGTCAAGCCTGTCACGGACAATACCATGGAGAACACAGCACAATGATCTATCAATCTTGGACGGCACATGCCATCAAACAGCACATTCTGTCAAATGACGGAATCGAACCGCTGAATTCGCATTATTATGCAGTCAACTACCCTGATGTCTACGCAGCCGCGGAACGTATGTTCGGTGGTTGGCAGTATGCCATCGAGAGCTGCGGCCTGGATTACGAAAAAATCCGCAAATACAAACGCTGGTCGAAGGAAAAGGTGCTCGATGAAATCAAACGCCTCAAGGCCGAGAAACATTCGCTGAATTCCAAAACCATCCAGCAAACGCAGCGTCCCCTGTATCTGGCTGCCCTGCGTCGCTTTAAAAGTTGGGGCAATGCGCTCGAGGCGGCTGGTCTCAATTACAAAAAAATCCGCAAACGCCGCCGGATGACCGAGGATGACATTCGCAAGGAGATACAGGCTCTGGCGAAAAAGGGGACGGATTTGAGTTACGCGAATATGCGCAGCAATCATTTGTATTTGCTTGCCAACGCGATGCGCAAGATTGGCAATGGCAGCTGGGTTGCTTCCCTGAAGTCCTGCGGCATCAAGTATCGGCGCACAAGAAGGCCACAAACTGCTGACAAGGCGTCTGCTTGAAAATCCGGGCGAGCGCATTGCAGGAATACTGTGACCCTAAAAAAAAGCAGTTGACTTTTTCCATTGATCGGCTTTTTTGTCCACGGAAAGCACGGAAAACTCGGAAAATTTGTAGAGTTGCTGCTTCGACGGATAAGCCTGCATGCGAATTTGTGACCTGGCCTATTGGTTTCTCCGACGGATCGGTCGGATCGGCACGACGCTTTGCGCCGTAAGCGCTTCACCATGCTTAACTAGGCTTTTGACTGTTTTTTTGTAATGTGTCAGTAAAACTGGGTGACAGGGGCTTTTTTTTACAACTAAAAACACTAATGGACACGAAAAAATTTCATGGAAAATACGGCTTGTTCTCGCAAAAAAAAGCCACTTCCATGAAATTTTTTCGTGTCCTTTCGGGCATTTCGTTGTTCAAAAAGAATTTCTTGCTTACCCGGGTTCACTGACGCCTTACGTTTTTTTAGGATCACCGTTCCGGGAATGGCAGGATTGAATACCACTTCTTATGACCAGCTTTACCAGCGATCATTTTCCGTATCACCGGAAAAACTTGTTTTGTTTTCCTTCCTGCTGTTTTGCATTTTATCCTGCCCGCTTGCCGTTTCTCAGCAATTGGATTTAAGCAAGGCGGCTGCGTCCTGCATACCCAGTGCTGCTGCATCGATGGCAAACACCCGGAATTTTGTTGAAAATCAGCCTGGTCTGGAATTGAAGGCGGCCTTCCGGGCGGAGGGTGCCAACCGTGCCTGCTGGGATTTTCCGGTGCAGCTGAACCTGGCCCAGATGTCTGCCGTCCGCATCCGTTACCGTTGCTGCAATGTTTCTATTGTCAGTCAGTTCAATATTTACATTCAGGCCGGGAACACCTGGTATGCTTGTAAATTTTCTCCTGAAGTCAATGGCAAATGGGAAGAGGCCATCCTGCCAAAAACCAGCTTTCTTCCGGAGGGGAGCAGCAACTCCTGGCGGCAATGCCGCAAAATCCGCATTGCTGCCTGGCGTGGCAGTCCCGGGTCGCTGTTAATGCAGTTTGCCAGCATTGAGTTTCTGCCCCCCAATGTCAGCATAGCTTTGCTGCGCAGTGGCGGCAGCAGTGATCAGCAACGCGAAGCGTATCAGTACGCAAACCATCTTGGCAATAATTTAAGCACGGGGGGCTTGTATCCGGCAGTACTGGAAGAGGACGATTGCTCTGCCCGGCTGCTATATCCTTATCAATTGCTATTGCTGCCCTACCCCGCCGCTGCTTCGCCAAACCAGATCAACGCTGTCACATTATACCTGAAAAACAACGGGCGCACCGGAGTTTTTCATTCCATCCCACCAATACTGGCTGCTCAACTGAAACTGCCTTCCGGCACCTTCATGCGCGCCAGTTCACTGTCGAATCCTCTGGCTGCCGTCCAGCCCGTTCCCGCCCTGCTGCCGGAAGGCGCCACGTTCCGGCAGCAATCGACTTCCTGGATCGCCGTCAAACCTTCTGCATCGCTGCAAGCAACTGCCTGGTGGCTGGATTCTTCCGGAAAAAATACGGGCTATCCGGCCATCCTGGAATGTCCCTATGGTTTCTGGATGACACATGTTTTCCTGAACCAGGACAGTGATGCAGGCTTTCTGACTTTGCTGGCACAAATGAGCCGTTTCCTGCCAGGCCTACCACAGGCGGCGGCAACGGCAACGCTGAATCGAGCACGTTTCGCCTTCGCCAATTCAGGAATCAAGGGGTCATCGCAAGCAGGCAATGCGCTTAACGCCGCAAACCAGCTGTTTCAGAGACGAAACTATGATGCTTGCCGAGATTACGCCAACCGCTGCCTGAACTATCTGAGCAATGCCGCAATCCCGCAGGCACCACCACCTCCAAATGAATTCCGCGCAGTCTGGTGCCGCAATCCCGATGGTCTGCCTGGGCGATCCTGGCAGCAGACTATTCAAACGCTGAAAGCGGCCGATTTCCACGCGATTTTTCCGAACCTGGCACATGCCGGAACCAGCACAGGGCAAAACGCTGCCCGGATAACAGCCTGCCTGCAAGCCTGCCGCAGCAACGGCGTCCGCATGCATCTCTGGCTGAGCTGCCTTGGTGTAGCCGATCTGCCGTCTGCCGAGCGCCAGAAGCTAGCCGCCCAGGGGCGATTGCAGGCAAAAGAAAACGGCGCGGTATTGCCCTGGCTGTGCCCCAGCCAGCAGATTAATCGGCAGATGCTCATTCAGACCGCACTCGATCTGATAAAACAATATCCGCTGGATGGCCTGCATCTCGATCTGATTCGCTATCCGGGCAGTCAGGCGTGTCATTGTGATACCTGCCAGGCCGGAATCAGCAGGTTTCCGGGAGGTGCCCTCGAATACCGGCGTGAACAAATCACCAGCCTGGTGCGGGAAATCCGGCAGGCGGTCAAGGCCGTCCGCCCGGAAATACAACTTTCCGCCGCCGTCTATACAGACTGGCAGAACGCCCGCAATACCGTCGGACAGGATTGGGTGAATTGGCAAAAGCAGGGACTGCTGGATTTTGTCTGCCCGATGAACTACCGGGCAAGCTCGGCATTGTTCGCAAGCGATCTGACACGCCAAAAACAACAACTGGGCAGCATGAATGGTGTGCTGCCGGGAATCGGAGTAAGCTCGGAACGCCTGTCGCTGGAAGAATTGTCACGGCAAATCCAATGCTGCCGCAATGCCGGAGCACCGGGCTTCATCCTGTTTGAATATACCCCCCGAGAAGCATACGACCTGCTCCCAAAACTGCATAAATAATACCATTTTTTAACCACGGAAAACACGGCGTGGGTTGCCGCCCACAACCCATTTTTAACCACGAACCACACGAAAAGGCACGAAAATTTTTATAGGGGTTGCTGCTTTGACGGATGGAATGGCCCGCGAATTTGTGATCTATTGGTTTCTCCGACTGATCAGTCGGATCGGTCGGATCGGTACAATGCTTTGCGCCGTAGGCGCTTAACCATGCTTAACCCCTGGCTTTAGCCTGGGGTGAGGAACCCACCCAAAGACAGTGCCTTGTAAAGGCACCACAAGCAGACGGATCATCTTGACAAGTGATTGTGTGTCAATAACTTGGAGATTGCTTTCCAGAAAAATCTTTCTGAAAAAACAAGAAGTCGAGTGATAGTAGTGCGGAAATTTTTATAGGGTTGCTGCTCAGTGTGATAGGGGTTTGTTTGCTGTCTGTATTAAAACTCGTCTTGCATTCTATTGAAAATGCCGTTAAATTAAGCGGATTGTTTTATCGCAATGTAAGTCAACCCATTTTGGAGAGAAAAAAAGCATGTTCAACATTGGCTATGCTCAGGAAATCCTTACACCTCCGGTCGGCGTCGGCCTGGCTGGGTATTTCAACGAACGCCCCAACATAGGGATGTATGATGATCTTTATGTCAAAGCGCTGATCATCGACTGCAACGGGCGGAAATTCGGTTTTCTCGCCTTTGATCTGATCAGCCTGGTAAAACCGCTTTTTGACGAACTAGAGAAGCGCATTGTCAGCAAATTCGGCAAGGATTTGCATGACGCCCTGATTCTTTCGGCGACGCATACCCATACCGGACCCAAATTCCCGAACTCCGCCGAAGCCCTTGCGGAAGCCGATGAGCGCACCCGCTATGCATTCGAGCAGACCGTTGCTGCGGCCATGCGTGCCCTCGAGCGCGCCATGATGAATCTGCAGCCCGGCGAGCTGGAAGTCGGTTCCGTCTTTAACAACCCCTACGGTTTTGTCCGACGCTACTGGATGAAGAATGGCACACTGATCACCAATCCCGGCTGGCGCAATCCGGAAATTGACAAGCCTGAATGCGATTATGACCGCAGCATTCACATCCTTAAAGTCATACAAAATGGCCGCATTGCGGCGCTGGTTTGCAACATCGCCAACCACGGGGACACCGTTGGCGGCAGCCTGGTCTCCGCAGACTGGTATGGACGCTTTGCGCAGGAGGTGCAGCATCAGCTGAAAGCAAGTCTTCCGGTATTGGTACTCGATGACGCTTCCGGCAATATCAATCACTTTGACTTTCACCAGCAGATCAATCAGACCTCGTTTGCCGAAGCCACCCGTATCGGGCGCGGCTATGCGAGCATCGTTCTGGACGCGCTTGACAAACTCGAGCCGGTTGCTGCCGACGACGTAGCCGTGAACAATGCAACGGTGGTCATCCCTCACCGCAAAATCACCGCCGAGGAACTTGCCGAAGCAAAACACACCCTGGCAACCGTGCCCGATATCAAAAAAGAAGGTGATTTCGAGAGCCAGGACCTGGCCAACAAGGTGCCGGCCGCATTGCGCTATTTTGCACAACGCGTGATTGATTGTCACGAGAAGAGCAAGCCCTCGCACAGCTGCCGGATTACGGCCATTAAGCTTGGCAAACAGGTGGCTTTTGTCACGCTGCCGGGCGAACCCTTCAATGGTCTTGCCAGCGCCATCCGTGAAAAAAGCCCCTGCAAATACACCTTTGTCATCGAGCTGGCTCAGTCCGTCTCGGGATATGTTCCCATGCCGGAATGCTTCCCGCGCGGAGGATATGAAGTCCAGGCCGGCGTCGATACCGTTGCGCAAAATGCGGCCACTGAAATCATCAACGCATCCATCGCCAACCTGTGTAAGTAATCCCCATCCAAAAAGGATTTTTTAAACCACGAACTACACGAACAGACACGAAAATTTCGTGTCTGTTCGTGCTTTTCGCTGTTAAAAGCCTTTTTTCCTGCCATGAATAAAATGAAACATATTTTCCAGGGATTGTTTTTTATTCTTTTTGCAGTTCTCTGCCAGCCCTCGATATGGGCTTCCGCAAAATTGCAGTCAGCGAGTTTATTTCAGGGTTCGTCGATGGCCCGCTATTCAGATTCATCGGCATATTTGCACTGGTCGATTGTCAATCCGGACGCGGAGGAGGCGATAGTCGTCCTGCAACTCGAGCCGGATAGCGGCGCGAGCGGCGCGATCTATTCGAACCGCATCCGCCTCGGGGCAAACTCCAGGCTGGAAGGGCGCAGCCTAGTCACCCTTGGCAATTCCGAACGCTACATTGTTTCGCTGATCCAGCAGAACTTGCGCGTTGACAAAAATGATATTCTCTTGCGGCCAACTCCGCCCAACCGGCTGAATATCGCAGTCCTGACAGACGACGATGACTTTCCCGGTGCCAGCGAAATCAGCAAGAATGAATCCCTGTATCGGCGCTTGCAGTTTTCGAACATCCGGCACAGGAATGCACCTCACCACTTCAATGGGTTTGCCATTTATGACTTGCTGATCCTGCACAAAGCGGATTTGACACGCTATTCCACGTTTCAGAAGACGGCCATTCTCGATCACGTCCGCAAAGGAGGAACCCTAGTAATCAGCGCTGCGGAAACCGCCTTTTCTATGCAGAAAGCAGGGCTTGCCGAGCTGTTGCCATATCAACCGTTAGGCACGCTGGAATACGAAGGTCTCGATGAAGTCCGCCGGTGTTTCGGCTTGGCGCCTGCCACGCCGCCATTGCGTGACGCAAATGGTGATCTTCTCCCGCCCGTTCTGCAAACCGTCCTCGAGGTCATGACGCCGGAACGTTCGAAGGTTCTTGTGCAGCAGGCCAACCGTCCGCTGGTTTGCCTTGGCCAGGCCGGTCTGGGAAACCTCATTGGACTCTGCTTCGATCCTTTTCTAGTCTGCAAGGCAGAACCGGAATTGACCCAGCCCATCTGGAATACCTTGATCCGCTACAGCAATTATCTGCCGCAAACAATGCAGCCGGATGGGACTGCGCGGGTAAACGAAACCCTTCAGCACTTGCAGGGATATGTCATCCCACCGGTTTCCGAGATTCTCCACATCTTCCTGCTTTATGTAGTCAGCGCCATCCTGATCCTGGGCATCGCCTTTCATTTCAAGCACCCTGCCCTGGGCTGGTGCATACTTTGCATTTTCGGACTGTTCTACACCCTGTTCATCTTCCGAAAAGCCGGGCGCATTGCCGTCAATCAGCCCGAACACAGCTTCACCGCCATCAGCATGACGCTCTGGGATGGCAATCAGAGCATACTTAGCGGCACCGGCAACCTGTTCAGCAAAACTGACTGCCGCCCAACCATCACCGCAAACGCCAACCGGAACTTTTTCCTGCCGCAAAGCCGCAGCAGCGAACACGAGGGAGGCACGGCACTGGCACCAACCCCATTGCATATTACGACGGACTGGGCGCAAACCCTCCTGGAAAGAATCTCCCTCCAACAATACCGTCCGCGCACCCTGTGCTGGCAGGCCAGCAGCCAAAATCATGGCCTTGACGCAGCGGTGTTGCCGCAGCTGACCTCGGGCGAAAACGGCCTGCAACTGCAAGCATGGAAAATTCCCGAACATCTGAAAAATGCCAAGCGTGCAATTCTGGTGCTCCCAGGCGGTCTCGTTCCCTTGCAGTTGCTGGACGGCGAGGTCACTGGCACCATACGGCGCTTCGAGGCCATGGAGGCAGACTTGGTCTTCCTTTCCGCTTCCGCCGGCATCCGTGCCCTTCGCCTGCCCAACCCGACCCTATGCCTGATTTCCACACGAATTACCGAAAAATGCGATCTGCTCGGGATCGACAACGGCAAGGAACACTTTTCAGGCTATAACTACCATCTTGAATTTATCCCGCTCGAAACCACTGCCCCGACTGGTAATTTCTTGATTGATTCAGCGTTCATCACCATCGACATTCCCCCGAAGTCCATACTGCGGCAGTATTTCCGGCTTGGTGAATTTTCCGACATAGCAATCCAAGAGGGCACATTACAGACTTTTCCGCTTGATTTCAATATCCATCACACCTTTCACGGCTGCCAGGCCAGCGAAATCCAAATTGCTTTGGACATCAGCGATCCCAGCGGGAAAACATCCTTCAAGCTGACCCTGATAGACTTGGACAAACGCAGCATTGAACCTGTACGGCGGGAAGGGAATACCTTCTTCTTCAAGCCGGAAAGCCCGGTCATTGACCCACGCGAAAATAAACTCCATGCCATACTTCAGCAGACTGGCAAGTCGGATAGTGGCGGAGGAGGCCTCTCGCAACGCGTCAATTCCTGGAAAATCCTCTCCTGCGACGTACAAATCCATTGCGCAAAACCCGGTTTTTAACAACGAAAAAACACGAAAAAACTTGGCGTGGGCTGATCGCCAGCAACCCACACGGACTTTACACGGACTTTACACGGACTTTACACGGACTTTACACGGACAACAAGTCGGACGGGGCGGACGGGGCGGACAAGTCGGACAAGTCGGACAAGTCGGACGGGTCGGACGGGTCGGACGGGTCGGACAAGTCGGACGGGGCGGTCTTTGTCCGGCATAACGCATTGCGCCGTAGGCGCTTCACCATGCTTAACCCCAGGCTTTAGCCTGGGGTGAGGGATTCCCCAAAGACAGTGCCTTGTAAAGGCACTACAATCAGTACCTTTGTACCCATGACTTGAAGGTTGGCTTTATTGCGAGGCAGTTATATGATACGAACAGAAAATTTGACCAGGGATTTTGGTGGCGGACGTGGTCTGCATGGGCTTTCCATGCATATTCCGAAAGGGAAGATTTTCGGATATATCGGGCCGAATGGGGCTGGCAAAACCACCACCATCAAATTACTCTGCAGCCTGTACCGGCCTACTGCCGGGCGCGCCTTTATCAATGGCATCGAGGTCACCCCGGCAAATGCTGGAAAAATCAAAGCAATTGTCGGTTACATGCCGGATAATTTCGGGGTGTATGACCAGATGAGCGTCTGGGAATATCTCGATTTTTTCTGTGCGGCCTATCACATTCCGGTACGGCAGCGGGAAAGCCGCATCCGTTCCGTCCTCGAGTTGACCCGTTCGCAGCAAATGATCGATTACCAGGTCGCCTCGCTGTCCAAAGGCATGACACAGCGCATCGGCATGGCCAAAACCCTGCTGCATGATCCCGAAGTACTCATTCTTGACGAACCGGCTTCGGGACTGGACCCATTCGCCCGCATCGAAATGCGCAGAACCATCCTCCGCCTGCGGGATTTAGGCAAAACGATCATGCTGTCAAGCCATATCCTCCCGGAACTCGCGGGTGTCTGTGACCTGATCGGAATTCTGGAAAAAGGACGCATGCTGGCCTTTGGCACTGTCGATGAGGTCAGCAAAAAGGTCAAGGAAAATTTAAAGCTGACGATTATCCTCGATTCCGACAGCACTCCTGCAAAAGACATTTGCGAGAATTTTCCCGGTGTGCAAGAGTTGACGGTCACCGCCAATGAGCTGCACTTCCTGTTCACCGGATTGCGCAACAATCTCCCTGACTTGCTGAACAGCCTGATTCACAAAGGGGTTCGGATCATGGAAATGAGGGAGGAACATGCCGACCTGGAACAGGTCTTCCTCTCTGTAACACACCAGAATTCCTGATCCCGGAAAACGGCAAAAGAAAAGAAGCGATGCAAAAGAACTTTTCCTTCATCACCTCGCTGAAAAAATTGTTCAGCAACCCGATTCTGCAACGGGAGTTTACCATCGGCGCACGCAGCTGGAAGACGATCTTCGGGGCGGCGCTAACCGTGCTGACCCTGGGGCTGATCCTGTTTCTGCTCTGGCCTAGAAGCGGAATTTTTTCGGACGCCAACAGCAATGAACTCTTCACCATTTTCCTGGGCGCCGAATTGACATTCATGATCCTACTTACCGCTGGTTTCACCGCCAGCGCCATCACTTCCGAGCGTGAACGCAGAACCTTTGTCATGTTGCAGACCAGCCTGCTCACTCCAGGTGAAATCCTGACCGGAAAACTGATTGGAACGCTTGGCATTTCCCTGGTTTTGTTCTGTGTGTCCATTCCAGTTACGGCAATCTGCGCTTTGAGTGGCGGCATCAGCCTGTCCGCCCTGGGCAAGGCGCTGACCATCGTCGCCATGTCAACCATCGTTTATGGACTTTTTGGCTTGGCGGTAAGCTCCCTCTGCCAGCGCAGTTACGCCGCGCTGCTGGCAACCTACATCGGCATCACTATTATGGCTGGCGCCACCTGGCTGCCTTCCGTGCTGCTGAAAATTCCGGCGATGCAGCCGTTCTTCCTGAAGCTGCGTGCAATCAGTCCCTATGAAGCCCTGTTTGCCTTGCAGTTTGCCGAAACCTATGAAATCGGCGTCATCGGTGCTTCTGCCGAAAATGTCTTCAGCTTCTTTCTGGTCAGCATGCTGGTGCTGGGCGCGATCTTTTTTGCCATCTTTGCCCGCTTCATTTTTGCTCCGCCCAACCTGCGGCGCTCGACTACCGTCAGCAAATATGTCGATACCCGCACCATGATCAAACGAAAACTGGGCTGGCCCTTTTATCTGATCGATCCATTGCGGCGGAAAAAGCCGATCAGCCCCCTGCGCAATCCAGTCTTCGTTGCTGAAATCCGCAGCAAGATTTTTGGCAATCCCAAATTCATCATTCGTGCGCTGACCATCTGCATCTGCCTGAGCATCGGGATTCTGGTTTTAATCGCCGGCCAGGTCGGTGAGACTGATCTGGATAAAATCCGTGCGGTGGCCATTATTTTCCAGCTGGGGGTTGTGGCGATTCTTGCTCCCACGGTCAGCAGCAGCAGCATTACCGATGAAATCACTCGGGACACCCTGCTGCTACTGCGCCTTTCACCGCTTTCTTCCTTTACCGTTGTTACCGGCAAAATGAAAGCCGCTTTGCTCTATGTGTTGATCTTCCTGCTCAGCAGCCTGCCGGTTTTTCTCGCGCTCGTCTATCTGGAAAGCACTGCAACCATTGATTTCGCCGGGTTGTTTCCCAAGGGCTTTTCTGCGGAAGCGCTCGAAACCAGCAAGCTGGCCTGGCAATCGCTCATTGACAATTACTGGCGGGTGGGTGCCTGGATGGGAGTTCTGATCACCACCTGCCTGGTGCTGACTGCCGGCGGCCTGTGCGCGTCCTGCTTCTCACCGGGAACTGGCGTCGCCACTGCCATCAGCTATGCTTTTGCCCTGCTCTTTACCGCCGGCTCGCTGTCCGTACTGCTGTTCAGCACTCGCATCAGCCCCACCATCCAGGCCGCCTTTCTGATGTTCAACCCCTTTATTGCCGCATTGGAAATCACCCTCGATAATTCCCTGGCCTCCCGATTGCCAAGCCTCTTTGGAAACCGACTCTGGCAAAACCACCTGATCATTTTCAGCATCCTCACGGTGATCCTCCTGACCATCTCAGCAATCCGGGTCCATTTCCTCTTCAAAGAGCAAAAATAATTTTTTAACAACGAAAAGACACGAAAAGGCTTGGCGCGGACTGATCGCCCGCAACCCACACGGACTTTACACGGACGGGACACGGACGGGACACGGACAACAAATCGGTCAGATCAGTCGGATCGGTACAATGCTTTGCGCCGTAGGCGCTTAACTATGCTTAACCCCAGACTTCAGTCTGGGGTGAGGAACCCACCAAAGACCAGTGCCTTGTAAAGGCACCACAATCAAACGAGAAAAATTTTCAAGGCCAGAAACTTGCACATCGTTTTTTAATCTTCCACAAACAGACTTCTGGATGATCGTGCAGATTAATAACAGGATTTCATTATGACATCGCTTGCCGCCCTCTACAGCACCTTGGTACTGTTTTTTCCTTTCTGGATGCAAATCTGGGAAAAGGAACCCATTTCCAATCAGCATCTGAATGCTCAAGGACATTATGAAGTCGAGCCACACGTACTCGAGAATCTTATGGATGGACTTCCCATGCTCCCTGCCGATCTGCGCACTCGGATCCTATGCGAACTCAGCGAAGCTCCGATCCCGGCGCATCAGAGACTAATGCTGCAATGGCTCGAGAACGAAAAAGTTCCGGAGGTGCAAAGCACGATCCTGCAACTGCTGCAAAAGACCGACCTGCAAACAATCCCTGCCACCAAGATAACCGCCTTCCTGAATTCCGATCACGTCGCCACCCTCGAGAGTGCCATCGTGCTCTTCGGACAGCTGCCCAATGCCGACCTGCAAGAACTGATTCCTTTTCTGGCGCCCGGCAGCGCCCCTACAATTCCGCTGAAACTGCGAATAGCGGCATGGAAAGTCTTCAGCAACCACCCCGAAAAGGCAAACCTGCTGCAGTCCCGGATTCTGGAATTTCGCCAGGATTCCTCAGTTGAAATTCAGGCTCTGGCGCTTCAGGTGGCCAGCGCAATCCGCCCGCGCCCCCCGGAAGTCTCCGCCTGGCTCGATCAGGCCGCCGCCGGCTCGAGCCAATTACGCTTAGCCGCCGCACGCGATCCCTTTCCGGAAAATCCTGCACGCCTACGCACCCTTCTCGAAGATTCGGAGCCTGGCATCCGGCTTGCTGCCTGCGAGGCCAATACAGGTGCATTCCAGGAGTTGATTCTTACCGCTTTGAGTGACTCTCACCAAGGCGTGCGTCTGGCTGCCGTCAAAGCCCTGCAACGACATCGAGATTTGAATAACGCGGCGGCTATTAATGCACTGCTGCAATCTTTCTCGGATTCTTCCCGACAGGTTCGCCAGGAAGCCGAAGCGGCCATCGTTTTGGCAGCAGGTCAGGGCGAAGGTCCGGCCCGCGAGTCTCTGGAACAAGCCCTGTCCAGTCAAAATTCGCTTCAGCGCCTGCATGCCATGCAGGCGCTGACCCGACTCCTTCAGCGCAGTGCAGTCCCGGCAATCACCGAGCTGATACCTCGGGAAACGACTTCGGAAAACATCTCAGCCGGCATATTGGCTCTGGCAGCTCTGGCGCCCTCCGGCAGCTGCGGCGAATTGCTGCAACAATATGCAGGACATCCTTCGCCTTTGGTACGCACAGCAGTCGCCCATGCGGTTGGACGCTTGCAGCCGCCGGGCGGCGAAGCCGTACTGCAAAAACTCTGCCTTGATCAGCAAAGTGACAGCGTGCGCATAGAAGCTTTTGCGGCCATGGGATATTTTCCGCAAGGAGTCTTCGCCAAGTCCCTGTTGCAATGCCTGAAAAACACTGCCAAGACGCAGCCGGACGAACGTCGCAATGCCGCCTGGGCAGCCGGGAAGCTCAATCCTTCCAGCAAAGCGGAAGAAGCACAACTTCTGGAAGTCGCCAAACGCCTTGTCGTTCAGTGCACCCGTCCAGTAATTCCTGGGATGGAGCCGATGTTTGAAGGGATAGACGTGATTGGCAATGCCATGTTTTCGCTGGTGCAATTGCAAAAACGCTTCCCGGCACAAAAGGAATTTGCCGACTGCGCGCAAGTCGTTTTGAAAGTCTATGAAGTTCCTTGGGAAGACGCTATGAATATGACTTTGCAAAGTCAGCAGATGCCTCCCCCGGTTGATGCGGCATCCAACAGCATGGCATTCCAGGCCAGGCAGTGGCTCAATGGCGAAAAAATCACCACAACCGCAATCCCCTCATCAACCCCATCCTTCTCCTATAGCCCATACACCGAAACCCCATGAAAAGACAGGGACGGGGTGGACATTGTGGACATTGTGGACATTGTGGACGGGACACAAATGCACTACGCACCTTTCCTACAAATTTTCCGCGCTTTCCGTGGACAAAAAACAAGGTCTGTGCGGATAGTCCAGCCAGTGTAATCCCATCCGTCTGAGCAACAACCCTATATAAATTTTCGTGTCTTTTCGTGTCTTTTCGTTGTTAAAAAATCTTATGTAACAAGGGAATCGCAATGGATTGTCTGGAATTTGCCGAATTGCGTTATGGCATGTTCATTCATTATGGCCTGTACAGCCAACTCGGGCGCGGGGAATGGGTCATGAACCGGGAAAAGATTTCTCCGGAACAGATGCGTCAAGTGGCAGTCAACTTCAAGCCCGAGCATTTTTCCGCCCGGGAAATCTGTCAACTGGCTGTCGATGGCAGCATGAAATATCTGGTTTTCACTACCATGCACCACGACGGATTCCGGCTTTACCCAAGCAAGTTGACGGACTTTCATTCCTGGCAGTACTGCGGGCGTGATTTAGTCCGCGAAATCGTTGATGCTGCCCGCGAACATGATTTGCGCATCGGCCTCTATCACAGCTTGAACAACTGGTTTGATCAGCCGGATGCCGTTGCCGCCCTGGAGAATCCGGATGCATACCAGCAATTCATCAGCAATACTTTCGCCCGTCTGAAAGAGCTGCTTAAACTCTTCACCCCGATTGATATCTTCTGGTATGATGGATGGTGGCCATTTAACGCAGAGGCCTGGCAGGCAGAACGCATGAACCGGGAATTGCGGGAAATACAACCCGGATTGCTGTTTAACGGACGCAATGGCCTGCCAGGAGATTTTCGCACCCCGGAAAAACACCTGACAGCGCCGGAACCCTGGGCACCTTGGGAAGCCTGCATGACCTTGAATGAGCACTGGGGCTATCATGCTCATGATGAAGACTGGAAATCACCCCGAGAAGTGATCAGAATGCTGCTGACCTGCGCAATAGGCAAAGGCAATCTGCTGCTGAATATCGGACCGCGCGGCGACGGCTCGATTCCCGAGGCCTCGAGCGACATTATCCGTCAAGTCGGCACCTGGCTGAAAAATGGCGGCATGGAACTGATGCAAAATATCACTCCCATGCGTTTTTCACCGGGACTGCGACAGCCTAGCGAGAATGGAGACTGGGACCCTGCCGGACCATTCTACGCACAGGGACAGCGTATGTTCTGGGTACTACTCTATTTCCCCGGACAACAAGCTGTGCTAACCGGCCTGGAAATGAATGTCAAGGAAGTAAGCTGCCGCAACTTCGGACGCCTCAAATTTATCCAAAAGGAGGATACGATTACCATCAATCTTCCTCCGACCATGAAAAAAGAACTCGCGCCCACCCTCATTTTTGATTGTGACCGCCCACCATCCATCTACCGCACCGGTGGCATGCGAACGCCAAATGTCACCCACCCACGCTACGACCCCGTAAAACCCGATATCAAATACTAAAAAGGGTGCAGGGGACAGGGTGCAGGGGACAGGGTGCAGGGTGCAGGGAGCAGGAAGGTCTATGTTCTGTCCGACCCGTCCGTGTAAAGTCCGTGTAAAGTCCGTGTAAAGTCCGTGTAAAGTCCGTGTAAAGTCCGTGTAAAGTCCGTGTAAAGTCCGTGTAAAGTCCGTGTAAAG